>JAFGNP010000075.1 GCA_016926975.1 Coriobacteriia bacterium | reverse complement strand
CTTAGCTGCACGACGGCCCAGGGCCGCTCGCCGGTTGCGGGGTCGATCAGCCCTACGGGCTTGAGTGCGCCGAACCTGAGGGCATCAGGTCCCGTTCGGCCGATCTCTTCCACCGGCTGGCAGGCGCTGAACAGGTCCCGTTTCTCGAAGTCCCTCGGCTGGACTCTGCGCGCCGCGACCAGTTCAGCCACCAGCAAGTCGTATTCAGCGCGCGAAAGTGGGCAGTTGAGGTAGTCTGCTCCCCCACCCTTGTCCCAACGGGAAGCAGGAAACGTCCTGCTGAGGTCCACAGACTGGGCATCGACTATTGGGGCAGCGGCATCGTAGAAGGAGAGCCTGTCGGCGCCGATCAGCTGAGACAGGGAGTGGCTCAGAGAGTCGCTCATCAGGGGACCGCCAGCGAGTATGACGTCGCCTGTGGGAATGTCGGTAGCCTCTGCACGCTCGACGGTGATCAGTGGGTGAGCTTCAAGAGCGCTGGTGATGGCCGATGTGAACGCCGAGCGGTCGACCGCCAGCGCGGCACCGGCCGGGACGGCGTTGGCGCGTGCCGCAGCGATGATGAACGAGCCGAGGGCCTGGAGCTCCCGCTTGAGTAGACCGGCAGCAGTGCAGGGGTCGTCGCTCTTCAGTGAATTGGAGCAAACGAGTTCGGCAAGCCCGCCGGTGTGATGGGCAGGCGTCATGGTATCCGGGCGCATCTCGATCAGTTGCACCGGAATCCCGCGGGCAGCCAGTTGCCAGGCAGCTTCACTGCCGGCGAGTCCTCCTCCGATGATCGTAACCGGCTCCAAGCTGCCTCCATCCCGTGTACGGGACATTGTAAGGTACCGCTGGCGCCGCAGCTCGTCAGGCGACCCCGTATCTCCCGTCGGAGTACCTGGCTATCACCCCCGCGGCTTCCAGGGCGCCAAGGGTGCGCGCCGTCTGCACGATGTCGATTCCGAGCGCGCGCGCAAGGTCGTCCGGTCGCATGGGGTCTGCAGTCAGCGCGCGCATGACCGAGTTCCTGTTGGCATCTGACGGTATCGAGCGCGGACAGTGGAACCCAATCGCTGCAGCCAGTTCGCTGACATCGGTCACGACGGTCGCTCCCTGACGGATGAGCCTGTTGGAGCCGCGCGATTCCGGGGCGAATATCGATCCGGGGACTGCCAAGACATCGCGGCCTGCGTCAAGTGCGGCATCGGCAGTGCTGAAAGTCCCGCTCGGCAGTCCCGCCTCGACTATCAACACGGCGGAAGACAGTCCTGCGATGATGCGGTTCCGCCTGACGAACGCGTAGCGCAGCGGCGGCTGTCCGAACGGGCATTCCGAGACTACCGCATGACCCTTCCGAATCGAAGACAGAATCTCGGCGGATCGGCGAGGGTAGTCCACGTCCGGACCGCAACCCAATACAGCGACTGTGGATCCGTTGTTCTCGAGTGCAGCCAGATGGGCCTCGCGGTCGCAGCCGATGGCCGCGCCCGAGATGATCGTCACTCCGCGCGAGGCCGCCCAACCGGCAAGCAGACGCGCACATCGAAGGCCGTACGGTGTTGCGCGTCTGGCTCCGACGACGGCCAGCCCGGAGACGAGGGCGGCAGGGTCGCCAATGCCGTAAAGGACCTTGGGCGGATCAGGGATCTCGGATAGTTGTTCGGGATACCCAGTGCAGCCCAGACGCATGACGAAGCGGTCACTCTTCATCGCAACTCCCAGGAGCGGTAACCCAGGGCTTCACCGACGTGCTCCTCGGCGATAAGCGGACTCTGCGCCATGTCGGCGATAGTGCGCGCCACGCGGAGCAGACGCGTGACTCCCCTGCCCGACAGGTGCGTGCGCCTGGCCGAGTCCTCGAGAAGACGGCGTGCATCGTCGTCCAGCGTGCGCCTGAATCCCACGCGGGGACGTGCGCTCGCGAACTCTCTGGCACCCAGCACCCGGCTTCTGGCTTGAGCGGTGTCCGAACTGGTGGGCGTGCAATCGATCAGTAGCGCGGGATCGACCCTGTCGACACGTACGGACATGTCCATGCGATCGTACAGCGGTCCTCCGACGCGGCCGGTGTAGCGGGCCACATCCCCCGGTGAGCACGTGCAGCGACGTTCGCGATCACCGTTGAATCCGCACGGGCACGGGTTCATCGCCGCTATGAGTGCTACGGCAGCCGGGTATCGTATCGCCCCGTTCGCGCGCACCAACGTGACAGCGCCCTCCTCGATGGGCTGCCGCAAGGCCTGGAGAGCAGCAGGTCCGAACTCGGGGAGCTCGTCGAGGAAGAGGACGCCCGTGTGAGCGAGACTGATCTCTCCGGGCAGTGGTGGTGTTCCGCCTCCGACTAGCCCGGCGACACTGCAGGAGTGGTGCGGTGCGCGGAACGGTCTGACGCCGGCGAGGCTGGGATGCGGGTCACGGCCGGCCACAGAGTGTACGAGAGCTGCTTCGAGCCGCTCCACGGCCGTAAGTGGGGGTAGCAGCCCGCACAGGGCGCGCGCGAGCATCGTCTTTCCGGAACCCGGTGGGCCGATGAAGAGCACGTTGTGTCCTCCTGCGGCGGCGATTTCCAGACAGCGCTTGGCGGCGTCATGCCCGGCGATCTCAGCAAGATCGACGTCTGGCGGCCGCGTGGCTCCGACGGCAGCGTCCGGGAGCCTCTGTTGGTCCGGCAGGCCCGCGCGTACCGCGCCGATGTGCGCGACGGGTCTGTACCTCAGTTGAGGGACGGCAACGACCACATCGCAGGCGTCGACCGGACCGAGAAGGTCGCGGTTCTCCTGGGAGGCGGTCATTGCATGTGCGAGCATCCCGGGTACGGCACGCACGGTCCCGTCGAGCCCGAGTTCGCCTACAGCCGACACGCTGTTGAACGCCTGCGCGGGAAGCTGTCCGGTGGCGCAAAGCACAGCGAGCGCGATGGGCAGGTCGAAACCGGTGCCGTGCTTTCGCAGTGGCGCCGGGGCGAGATTGACGATGACTCTCCCACCGGGGAATTCGTACCCGGACATGCGAAGTGCTGCACGGACTCTGTCGCGTGCCTCCTGGACGGCGTGATCGGCCAGGCCGACGATGCCGAACACCGGCAATCCGGAAGACACGTCGGCCTGCACTTCGACGGGCACCGCCTCGACTCCCACCAGCGTCGCTGTTGTGATCGACGCCTGCACGGCTAGTCGACAACGAACGCGCTGCGGTGGTGCCGAAGCAGCGCGCGGTCGTCTCCGAGGACGCGGATCGTGATGACGTCGAACCGCACGCTGCACGTGTCCAGCCCTGCAGCAGCCACATACGCTTCCGCCAGCCGGGTGAGTCTCCGCTGCTTCGCCGGTGACACAGCCTCCTCGGGCGTTCCGCGGCACTCGGTCGTGCGCGTCTTCACCTCGCACACGACGAGCGTGTCACCGTCCAGTGCGACGAGGTCCAGCTCACCCCGGCCGCTCCGCCAGTTCCTGTCGACTATCTGCATTCCTGAGCGTTCGAGGTATGCAGCTGCCGCGTTCTCTCCCCGCACTCCGATCTCCGTACGATCCATCACCGCTCCTTTCGTAGGACAGGAGCGTTGCACGGGGTGTGAAGCGGAGGCTTACCCGAATCGGAACCGGATCAGAACAGAGAGTCCTGACAGCACGGCGCGAAGGACATCCTGTGTATCGGGGACGGCCCGAGGGCCGCGAGGGCCGCGAGGTGGTCAGGGCTGCCGTACCCCTTGTTTTGGGCGAACCCGTAGCCGCAGTGACGGGAGTCGAGCTCGGTCATCAGCGCATCACGGTGTACCTTGGCGAGAATAGCAGCAGCTGCTATCGCACGTACCGATGAGTCTCCTCGCACTATCGCGGTGGAGGGTACCCCCAGGTCGATCGGTCTCCCGTCCACCAAGACGTGGTCGACGCGTACGCCGAGTCCCTCGATGGCGCGTCTCATCGCTAGGGCAGTCGCACGGACGATTCCGAGAGTGTCGATCTCCTGAGGCTCGGCGTGTCCGATCGCGAATGCGGTGGCCAGGGTCCGGATCTGTGCGTCCAACTTTTCGCGCGCGGCGGGCGAAAGCCGTTTGGAGTCGTTGAGCCCAGGCATAGCGGCGTCTCTCGGGAAAACACAGGCTCCGGCAGTGACCGGACCCGCGAGCGCTCCCCTGCCCACTTCGTCGACTCCGGCGATGAACCGCATCCCCATGTCACCGAGAGCAAGTTCACGTCGGGCGAGGGCTTCGAGTCTGGCGAGTTCCGCTCGGTGACGCTCCGAACGTCGAATGGCGCTTGCCAGTGCCGATACGACACCGGGCCGCCTGTCCGAGGCCAACGTGGGTGCGATGGCCTGTATTTCGGCGGGGGCCGCTTCGGAGAGCAGCTTGCGGACCTCGGTCACAGTCAACTCGTTCATGCGGCCAGTGTACCTCTCCCGGAATGAAGAAAGCCCCGTCAGGGCGGGGCTTTCAGAGGTGCGAAGAGGTTCTAGCGAAGTTCCTTGATGCGTGCGGCCTTGCCGACCTTGTCGCGGAGGTAGTACAGCTTAGCGCGGCGCACCTTGCCCCTGGAAACGACCTCGAGACTGACGATCTTGGGTGAATGGACCGGGAACGTGCGCTCGACTCCGACCGCGAAAGAGAGCTTGCGCACGGTGAATGTCTCGCGATTGCCCGCACCGTGGCGGCGGATGACGATTCCCTGGAAGGGCTGGACGCGCTCGCGGCTGCCCTCGACGACCTTGTACATGACCTTCACGGTGTCGCCGACGCTGAACGCCGGGATGTCCTCACGCAGCTGCTGCTGCTCGATGGCTCGAATCTTGTCCATGGTGCATTCCTGTTCAGTAAGTGTTGTAGTACTCAGGGGTGCCGGGAGGCACGAGTGCACAGTATATCCCAGCGGATTGTGGCAGGCAACGGCCAACATGCTGGAGCCGATGGGGCAGCTACTCGAGCACGCCCAGGCGGTCGATCGGCCAGAAGCAGAAGACCGCACGGCCCTTGATCTCCGAAAGTGGCACGGCTCCGAAGACCCTGGAATCGGCGCTGTTCGTGCGGTTGTCGCCCATGAGCCACACCGATCCTTCGGGCACGGTGTAGGGCATGTCGAGAGACATAGGCTCGCTGGGTAGGCCGTGGGTGTAGGACTCGTCGAGCGGGACTCCATCCACGACGACGGAACCATCCTGCAAGTCGACAGTCTGGCCGCCGGTCGCGACGACCCGCTTGATCAAGGTTGTGACGGTGCCTGTGGGATCGTCCAGAACGACGATTTCTCCAGCCTCCGGCTCGCGGAAGCGGTAGACGAACTTGTTGGCGATGACTCTATCCTGAAGCTCGATGGTGGGGATCATCGAGCCTGTTGGGACGACGTAGGGCTGGACCACGAAAGTCCGTATGCCGCTCGCCAACACGAACGCCAACACTACCATCAAGACGAGCTCCCCTAGCCAGCGAAGGAAGGAGATGGGTTCTTCTTGCCGGTGTTCGGCCCCGTACTCGTACTCGACGGGGATGGATCGCTCTTCGGGTGGCATAGGCTCCATATCGGTGGTCACGTTGCGTCTACTCCGTTTCGTCGATGATGCGCCGTGCGAACTCGCGCTCACTCTCGGACAATTCGGCATCTTCCAAGAGATCGGGCCGTCGTTCTGCAGTTCGGCGAATCGACTCCGCTCTGCGCCATGCAGCGATACGCGCATGATCGCCACTGAGCAAGACCTCCGGGACGTCGAGTCCGGCAAACGATGCCGGCCTCGTGTACTGAGGATACTCCAAGAGACCGTTCGAGAAGGATTCATCGAGCGCCGATTCTTCGTGGCCGAGTACGCCGGGGAGAAGACGCGAGACGCTATCGACCACTACCATCGCCGCGAGTTCTCCGCCGGTGAGTACGTAGTCGCCGATAGATACCTCAAGGTCGGCCCTACTGCGGATCCGCTCGTCGAATCCCTCGTAGCGGCCGCATACGATCACCAGGTGCTGCTTCGCGGAAAGCTCCTTGACGAGTTTCTGATCGAGTGGTGTGCCCTGCGGAGAGACGATGACGACAGTGGATGCGTCTCCGTCGTCAGCGATCTCGTCAAGGGCACGGAAGACCGGCTCGGGCTTCATCACCATTCCCGGACCGCCGCCGAAGGGATAGTCGTCGGTGGTCCGGTGCCTGTCGTCCGTCCAGTTCCTCAGGTCGTGGATCTGGATGTCCAACACTCCACTAGAGCATGCACGGCCTATGATCGAGGCGCTCAGCACCGACGCGAACATCTCCGGCAGTATCGAGATGATATCTATCTTCATTCGAATGCCTCGTCTATCAGCCCGTTCAGAAGCGAAACGTCGATCGCGTGTGATTCATTGTTCACACGCAGTATGACCTGCTCGATTACCGGCACGAGCACCTGGCCGAAGGGGCCCTCTTCAACAACCAGGACGTCGTTCGCGCCCGTGACTATGACATCCTTCACTCGCCCGATGAAGCCGTGCGATGAGTCGGTAACCTCGAAACCGATCACGGAGCGTTCGTCCTTCAGAGAGTGGGGGCTCTCCTCCCCACGCGCGAGAAGCCATCGTCCCGTCAGTTCGTGAGCGGCCGCCGCATCGGCAACGCCCGAGATCGTGACGAGCACACCCCGGGGTCCCGGCCGCGCCTCTGTGAGCCGGCGTGCGATGGCACCTGATGACGGCGGAGGGACGATCCAGACCTCTTCGTCCACGAGCTCCGTCGGGGGGAGTTCCGTCTGCAACTCGACAGACACTTCCCCTTTGACTCCATGGGGCTTGACGATCCGGCCCAGACGTCGGTGCTGCACCGACATCGTGTCAGCCGACGACTTCCACCGTCGCGTCGGAGCCGTCGACCGACGCAGCAGCGCGTACGAGCGTTCTGATCGCCTTGATTACGCGACCCTGTCTGCCGATGACTTTGCCGGTGTCGTCAGCGTGCACAGAGACCTCGTAAGTCGTGACGTCGGTGCCTTCACGCTTGGTGACCTGCACGTCGTCCGGATGCTCGACGAGTGAGGTCACAACGTAGTTCACCAGCGCGTCCACATCGGCTTTGCCGTTCACCACTACTCAGTCGCCTTCCTCGGCGGGTGCTTCATCTGTGGAGACCGGCTCTTCAGGCGCCGCCTCGGCCTCTTCAGGTGCAGCCTCTGCTTCGACCTCGGAGACTTCCTCGGCCTCAATGACAGGCTCCGGCTCGGGAGTGGCTTCGGCTGCGGTCTTCGCCTCGGCTTCCGCCTTTGACTCTGCCTCAGCCTTTGCCCTGGCCTTCTTGGACGGAGCCGCTGCCTTCGCGGGGACCTTGGCATCGGGGTCCTTGGCGATAGCGATCAGCTTCGCGACGGTCTCGCTCGTCTGAGCGCCCTTGGCGATCCATGCATCTATCTTCTCAAGATCGAGCTCGATGGTCGAAGGCTCGGTACGCGGATTGTACCTGCCCAGAATCTCGATGAACCGGCCGTCACGCGGGGCGCGCGAATCGGCTGCAACAACGCGGTAGAACGGGGTCTTCTTCGCGCCTGCGCGTGCAAGGCGGATCTTGACTGACAAAACCTTCACCTCCGTGTAGGTGGTCCGGTTGACCACACGTGAGCAAGAGCAGCGACTAATAATACGAGATGAACCTGCGTGGGTCAAAACCTGGCAGAGTGGAGGCGCAGGAGACTAGAAAGGCCCCGGCAGTCCGGGTGCGCCGAACCGTCGGCGCTTCCCTCCCCGCTTCCCCTGACGCTCCATGACCTGCATCTGCTTGATCATCTTCTGGGTCTGGGCGAACTGCTTCAGAACCTGATTGACGTCGAACACCCTGACGCCGGCTCCGGAGGCGATGCGTTCGCGACGCGCCCCGTTGATCAAAGAAGGTTTGGCGCGCTCGGCGGCGGTCATGGACTGGATGATGGCCTCGGTGCGGACCAGGGCGCCCTCATCGATGTCGGCGTCCTTTGGAAGCCTGTCTGCACCGGGGATCATCTTCAGGATGTCTCCGAGCGATCCCATCTTGCGTACCTGCTGGAGCTGAGCGAGGAAGTCGTCGAGTGTGAACACGCCACTGCGAAGGCGTTGCTCCATGTCGGCCGCAATGTCGGCGTCGATCGTACTCTGAGCCTTCTCGACCAGGGAGATGACATCGCCCATGCCGAGTATCCGCTTGGCCATGCGCTCGGGGTGGAACGGCTCGAGCGCGTCGAGTCTCTCACCTACGCCCACGAACTTGATGGGTTTCCCGGTGAGCGCGCGCACCGAGAGCGCGGCACCGCCGCGCGCATCTCCATCGAGCTTGGTGAGGATGACGCCATCGAAGTCCACGCGGTCGGCGAAGGCCGAAGCCGCGACGACGGCATCCTGTCCCGTCATGGCATCGATGACCATGAGCACCTGATCCGGGCGGGTAGCGGCCTTGATGGCTGCCGCTTCGGCCATCATGTCCTCGTCGACGTGGAGTCTTCCGGCGGTGTCGATGATCGCAACGTCGCGCATCTTCGCGACCGCTTCCCGGATGCCCGACTCGGCTATGCCTACCGGGTCGGCGCTTTCGCTGCGGTATACGGGGATGTCGAGCTGACGCCCAAGGGTCTCAAGCTGATCGATCGCGGCCGGGCGGTAGACATCGCAGGCGACGAGTATCGGGCTTCTCCCCTGGCCCTTCAGCATGTTTGCGAGCTTCGCCGCCGCAGTGGTCTTGCCGGACCCCTGGAGTCCCACGAGCATCACGACCGACGGCACGCGGCCCGAGAAGACCAGCTTCGATTCGGATCCGCCCATGAGGGTGGTGAGCTCTTCGAGGACAATCTTCACGACCATCTGCCCCGGCGTAAGGCTCTTCATCACGTCCTGGCCGACAGAGCGTTCCCTGACGCGGCTCACGAACTCCTTGACGGTGGCGAGGTTGACGTCGGCCTCAAGGAGCGCCATTCGGATCTCGCGCATGGCCGAGTCGACGTCGGCCTCCGATAGCACGCCACGGCCGGTCAGTTTGCTGAAGACTGCCTGCAGACGGTCGGTGAGATTCTCGAACACGGAGCCTCCGAAGTCAGGTAGGTACTTCACGGTATGGAGCGAGAGAGCTTTCAGTCAATCGTACAGGTGTTCTCAGTTCGAGCCGACGAGGGCGTCTGCGAAGATGTGCGGATTGAACGGTTCAAGGTCGTCGGGCCCCTCGCCCACGCCGATGCGGACCACGGGCAGCCCGAGATCGCGCGCGACGGCCACGACGATGCCGCCCTTGGCGGTGCCGTCGAGCTTGGTGAGGACCAATGCGTCGACGGCCAAGGCGCGGTGGAACTCGCGCGCCTGGATCAGCCCGTTCTGGCCGGTCGTGGCGTCCATCACCAGGACCACCCGGACCGGATACGGGCTCTCGCGTTCGGCCACGCGCTTAAGCTTCTGAAGTTCGGACATGAGGTCCGCCGAAGTGTGCAGACGCCCGGCCGTGTCCACGATTATCAGGTCAGCGTCGGTCGAGCGCGCTGCAGTAATGGTGTCGAAGACGACCGCGGCCGGGTCTGAGCCGTGAGGTCGCTCGATGACCGGAACCGATGCGCGGTCGGCCCACACGCGCAGCTGCTCTATGGCGGCGGCACGGAAGGTGTCCGCAGAACCGATGATGACGCGGCGCCCGGACTCGGCTAGCGCTTTGGCGAGTTTGCCGACGCTGGTGGTCTTGCCGGTGCCGTTCACGCCGACGACCAGTATCGTGGCCTGCTGAAGAGCGAAGGGGTCGTCGCCATCGACGTCCAGCTCGGCAGCGATCTCCTGAGACAGACGCTCTACGACAGCTGCTGCATCTGGCAGACGCTCCCTGCTGGCCAGGTCCTGAAGACGTTCGACCATCTCCGTGGTGGCCGTGACGCCCATGTCGGCCTGCAGGAGCGTGTCTTCGAGGTCCTCCCAGAACCGCCCGTCGAGATCGGGCCCCCGCTTCAAGAGGACGTTCAGGTTGCCCCGGAACTCACCTCTGGTCTTCGCGAGGCCTTCGCCGAGGCGCTTGTACCAGGGCTCGGTCACTTCGTGGCAGCCTCGGCTACGGCGCGCTCCAGCTTCTGGCTGACCACCTTGCTGACTCCGTCGGCCTGCATGGACACTCCGTAGAGGACGTCCGCCATCTCCATGGTGCGCCGCTGGTGGGTCACGATCACGAACTGGGTGTGGTTGCGCAGGCTGTCCACGAACGCGATGAACCGCCTGAGGTTGGTGTCGTCAAGCGCCGCCTCAACCTCGTCAAGGATGTAGAACGGGCACGGTCGCGTTCGGTACACGGCGAACAGCAGCGCTAGCGCAGTAAGCGACTTCTCTCCGCCCGAGAGAAGGGTCATCTTTTGGAGGCGCTTCCCACGCGGCTGCGCGACGACCTCCACTCCGGTGCTCTCGGGATCGTCCGGCTCCGTGAGAGAGAGCGAAGCGTGACCGCCCGGGAACAGGACGGCGAAGATGTCCTGGAAGTGGTTGTTCACAAGTTCGAACGTCTCGAGGAAGCGGTCGCGTACCTTGCGGTCGATGGCCGAGATGACCTTCTGTAGCGATTTCCTGCTGGAGAGAAGGTCGTCTAGCTGACCCTGCATGAAGTCCCGGCGGTCTTTGAGTCCCTGGAACTCCTCCAGGGCGATGGGGTTTACCGGACCGAGGTTGGCAATGCGCTTTCGGAGCTTGTGCGCCTGATCGGCAGCAGCAGACCGGTCCTCGACGGCCGGGATGTCGAGCGCCCGCTCGATCGGGACTCCAAGCTCGTCGACGATACGCTTCACAGCGGCGGTGACCTGTACCTCCAGGGCGGCCTTCTCTACCCGGATCTCCCCCATTGCTTCGTTGACGGCGTCGAGGGCCGACTGGGCGACACGCACCCCGTCCTGGCCATCGTGGATGGTCTGCCGAAGCGATTCGGAGTCGGCTTGCTCGAAGCGAGCGCGATCTCTCAGCTTGTCGGCCCAGTGCTCGGCGCGCTCAAGAAGCTCGGCGTACAGGTCGTGAAGTGGCTGTATCCTCTCCCGGAGCATCTCGAGGGCCTCAACGGTGTTGGCGGATTGAGTGACTGCCTTCTCGAGATCGGAAGCTTCAGAGGTCAGCGACGCGAAGCGGCGCTTGAGATGGACTTCGCGCTCGGACACCGCAGCTATCTCGACCTGGCACGTGCCGAGGCGGTTTGTGACCTCGGACTCTTCGCGAAAGCGCGTGTCGCGCAGTTCGCGGGCCGCCACCGTTGCGTCCTCCAGTTCCTCGATGCGAGCGAGTCCCTGGTCGATGCGCTCCGTGAGCTGCCGCTGGTGGGGCCGGTCCCTGTCGGTCTTCTCCTCGATCTGACGCAGGCGCAACTCTATCGAGCTGATCTCGGCATCAGTGGCGGTGATCGCCTGTTCGATTCGGCCGACGTCCTCGCGGACCGAAGCCTCTTCTGCGGTCATTGCCGCAAGAGTCTGGCCGAGTTCCAGAGCGTCCTGCTGTGCGACGGCCAGCGCCTCCGAAGCTTCGACCACCTGTGATTCAGCGTCGCCGACCGCTGAGTCAAGCGATTCCTGCCGATCGCGCAGGTCCACGAGGGCCCGCTTCCTGGCAAGGACGCCGGCATCTTCGTCGAGGTTAGGTCCGACACGGACCCGCCGCGAAGGCCAGACGGTGTGGCCCTGGCAAGTCGCAAGTCGCCACGGAGAGGGATCGGCCGTGATGGCCTCATCGAGTGAGTCGACTATGCGGACATCGCCGATCAGCGCGGCGAGCGCGCGTTTGATGTCCTTGGGGCACTTGATGACGTCGAGCAGTCGCACCCCCGGGCCCGAGGCGGGAACGTCAGGTGCGACGGCGGTGTCCACGGGTACGAGCGAGAAGTCAGAAGCGCCGTGTTCTTCGAGAACGGCCACGGTCCTGCCGAGGGCGGAGGCGTCTTTGATGAGCACGCAGAACATTTCGGCGCCCATGACGCGCTCGACGACCTGCTCGTATTCCTCGGGCACCTTGATGTGATCGGTTATCGGACCGATGACGTCCGGAAGATCGTGCTCGCGAGCCAGGATCGCTGCAAGTGCGGGGGAAGCGGACTCAAAAGCCCTGTCAACCTCATCGATCGCTCGGATCTCCGCGCGCACGTCGGCGAGCTCGAGCCGCACCTTGTCGAGGGAGACGCGACGGCCCTCCAGCAGGCGCACGCGCTTGTCGACATCGGAAGCGGCTAGGCCTACCTCCTTGCGCGTGTGTTCGATGCGACCGGCGAGATGCTCGAGCCTGTTGCGACGTGCCGACAACGTTTGCATCAGGGTGGTCTTCTGGTCGCGCACCGCCTGGGAGCGCTCGGCCAGCATGTCGGATTCAAGCGTGAAGCCCGAAAGGGCCTGGTCGATTTCCGCCAGGTCGGTCCGTGCATCATCTACATCCTTGCGTGCGCGTCTCGCTTCGGTCATCAGGGCCGAGAGCGCGCCGTCGGCTGCGAGACGCTCCTTCTTCACGGTTTCGGACTCGCGACGAAGCTCGGATAGCTGCGCGTAGAGTGCCTGCAGCCTGGCCTCCGTTGTAGCGCGTTCCTCAGCGATCTGTTCGATCTCCTGGGAGTGCCCTTCGAGACGAGACCCGCTCTGGTGAATCTTCTGACGGATCTCCGAAAGCCGCTCTACGAGGTTCTTGCCCTTCTCCTCGAGTAGGAGAAGCCCCGAATTGGTGCGTTCGAGCACGGACTGCAGGCGTCTGCGCTGTTCGGAGAGATCGCCGACGAAGAGGCCCTTCTCCTCGAGGAGCGACTGGAAGGTCGCCAGTTCGCGCTCGGACTCGCCTAGCCGGTAGCGCGCTAGTTCGATCTCGGCATCGTGCTCTCGCTCGCGCTTCTCGACACCCTCCCAGGATTGCTGAAGTACCCGCAGGTCGCCCACCGCGAGCGAGACCTCTAGGTCACGCAACTCCTCCTGGATCCCGCGGTACTCGTGGGCCTTGTCGGCCTGCTTCTGCAACGGTCGCAACTGACGGTCTATCTCGATCAGGACGTCGCGGATGCGGTCTACATGGACGTCCATCGCGGCAAGCTTCCTGACCGCCCGGTCCTTCCGCTTCTTGTGCTTGAGGACACCGGCGGCCTCCTCGATGAGTGCGCGACGGTCCTCCGGCTTGGAGCTGAGGATCTCATCGAGACGGCCCTGGCTGATGATGGAGTGCGTGTCGCGCCCGAGGCCCGTATCGTGGAGCAGTTCCTGGACATCGAGCAGTCGACAGGGGGACTGGTTGATGAGGTATTCGCTCTCACCGTTGCGGAACATTCGGCGTGTAATCGTGACCTCGGCGAACTCCAGCGGCAAGGTACCGTTGCGGTTGTCCAGGACGAGGTCCACCTCGGCAACGCCGACGGGCTGTCTGGCAGAGGATCCGGCGAAGACGACATCTTCCATGGAGTTGCCGCGCAGCGTCTTGGCGGACTGCTCGCCCAGGACCCACAGCACCGCATCGGAGATGTTCGACTTGCCCGAGCCGTTGGGACCCACGACAACGGTGACTCCCGGCTCCAGTGCCAGTCGGCTGCGGTCAGCGAAGGACTTGAAACCCTTGAGGGTGAGTGACTTCAGGTACAAGCTCGGCCCATTTCGCTAGCGGTGAGGCAGTCACGGTGTGTCCCGGCTCGTGACGGGACGCCCCGTATCCTATCACAGGCTTACGTGCTCAGGACTCTTCGGCAGGGTTCTCCGCGTTGGCAGCCGCATGCTGCGTCTCGTCACTGCGGATGGCCTCGAGGGCCGTGGCTGCCGCGGCCTTCTCGGCGCTCTGCTTCGAGGGGCCCTGACCGGTGGCGATCACCGTACCGTCGACAGTGACTTCAGCGGTGAATACCTGCTGATGTACGGGACCGGCCGTGTGAACGATCCGGTAGACGGGCAGCGAACGGTCACGGGCCTGCGTCCACTGCTGGAGTGCGCCCTTGGCATCCAGTACGGGGACAGGGATCTCGCATAGCCGCTCTCCGAGGACGCGGACGATGAACTCCCGTGCGGCGTCCAGTCCCCCATCCAGGTAAATCGCGCCGATGATGGCCTCGATGGCGTTCTCCAGCACTGAAGCGCGGGAGCGGTCACCCGAGGCACGGGCGCCGCTGCCTACGATGACGAACCGCGGCAGGCCCATCGCATCGGCAGCTGCGGCCAGCACGTCACCCGAGACGGCGTTGTGTTTGCGGAGGGTCAACTCGCCCTCGGGGGCATCCGGGTAGTGCGTGAAGACGTACTCGGAGACGACGAAGCCCAGGACTGAATCGCCCAGGAACTCGAGACGGTCGTAGTTGTCGGAGTCTTGATGTTCTGCGGCCCACGAGGGATGCGTCAGGGCGGTCTTGAGGAGTACGGGATCGGCGAAGGAGTATCCGAGAGCGCACTCGGCCTCGGTCCTCTGGTCGGCGTCCACGGTTCTAGCGCCCAGGTCTTGCGAAGAGCAGCGTCGCGTTGTGGCCGCCGAAGCCGAACGAGTTGCTCAGAATCGTGCGCACGTTCGCCTCGCGGGAGGTGTTCGGGACGTAGTCCAGATCGCACTCGGGGTCAGGCGTGCGGTAGTTGATGGTCGGCGGCAAGAGCCCGTGTTCGAGCGCGAGCATCGATATGACGGCCTCGAGTGCGCCCGCGCCACCCAGCAGGTGTCCGGTCATCGACTTTGTGGATGAGACCGGTGGTGCATCGGAGCCGAAGACTTGCTTGATGGCGCCGGTTTCCGCCGCATCACCGAGACCCGTGGCGGTTCCGTGAGCGTTGATGTAGTCGACGTCGGAGGGATTCATCCCTGCACGCTCCAGCGCCTGAATCATGGCGCGGCGGGCGCCGTTGCCGTCGGGCGCAGGTGCAGTGAGGTGGTATGCGTCCGCGGTTGCGCCGTAGCCGGCAAGCTCCGCGTATATGTGGGCGTCTCTCGCCCGGGCGCGCTCGAGTTCCTCGAGGATGAGGATGCCACCGCCCTCGCCCATGACGAAGCCGTCACGCTCTGCATCGAAGGGACGCGACGCGCCGGCAGGGTCGTCGTTGTGCGTGGACAACGACCGGGCTGCCGAGAAGCCGGCAAGGCCGAGAGGCGTGACGCCGCAGTCGAAGCCGCCGGCCAGTATGACATCGGCGTCACCGCGCTTGATCGCCTCACCCGCCTCCCCGATGGAGTGGTTCCCGGTCGCGCACGCGGAGACGGGTGCGTAGTTGATCCCCTTGGCCCCGAAGCGTATGGAGATCTGACCGGCAGCGAGATCGACGATCATCATCGGGACGAGCAGCGGGCTGACCCGCCCGGGGCCCTTCTCGTCGAGAACCTCCTTCTGTTCCTCCATCGTGCCCAGACCACCGATGCCCGAACCTACGATGACGCCGACACGGTCGGCAGTGGCCTCATCGATGACCAGACCGGAGTCGTCCATCGCCATCTGTGCGGATGCGAGCGCGAACTGCTGGAAGCGAGCCAGTCGGCGGCACTCCCGGGCATCGATCCACGGCGAGGGGTCCCAGTCGTTCACGTATCCGGCGAATCTGGTGGGATATGCGGAGACGTCGAAAGACGTGATAGGCCCTACGCCGCTGCGTCCGTTGCTGATCGACTCCCAGATCTCGTCCTTCCCCACACCCACAGGAGAGACGGCGCCGATGCCGGTGATCACTACCCTTCTCACGAGGGCACCCCCTGTTCTGCTGCAACCCACTCCGACACGAGCCGCTCCATGACAACGGCGGCAGGCGGGATATCGTGTACCTGGGCGGCAGACATGCCGGCGAACACGAGGCCCGAGGTCACGTCGCCACGTTGGGCGCGTTCGAGCGCGTCGACGATGCAGTACTCCTTGCCGCATTCCTTCAGACAGGCGCGGCAACGCTCGATCTCCGGATAGTCTCCACGGGCGATCCGCTCCGTAAGCGGGTTGACGATCGCCCTCCCCGGGAGGCCTACCGGACTCTTGGTGATAATGATGTCGTCCTCGTTGGCCGCGACGTACATCTGCTTGAACGCATCGGGTGCAGAGCACTCCTGGGTCGCGACGAAGCGCGAACCCATCTGCACGCCCGCCGCTCCGGCGTCGAGCATCCGCTTGATATCGGCTCCGTTGGCGATACCGCCGGCAGCGATCACCGGGATGTCCACTGCTTCGAGTATCTCCGGCAGCAGGTCATCTACATGACGGTCGGTTCCGAGATGCCCACCGGCGTCGACGCCCTCGACGACCACAGCCGAGGCACCGAAGCGCTCCGAGAGCTTGGCCACCCGTGCGGACCCCACGATGGGCACGCACTCGACGCCGG
>JAFGNP010000074.1 GCA_016926975.1 Coriobacteriia bacterium | reverse complement strand
GAGACGGCCGCGATCTCCACCTGACAGGTCGAAAGACGATTCCCGACCTCGGACTCTTCCCGGAAGCGGGAGTCCCGTTCTTCACGCTTTGCAGCGGAATCTTCTTCAAGCTGTTCGATCAGTGCCTCGGCGGCAGCGATCGTCTCCTTGAGCTGACGTTCTTGCGGGCGGTCTTTGGCTGTCTTCTCCTCAATCTGGCGAACCCGGACATCGATCGTCCCGGCCTCCTTGTCCAGATCGGTGATGGCCTGCTCAAGGCGGCCGATCTCCTCTCGGGCAGAAGCCTCCTCGCCTGCGAGCGTGGCAACGCGCTGGCTGAGCTCGAGCGCCTGTTGCTGCGCCGAGCCGAGCGCTTCGTTGGACGCGAACAGCGCGGCCTCCGTCTCCCCCACTCCCGCCTCGGTGGCGCCGAACGCGTCACGCAGGTCCGCGAGCTTGCGCTTGCGCGCCAGGACCCCGGCGTCTTCGGTGAGGTCGGGTCCGACGCGCACTTTTCCGCTGGGCCAGACGACGTGTCCCTTGCGTGTGGCATACCTGGAGACGGCATCCGCCTCACCTGCAGCGCGAAGAGCCGCTTCCAGGCTGTCCACAATGCGGATGTCGCCGATAAGACCCTCGATGGCATGGCGGACGTCTGAGGAGCACTGGATGGTGTCCACGAGTCGTGTGCCGGGCCCGTTCTTGTCATAAGCGCAGGGCCTGGCCTCAACAGGCATGACCGAGTAGTCGCCTGCGCCTTGCTCTTCGAGAGTGGCTACGACTCCGCTGGCGGCCTTGCGGTCGCTGACCAGCACGCAGAATACGTCTCCACCAAGTGCGCTCTCAACGACGCGTTCGTACTCCTCCGGGACGGTGATCGCGTCCGTGATAGGCCCGATCACATCCGGGAGCTGCTTCTCTTTCTGAAGGAGCCAGGCAAGCGCCGGTGACGCGGAGTCAAACGCGCGGTCCACCTCTTCAAGCGCTCTGATCTCAGCGCGAAGCTCGGTGAAGTCGTCACGGCGGCGGGCGAGCTCGGCTTTGCGCGCATCGGTGAGACGAACGTGCTTGTCCACCTCTTGCTCCGCGAGCGACAGCTCACGGCGTCCCTTGCCCAGGTCGGCCTGGAGCTGTTCGATACGGGTGCGTCGGGCCGAGAGCGTGGAGAATACGCCTGAGCGCTGCTGCTTGAGCGCGGATGCCCGCTCACCGAGCATCTCGGTCTCCATCGTGAACGCCGAGAGGGCCTGGTTGATGGCGGCGAGTTCTGCGCGTCCATCGTCGATCTCTTTACGGGCGCGGCGTTGTTCCGATGTCACGGTGGCAAGTGACTCCTCGGCGGCGAGCCGAAGTTTCTTGGTCGCCTCGGCCTCGCGGCGCACTTCGCTGAGCTGGCTGTAGAGCGCGCGGATTCGCGCTTCGGTGACGGCGCGTTCCTCGGCGATCTGTTCAAGCTCGGAGCTGCGTTGCGCGAGGCGGGTCTCGCTATGGTGCACCTTGGCCCTGAGCTCGGAGAGACGCTCGACGAGGTTCTTGCCCTTCTCCTCCAATAGCAGCAGCCCGGAGTTGAGTCGTTCAAGTACCGATTGAAGACGTCGGCGCTGCTCGGAGAGGTCGCCGACGAACAGCCCCTTTTCTTCGAGCAGGGACTGGAACTTGGCGAGTTCGCGTTCCTTCTCGGCGACCCGATATCGCGCGAGTTCGACTTCCGCGTCTTGTTCACGCTCGCGCTTCTCCAGGCTGCCCCATCGTGTCTGGAGATCGCGCAGGTCGGCTACCGCAACGGCGACTTCAAGCTCTTTGAGCTCGCCGGAGAGTTCGCGGTACTCCGAGGCCTTGCTCGCCTGGCGCTGGAGCGGTTTGAGCTGACGGTCGATCTCGGAGATCACGTCTTTGACTCGATCGAGATGGACATCCATAGACGTCAGTTTGCGTAGTGCGCGCTCCTTGCGTTTCTTGTGCTTGAGGACGCCTGCGGCCTCTTCGATGAGCGCACGACGCTCTTCAGGCTTGCTGTTGAGGACCTCGTCCAGACGACCCTGGCTGATGATGGAGTGGGTGTCGCGGCCCAGTCCGGTGTCATGCAGCAGCTCCTGGATGTCCATGAGCCTGCACGGCGACTGGTTGATGAGATACTCGCTCTCACCGTTGCGGAACATCCGCCTGGTGATGGTGACCTCGTGGAACTCGAGCGGAAGGGTGCCGTCACCGTTGTCCAGGACGAGGTCTACTTCGGCGATGCCAACGGCCTGTCTGGCCGAGGAGCCCGCGAAGACGACGTCTTCCATGGAGTTGCCGCGCAAGGACTTGGCCGACTGCTCGCCCAGGACCCATAGCACGGCGTCGGAGATGTTGGATTTACCTGAGCCATTGGGGCCGACGATGACCGTGACTCCAGGCTCCAGTGAGAGCTTGCTTCGGTCAGCGAAGGACTTGAACCCCTTGAGCGTGAGCGACTTGAGGTACAACGCAGACCTTTCTGCTGGTGGTGTGCGGTGCGGCCGACGCATCTATGCGCGGGAAACGACCCGAACTATGCTAACACAGCATGCCCGCCAGGACGGGCTATAACGGGCGGTCTTCCGTCATCGATATCAGACGTCGAGGCCGGGCGCCAACGAGACGAGCGCGTTGGTGGCGGCAGCCTTCTCGGCATCCTTCTTGGAAGCCCCGGTCCCGGTGCCCACCACACGATCGTTGATGACCGCTTCTGCAACGAAGACGCGGTCATGAGGCGGTCCAGTGGTGGAGGCGATCCGGTAAGAGGGCGGCAACGCGCCATCGGCCTGCACGAGCTCCTGGAGAGCTGATTTCGGGTCTGCCAGAGGGATAGGTGTACCACTAAGGTAGGGGCTCAGGTGGCGCATCACGAACTCCCGAGTCGGCTCAAGGCCCTGGTCCATATACACAGCGCCGATGACGGCTTCAAAGCAGTTCTCAAGGACGCTGCTACGCTGCCTGCCGCCGGAGCGTGCGGCTCCCTTTCCCATCAAGATGACCTCGCCGAGCCCAAGGCCTTCGGCGACCACCGACAGGGTCTCCCCCGCCACAGCGCCGATCTTGAGGCGCGTCAGCACGCCTTCCGCTTGGCCGGGTCGATCGCGGAACAGTCGGTCGGCCACCAGAAAGCCCATCACCGAGTCCCCGAGGAACTCAAGGCGATCGTAGCCGGTCACCCCGGGGTTCTCCGCGGCGTACGAGGGATGCGTGAGCGCCTCGATAAGCAGACCGGTGTCGTTGAAGTGCACGCCGAGGATCCTCTCGGCCTCTTTGATCCGTGTGTCGCGGTCCATGGTCACGTCTACAGCCGGGCGAAAAGGAGCGTTGCGTTGTGACCGCCGAATCCGAACGAGTTGCTCATCGCCGCATCAACCTTGACCTTGCGAGCGGCATTGGGCACGTAGTCCAGGTCGCACTTGGGGTCGGACTCGGTCTGGTTGATCGTAGGCGGCAGCGTCTCGCGGTCCAGGGCCAACACGCAGAACACCGCTTCAAGGGCACCGGCCCCGCCGAGGAGGTGACCGGTCATGGATTTGGTCGAGGACACGGGAGGCGTCGCATCGCCGAACACGGCCTTGATCGCGCCTGTCTCGGCGGCGTCACCCAGCTGGGTGGACGTCCCGTGCGCGTTGATGTAGCCCACCCGCGACGGCTCGTAACCAGCCTGCTCAAGCGCCTGGAGCATCGCCCGACGCGCCCCGTTGCCGTCCGGAGCGGGTGCGGTGATGTG
>JAFGNP010000073.1 GCA_016926975.1 Coriobacteriia bacterium | reverse complement strand
CTGTCCCAAGCCATGAAGCCGTGGAGACCCCCGGCATCCCTGACAACGTCCGATCCCGGCCGCAAGAACAGGTGGTACGCGTTCGCCAGCACCACCTGCGCGTCCAGAGCGAGCAACTGGTCCGCAGTAACGCCCTTCACGGTCCCGCGCGTTCCCACAGGCATGAACGCCGGCGTCGAGATCGCGCCGTGTGCCGTGTTCAGAGTAGCCGAGCGCGCTGCAGTGGTGGGATCCGTTGCGCTCACGCGGAAGTCGAATGCTGTCATGAGCAGATTCTACCAGTCGCTCGGAGTATGCTCTTCACTGGCACGAACCTCCTGGCCCCGATGCGCGTCCAACGGAGTGGTGATGGCCGACAGGTTTGCGGATGATTCCGAGCTGGCGGCTGCGGCAGCCAGCGGAGATGAGGCGGCATTCGCCACCATCGTCCGCACGCACGCGGATGCGGTCTACGGCCACGCGCTGCGCTTCTTCGGCGAACGACAGACCGCCGAAGACGCCACGCAGGAGGTGTTCGTCAAGGTGTTCCGCACGATCTCGAGCTTCGACGGCCGGGCCAAGTTCAGCACATGGCTCTACAGGGTCACGCATAACGTCTGCCTGGACATGACCCGATCGGGACGCCGCATTCCCCAGCCGGTCGATCCGGTGACGCTCGAACCGCTATCGGCTGCGGACTTCGCGGACGATGTCATCTTCGCCGACACCCTGGAACGCGCGATGGGCGCACTTGCTCTCGAAGATCGGGACGCACTTGGAGCCGTCACCATCTTCGGGCTCTCGTACCAGGAGGCCTCGGAGGCCCTCGGCGTGCCGGTAGGTACCGTCAAGTCGCGCATCTTCCGCGCGCGCCGCGCGCTCTTCTCGCTACTCGAAGAGACGGAAGGAGGTGCACCGGATGGACTGCCTTAGCGCCTGCGAGATCATCTCCACCGCGCATGACCGGGAGCTGGTGGACGCCGACCTCCTGATCGAGGCACGCGCGCATGTTGCCGAGTGCGCCGAGTGCCGAGCGTTCGTGCGCGCCCTCGCGCGCAGCGCCGAGATCCCCGGGCCGCAAGCGCCCGACGAGCTTCTCGATCGCCTGCTCGCGGCAAGCGCACAGGCCGCAGCCGCGACCCGGGAAGCCGTTGCCGCTCCCGACTCTGTCCCCGGCACCGCACAGCTGCCGACGAGGCCCGGGGTGTCGCAGTGGGTCCCGCGGTTCACGGCCTTCGCATCTGCAGCCGCGGTCCTCCTGATCGCGCTCACGGCCGGCAGTGTGGCCTTGCTGAACTCGCTGGGAAGCCAACAAGCCGAGGACAGCCTTAGTGCCCCTACGACCGCCGAAAGGGAAGATGCAACATCTGAGACAGCGGCCGGAGTCCTGGAGTCTCAGATCACAGCACCCGCGTACATCACCCTGAACGGCGGAGTATGGGTGCTTGTCGACTCGGCCGGAGTCGTGCCATCGAAACCGGAGACCGCGGGTGTCGTCACGAGCAGCCTCGACGAAGCCGGCGTTCCCGTTGAACGCGAAGCGTTCTTCGAGGGATCCGCCACGGATACGCTGCACGTTCGGCTCGCAGATGACAGGTACTTCACCTTTGAGAGAGTCGTCAGGAGCTACGGCCTGCGCGAATACGGGCTCGTCTCCGGCATCGACATCGAAAGCTTCGGTACCTGGCCCACGCTGCCTACCCGCTTCGCGACGCCCGGGGACCAGGACGGCACGCCGACATTCAGGCTCCTCAGCTTCGACGACCGGGGCACCGACATCTTCATCACGCCGGGCGGGAGCGTTGAGGACGGATTCGCTGTGGCTCCGGGCACGGGAGAAGACGATCCGGCGGCGGGCAACCCCGGCTGGACCTGGTGGGAACCACTGGAGTAGCTCGCCTGCTACAGGATGAGCATCGCATCGCCGAACGACAGGAAGCGGTAGCGCTCGGCACGCGCGACATCGTAAGCATGCATCACGAGTTCTCGACCGGCGAATGCGCTGACCATCATGAGCAGGGTGGAGCGCGGTATGTGGAAGTTCGTGATCATCGCGTCCGCCACCCCGAAGCTGAACCCCGGCAGGATGAACAGGTCCGTCGTGCCCTCCGACGGCTCTACGAGACCGGTCTCCTCGTTGTAGGCGCTCTCTACGGCGCGCACCGAGGTCGTCCCGACGCAGATGATGCGGTTGTCACGCGCGCGAGCATCGTTGATCGCGCGGGCCGCATGACCGGGAACGCGGTAGTGCTCGGTGTGGATGACGTGGTCTGCAGGGTCTTCCACGCTCACAGGTCTGAACGTGTCCAGGCCCACATCCAACTCGACGGTGGCTACATGGACTCCGGCCATCTCAACGGCCTCCAGCAGTTCCGGCGTGAAATGCAGTCCTGCTGTCGGCGCGGCGACGCTGTGCTCCTCGGCAGCATAGACTGTCTGGTACTCCGAAGGGTCGCCAAGAGGCTCCGTTATGTACGGCGGCAGCGGCACCTCGCCGAGCCGGTGTACCGCGTCCAAGAACGTGCCGGAAGCCGTATGGAACTGGATGAGCCGGGCGCCCGACTCCTCGATGATGTCGACAACCAGCCCCGTCAGCTCGCCGTCACCGAAAGTGATGCGCGCGCCGGGCTTCAGGCGTCTGCCCGGCTTCACGAGACCTTCCCAGGTGTCGCCGTACTGCCGCCTGAGAAGCAGCACCTCGACCGCGCCGCCCGTGTCGTCCTTCGCGCCCTTCAGGCGCGCCGGCAAGACCCGGGTCTCGTTGACGACCAGAACGTCACCGTGGTGCAGGTAGTCGAGCACGTCGCCGAAGGCTCTGTGGTCGATCTGGCCGCTGGTGCGGTCGACCACCATCAGCCGACACGCGTCCCGGGGCTGGGCCGCGTGCTGGGCGATCAGCCCGCTGGGCAGCTCGTAGTCGAAGTCGTCGGTTCTCAACTCAAGGCGCCCCTTCTCGCTCCCGGCATCGTCTGGTAGTGTACCGCAGCCCCACCGCGCGCTATTTCTTGCGACGCGCCGCCTTCCGCGCTTCCCCTTCCGCGGCAGCCTCGGCCATGCTCGGCGCACACCCACAGTAGTTCTGGCGGTACATGCCCAGCTCGCGTGAACGCCGGGTGGCTTCCGGATACCGGTCCCGGAAGTCGGTGTGGAGGAATCGCACGCCTTCGCGAGCGCACGCCTTCTCCCCTTCTTCGCGGATCGCCTCCGCATCCTGGTAGGGGCTGACCGAGAGCGTGGTGGCGACTGCATCGTACCCGAGCCTCGCGGCCTCGGCGGCCACCATCCCGATTCGCAGCCTGTAACAGGCGCGGCAGCGTGATGAGCGGTCTTCGCCGGTGCCGACCACTGCAGCGATCCACAGCTCGGGCTCGTAAGGCAGCTCTAGCACCTCGAGACCGGCGTCCGCCGCATATGCGAGCAGCGTGTCTAGACGAAGCGCGTACTCCTCGGGCGGGAAGATGTTCGGGTTCGCATAGCAGACCCCGACCTCATCGCTCTCCGCGATCGCATCCAGGGGTTCGAGCAGGCAAGGCCCGCAGCAGGTATGTAGCAGCACTCTCACCGGAACACCTCCGCGCACAGTGTACTGCGCCACATCGCAGGGCGCGGCCGATCAGGTCGCGACGAATGCTGACGCCAGCGTGACAACTCCAAAGAGCACGAACACCACAGCCGACAGACGAGCGATCGTTCGAGTCGGCAGCCGCGCGCCGAGCAGAGCGCCCGCGACGATCGCGATCGCATCGGCCGCCAGGAAGCCGAGAGACGAACCAAGCCACACGCCAAGCGCGGTGCCAGCCGAGCCCGGCTCCGGTGCGGTGATCGCCGGTGCCAGGGAGCCCAGAGTCCTCAGCGCTGCAGCAGGGTCGGCGGCGATAGACACCGTCATCAGTTGGGTCTTGTCGCCGAACTCGGCCAGCAGCACCGCAAGGGCGACCGTGAACACAGGGCCGAATCTGCCGGCAGCGCGAGCAGAGCCTTCCTTGCTCTCGTCACCGGCCCCACGCCATGTCACAATGCCGAAGCCGATGAACAACAGCCCCGCAGCGACAGCTACGAGTCGCTCGGGAAGCAGCGCACCTGCCGCACGCCCCAGCACCACACCCACCGCCTGCAAGCAGAAGATGGCGATCGCCGCCCCCACGAGGACTTTGACCGGCTTGTACCTTGCGGCGAACGCCAGCAGGAGCAGCTGGCTCTTGTCGCCGAGCTCCGCAAGCGCGACGAGCACGAACGCGATCGCGAAGGCCGAAACCACGTCAGTCTACGGATGTCTCGACGGAGCGCCTGGCTCGCGTTCGCTCGCGGGCCAGCACTATGACCAGCGCGGTCACGGCAAGCACCAGCACTCCGAGGAGTATCGGCAGGACCGCCGAAGATCCCGCTGCCGATGCGCCGGACCGCTTCCACTCCGCGGTGATGACGTACCGGGCGCCCTCGGCCACCCGCGCTCCGGTCAGTGGGTGGAGCGTCTCCCCGCGGCTGTTGGTCTCCGGCTCACCGGTGGTCTCAGGAGTGAACTTCGGGTTCCTGGCGTCGGCCTCGGCCACGACAGCACCGGTGACCAGCACCTCCTCGCCGGGGTTGGTCCACGTCAGCGACGATGTCACGCGGTTTCCCGAGATAGTCGGCGGGTCTAGCTCCACCTCGAGCTGCGCTGTGTATACCTGCTCGATCGTCATCGTGTAGACGTCCATGTCGCCCACACGCTCCACGGTCACGTCGCGCATAGGGTCCTCGGACAGACTGCCGCCCAGCACTTCGCCTGCCCACAACACCTCGGAACCTGCCGGGACCGGAATCGTCACGGCAACCGGAAGCTGGACCTGAGGGTCGACCAGCGCGCTGACGATCAGCAGCGACCCGGCCCCCTCGCCTACCGGAGCGTACTGGAGCTGGTATTCCCGAACGGTGCCCGCCCACGCCGAGGCGGGCAGTAGCAGCGCCAATGCCAGCGCCAGTACGACGATGCGGTGCATGCGAACCATCGACGAACCTCCGAATCGTTTTGTTGGGGCGCCATTGTACAGCAGCCGTGTGAGCGTGAATGCAGATGCGGCACTACCGCGCCGAAGCGGCCGCGACCGTGTTCGCCACGAGCATCGCCCGTGTCATCGGACCGACGCCGCCGGGCACGGGAGTGATCGCCGAGGCGATCGGCTCCACACTCTCGAAGTCCACGTCCCCGACCAGTCCGTCATCGGTGCGGTTGATGCCGACATCGACCACCACCGCGCCCGGCTTCACGTACGAAGCGTCGATCATCTTCGGCCGGCCTATGGCTGCGACCAACAGATCGGCACCCCGGCAGACCGCCGGAAGGTCCTTCGTACGGGAATGGCAGACGGTCACTGTCGCGTTGGCCTCTAGCAGCAGCAGCGCCATAGGCTTGCCGACAATCGTCGAGCGGCCGACGACCACCGCGTTCATGCCGGAAGGATCGATCCCGTACGCCCCGAGCATCTCCATGACACCCGCCGGCGTGCACGCCCTGAAGCCCGGCAGCCCCCTCACGAGAGAGCCGAGGCTCTCCGGATGGAAGCCGTCGACATCCTTGCACGGCGATATGCGTGCGATCACCGACTCGGCATCCAGATGTGCGGGGAGCGGCATCTGCACCAGTATCCCGTGCACCGAGGGGTCGTCGTTCAGAGAATCGATCAGGGCGTCGAGCTCTTCTTGCGTGGTCTCGGCTACCAGCCGGTGGTCGCGGCTCTCGATGCCGACCTCGGCACAGTCCCGCTCCTTCATGCGCACGTACGATGCGGAAGCCGGGTCGTCACCGACCAGCACGACCGCCAGGCACGGCCGCACGCCATGCGCCGCCAACTCGCTTGCGGCTGCAGCGGCACGCTCGCGCACCGCCGCAGCTACCTTGGTTCCGTCGATGATTGTGGCCATGCGCCCACTCTCCTGCTCCTGGGTCTGATGCGCGCTTCGAGCCCTCGGCGCCAGGACAGTGTAACCGAGCGCCGAGCAGGTCATCTACCCGGCGTCTCGAGCCTTCACCTCTTCGAGCACAGCACCGAACTCCTCGGTCCCGGCTCTTCCGAGCGCCTCGTAGATCACTGACTCCGAGGTCGTGACCACGACACCTGCGCATCTTAACCGGTCAAGTGCGATCAGGTGGTCCGATTCCCTACGCGAACAGGTCGCATCCGCAACCACCTGCACGTCGTACCCTTCGGCCAGCAGTCCTAGCGCCGTCTGAGTGACGCAGATGTGCGTCTCCATCCCGGCAAGGATCACCTGGCGCCTGCCTGTATGTGCAAGAAGGCTGACGAATGCAGGTTCTCCGACACACGAGAAGGTCACCTTGTCCACAGGTTCAATACCTGCCGTCGCCTCCAGAAGCTCGGGCACCGTGTCGCCTAGGCCCCGCGGATACTGCCTGGTGATGGCGACCGGCACGCCGAGCATCCTGCACGTGCGCGCCAGCAGCACGGACGAGGCCACCACTGCGTCGCGACGCTCCATCACGTCGGCCAGACGTGACTGCACGTCGACGAGCACCAGGATCGCCCTGTCCCGTTCGACGAGATGCGTACCAGCCATGCGCCATCCCTCTCTTCAGATCGCCGCAGCGCCCGCCGAGATCGACCGCCTCAGCGCCGAAGGAATCCTAGAAGAGCCCGTCCTGTTTCCGCGCTCCGGGCGGAACCTCCAGCCCGAGGTGCTCGTACGCCCGCTCGGTCACCTGGCGGCCCTTGGGAGTGCGCGCCAGGAAGCCGAGCTGCAGCAGGTAAGGCTCGTACACGTCCTCCAGTGTCTCGGGATCCTCGCTCACTGCGGCTGCCAGCGTGTTCAAACCGACCGGACGGCCGCCGAAGGTGCTTGCCAGGGCTTCGAGGATCGCCAGGTCCATGCGGTCCAGCCCCACGTGGTCCACCTGGAAGAACGCGAGAGCCTCGGCGGCGATGTCCTCGGTGATCCTCCCATCATGGCGGACTTGCGCGTAGTCGCGAACGCGTTTGAGCAGGCGGTTGGCCAGCCTGGGCGTCCCGCGCCCGCGCCGCGCGATCTCGGCCGCACCGTCATCGGTTATCTCCACGCCCAGGATCCCCGCCGACCTCCGCACGATCGCCGTGAGCTCGTCGGGGGTGTAGTACTCGAGCCTGAACGCCATGCCGAAGCGGTCGCGCAGGGGCCCGGTGAGGAGACCGGTGCGCGTGGTGGCACCGACCAGCGTGAACTGCGGCAGATCCAGCCTCAGCGAGCGTGCCGCCGGCCCCTTGCCGATCACGATGTCGATGCTGTAGTCCTCCATCGCAGGATAGAGGACCTCCTCGACCACGCGGTTGAGCCGATGGATCTCATCGATGAAGAGCACGTCTCGCGGCTCCAGGTTCGTCAGGATCGCGGCGAGATCGCCCGCCCGCTCTATGGCAGGACCGCTGGTCTGCCTCATCTGCACGCCGAGTTCGGCGGCCACGACACCGGCCAGAGTCGTCTTGCCTAGCCCCGGAGGGCCGGACAGCAGCAGGTGATCCAGCGCCTCGTCACGGGCGCGGGCCGCATCGATGAGTACGCTCAGGTTCTCCTTGACCCGGGTCTGCCCCAGGTACTCGGTCAGCTTGTGCGGCCTGAGCGAACGGTCGATCTCCAGATCGTCTTCCGTGAAGTCGGCCGAGACCAGGCGCTCGCTTTCCTCGGGAGCATAGGGGTCGTTCTCCCACACCGTACTCACGAGCCACCTCCGAGCCTCTTGAGCGCGTGACGCAGGAGGACCTGCGCATCATCTTCTCCCTCGTAGCCTTTGAACGCCGCCGCGACCTCGGCCGAACTGAATCCCATCGAAGTCAGCGCTTCCGCCGCTTCAGCGCTCACACTTGCCCCCGAGACTGAACGCGACCCCGCCTCTCCGGCACCGATCTTGTCCTTCAGCTCGATGATCAGCCGCTGCGCGGTCTTCTTGCCGATGCCCGGAACGGTCGCGATGAGCGTATCGTCCTCACGCGCGATAGCACCCGCCAGGTCTTCCGGTGACAGAGCCGAGAGTGCCGACAGCGCAACCTTCGGGCCTATGCCGCTGACCGTGATCAGCTTCTCGAAGAGCTCCCGCTCTCCCGGGCTCTCGAAGCCGAACAGCGACAGCTCGTCCTCACGGACATGCAGATAAGTGTAGACCGTGACCTCATCGCCTTCGGCGGGCAGCTGGGACAGTGAGGCTGTCGACATGAAGAGCCGAAGACCGATCCCGCCCACCTCGACCACACACGATGCCGAAGACTTGGAGCTCACAACCCCCGTTACGTGCGCGATCACCGGCGATCGCCACCGACCGCGCGAGCCACACCCTGATTGGCGTGGCAGATAGCAGCTGCGAGGGCGTCGGCCGCATGGTTCGGCTCGGGATCGCGCGGAAGTCCGAGGATGGACCTCACCATGTACTGGATCTGACGCTTGTCCGCCGTCCCGTTGCCTACGACTGCAAGCTTGATCTCACCCGGACCGTACTCTCCTACCGTCAGCTCGGAGACCGCGAGCATGGCGACTCCGCGGGCCTGACCCGTGGCAAAGGCCGTCTTGACGTTCGTTGAGAAGTATACGTTCTCCACAGCAGCCTCCTGCGGCGAATAACGTTCGACAACCGCAGCCAGCCCCTCGTGGATCTCGGAAAGTCGCTCGGAATCGGAACTACCAGGTTCGGTGGAGATGCACCCGTACGCGAGGCACCTCAAGCTGCTGCCCTGCTGCTCGACCACTCCCCACCCGGTATTCTTCAGACCCGGGTCGATTCCGAGCACGATCAACGGTGCCCCCTGCCGACGACTATCGAACATATGTTCAGGATAGCGCGAGCACCTCGGAGCGTAAAGGCACGGGGTCCGGGGTAAGGATTGTGTTGTGGGCGGTCGTACCGCGCGGCTGATGCGAAAGGAAGCGACAACTTGGACGACCCCCTTCTGGCCTTCATCCGCCGCGTCGTCCGGGCATCGATCATCCTCCTGGTGATCGGGGTAGTGCTGAACGATGGCTACCGGATGATCGCCGCGACATCACACGCCACAGGCGGTCTGAAAGACGCCATGGGTGCGGCCATGGACGTCGTGACTGCTGACCCTGACGCCGTCGACGCAGCGAAAGGCGCCGCTCAGACCGCAGCTGCCGCGCAGGGCGCCGAGCTGATCGAGTACGAACAGCAGTCGGGCGGACAACCCGGTGCGCGAGAGACCCAGATCAGTCTGACGGTGGGCGCACGGGCGACGAAGACTATACTCGCCGCGCCGCTGATAGGACTTGTCCGCAAGACCCCCAGGAGCGACTGGTACTCTCCCGACGGCGCCCTAATAACACTGCGAGAGACAAAGAAGGTCAGCTCATTCGGCGGAGACTGATCTGCGCGATCGCTACTCTTCGAGCGCAGCAGCTATCTCGTCGGTGAGTTCCATCGTGTGGTACACGGTCTGGATATCGTCCGACTCCTCCAGCCGGTCCACCAGCCGAAGCACCTTCTTGGCATCCTCCACCGTGACGGTCGCGGGAGTGACGGGCTCCATCGCCAGCTCGGCACCCCTGACCGGAACGCCCTCCTTCTCCAACGCCACCTTCACCGCCATCATGTCGCCGGATGCGGTGTACACGATGTAGGCGTCTTCGCCGGTCTCCATGTCCTCGCCACCCGCATCGGCGACCAGCAGCATCATCTCGTCCTCGTCCGGCGCACCCGCGCGGTCGACGGTGATCTCGCCCTTGCGCTCGAACTGAAAGGCCACCGAGCCCGAAGCTCCAAGATTGCCGCCGGCCCTCGTGAAGGCGGCACGGACGTCTGCGGCGGTGCGGTTGCGGTTGTCGGTCAGCGCCTCTACGTAGATAGCTACCCCCGCAGGTCCGTACCCTTCGTAGACGACCTCCTCGTACGCCGCCTCGTCCGCTCCGGCTCCGAACGCCTTCTTGATGGCAACGTCGATCTTGTCCTTGGGAAGCGAGTACGACTTGGCTTTGGCTATCGCCGCAGCCAGTGAGGCGTTGTTGTCGGGGTTGGGATCGCCGCCGGTCTTCGCGGCCACGGTGATGATGCGCGTCAGCTTCGAGAAGAGCGCCGAACGCTTGGCGTCTATCGCCGCCTTGCGATGCTTGGTAGTTGCCCACTTGGAGTGTCCTGACATGCGTTCTGACGTCCTTTCTACGAAGCGCCTATCACGTGATCCAGGAAGTAGCGGTGTATGCGTGGGTCGCCTGTCAGCTCGGGGTGGAAGGTGGTCGCCAACATGTCTCTTTCGCGCACAGCGACTATCTGCCCGTCGTGCCTGCAAAGCACTTCGGCCCAATCGCTGACCGATTCTATCAACGGCGCTCGTATGAACACGCCCGGGAACGGCCCGCCTATGTGCGCGAACTCCAGAGGCGCCTCGAAAGAGTCCTTCTGCCGACCGTACGCGTTGCGCCGGACGACGGCGTCCATCAGCCCGAGAGGCTCCTGGTCAGCAGGGGCGCCCGAGATCCGGCTTGCCATCAGAATCGCTCCCGCGCAGGTGCCCCACACCGCCATGCCGTCTTCGTGCCTGCTGCGAATCGCATCGTAGAAGCCGTATGTGAGCATGAGCTTGGCAATCGCGGTGGACTCGCCGCCCGGCAGCACAAGCCCTGCAAGCCCCTCCATCTGATCGGGCATACGCACGGCAACAGCCGAGGCCCCGAGAGCCTCGAGGTCCAGGATGTGTTCGCGAAACGCGCCCTGCAGCGCGAGGACGCCGACACGCACTACTACCAGCCCCGCTCCTGCATGCGCTCGGCTTCGGGGATGTCCGAGATGTTGATGCCGACCATAGCCTCGCCCAGATCGCGCGAGACTCGCGCTATCACTTCGGCATCAGTGAAGTGAGTGGTGGCCTCCACAATCGCCTTCGCGCGCTTAGCCGGATCGCCGCTCTTGAAGATGCCGCTTCCGACGAATACTCCGTCGCATCCGAGCTGCATCATCAGCGCGGCGTCCGCCGGAGTGGCGATGCCGCCTGCCGAGAAGTTCACAACGGGCAGCGTGCCGTTGTCGTGAACCCACTTGACCAGGTCGTAAGGAGCCTGGAGGTCCTTAGCCGCGGAGAACAGCTGCTCTTCTCGTACGCCGGCAACCCAGGCGATCTCCTCGAGCATCGTACGCATATGCCGAACCGCTTCGACGACGTTACCGGTACCGGGCTCGCCCTTCGTGCGAATCATTGCCGCGCCCTCGCCGATCCGGCGAAGCGCCTCGCCGAGGTTCCGCGCGCCGCACACGAAAGGAACGGCGAACTTCCACTTGTCGATGTGGTGCTCCTCGTCGGCAGGCGTCAGGACCTCGGACTCATCGATATAGTCGACGCCGAGCGACTGCAAGACCTGCGCCTCCACGAAGTGCCCGATCCGGCACTTGGCCATAACCGGGATCGAAACCGCCGCAACTATCTCCTCTACCCGGGTGGGATCCGCCATGCGCGCAACGCCACCTGCCGCCCGGATGTCGGCAGGAACGCGCTCCAGCGACATCACGGCAACAGCACCGGCGTCCTCGGCGATCTTCGCCTGCTCGGCGTTCACGACGTCCATGATCACGCCGCCTTTGAGCATCTCCGCCAAGCCGGTCTTCACGCGGGTCGTTCCGGTGTTGTTGTCGCTCACTGGACTCTATCGCTCCTCGGACTCACGGGGACGGCAGGGCTGACCCCTTGGGTGTGGGTACAGATTCTACTCGCGGGCAGCAAGTGCGGACAAGTTCGGTGGGTCTCCTACTGCATCGCGATATTGACGTCGGTGTCGACGACCTGCATCCAGGTGTTGCCCTGCGCCAATCTGACCTGCGTGCCGTCCTCCGCCTTGAAGACCGGCGGTGCGTCTGCCGTCGCCTCCCAGGTGCAGTCGTACCGCTGGCCATCCCGGAATACCGTTGCACGGCCACTGCCTACAAGTGTGATGTCGTAAGTCGTGCTGCCGACGACGTCTCTGGCTGCAGCCTTGTACTGGACCCACATCACCACGACATTGGTCGCCCTGACCTGCTCGCCCGTAGCTTCATCGGTGAACACCCTGCCGTTGTTCACGCGCAAGTACGATCTCGTCTCCGGATCGTAAGTCCACACAACCGTGTTCGCAGAAGAGAATGGCACTGTCACCTGAGTGATGGTCGGCGTGGTCTCAGCCGAAGGGCGACGGTCGAATGCAAGCCCGGTGATGCTCAGCGTGGTCGGCATTCCGCGACGCTCGGCCTCGGCCCTGAACTCCGGTACATCACCATAGAGGTTGTGCGGGGAGGACCGCTTCCTCGAGCGCGTGAAGGGCTTCGAGACCCCGGCATCCTCGCTCAGGTTCTCCAGGCCGGCGGACTTGATCAGCGCGCTTACCTCCGGACTGGCGCCCGAGAACACGAACAACGCGTGATACTGAGGGACGATGTACGTGTCCGAGTTCCGCGCCGACCGTATGGGCCCGACGTTTTCGGGAACCTGGGAGTGGTACAGAGCGTTGAAGCGCGTGACGCCGCCCTCGGTGACCGTCTCGTACACCACATCGGCAGATTGCAGGCCCGTCTGCGGCCTCGCCTCGGCCGAGTTCTCTATCTTCACGGAGACGACGCGCTGCACGATCGCTTCTTCCGAGGGAGCCTCCAGGCCGTTGAGCGGCCACTTTGGCGGCTCCACCGGCTTGGCGACGGCTCTCTCTGAAACCGCTTCAGGCCAACTGGCGACGACATCCACATCCCGCTTGCAGCCGGCGATGCCGACCGCAGCGAGAGCCAGGACCAGTGATGCTGCAAGTACACGACGCGTCATGGATCAAGCCTCCCCAGGTTCCCGCTTAGGATAGAGAGCCGAGCTTGAGGGGTCAATGCAAGTTGCACCTAAGATGAACTGTCGTCACCTGGCGGCATGACGACTACAATACGTGCAACTGAACTGGAGGCGCACATGGCGTGCTATCTCCTGCACGTACTCGAACAGCAGGACCCGAGCCCTTACGACGATCCCGATGTAAAGGACGTCGTCGGGACGCTTCCGCAGTTCTTCTGCGCGCACTGCGACCCTATCGTGCGCCTGAGGCCCAGCGATGCGATGAAGTGCCTCGACAGAGAGGAGCCTTGCTGGATGCCTTCCGGCGGCCCCTGCCCGCAGAAGCCCTAGCTCTTCCCGCTCTCTTCCGCGAGATCCTCCGGATCCGCGGAACGCGATTCGGCCTCACCCTCTGCCATCGCACTGTCCGTGTCAGCGACAGCCGGCTCGGCCTCCGCCCTCACCGCACGCCACACCAGATAGCACCCCGCGATCAGCAGCGGCGCCGTGAGCAACTGTCCCATCGTGAACGGCCCGACTACGAACCCCAGCTGAATGTCAGGCTCCCGGAAGAACTCGACGAAAGTCCGGAATACCGCGTACAGCGCCATCAGCGTCCCGATCAGGAGCCCCTCGGGACGCCTTCGGCGCGATAGCACCCACAGGACGGCGAATATCACGAGGCCCTCGAGAAGGGCTTCGTACAGTTGAGAGGGGTGCCGCGGCATCCCGCCCGGTGCTCCGGGGAAGACCATCCCCCACGGAAGGTCCGTAGACCGCCCCCAGAGCTCCCCGTTTATGAAGTTCGCGATGCGGCCCAGGAACAGGCCGACCGGTGCCCCTACGGCTCCGAGGTCGAACAGTCTGAGCGCGGAGATGTTCTTCTTCCTCGCGATCCAGGCACCACCGAGCAGGACCGCAGCCAGCCCACCATGGAAAGACATGCCGCCGTCCCAGAACGCAATGATCGACAGCGGGTCATCCCAGTAAGCACCGGCACCGTAGAAGAGCACGTAACCGAGGCGTGCCCCGATGACCAGCGTGATCACGCCGACCAAGACGATGTCGAGCAGATCGTCGTCGGAGAGCCCCAGACGCCACCGCTTCACCAACGACCGCATCACGAGCCCTGCGATGATGAATCCGACCACGTACGCCAGCCCGTACCAGCGCACCTCAAGGGGACCGACGGTGAAAGCCACAGGATCTATGCCCGGATATGCGATGGAAGCAATCACATGGCCTCAAGACGAGCTATGCGGTCGTCGAGGGGAGGATGGGTGTTGAACAGAGCGTTCATGCCGCCCCTGCGGTTCGCTTTGAGCGGATTGGCTATGTACAGCGACTCCGTCGCCTTGTTGGCGACTCTCAACTGGTTCTGGTCGGCACCGATCTTCTTCAGCGCCCCGGCGAGTCCTGCCGGATAGCGGGTCAGCATCGCGGCGCTCGCATCCGCCAGATACTCCCGTTTGCGGGATATCGCCAGCTGGATGAGCATGGCAGCCAGTGGCGCAAGAACGGCAAGCACGATCGCCAGGAGCATGATCACCGCCCCGAGTTGACCGCTGTCGCTGCTGCGACGCCGTCCCCCGCCCCACCAGAAGCTGCGCATCATCCACTCGGAGATCAGCGTCACGGTACCTGCAAGGACGGCTGCCAGCGTCTGAAGGAGAGTGTCGTAGTTCTTGATGTGCGACAGTTCGTGGGCGAGTACGCCCTCGAGCTCCTGGCGGTTCATCATCTGCACCAGCCCGCTGGTGACCGCGATCGCCGCGTTCTCGGGGTTGCGCCCGGTGGCGAAGGCGTTCGGCGCCGGGTCGTCTATGACGTATGCCCGGGGAACGGGCAGCCCCGCCGCTATCGCAAGACCCTCTACCGTGTTCACCAGATACGGTTCGGTAGCCCTGTCAACGGGTCTGGCGTGGCTTATCGAGAGGACTATCCTGTCCGAGAACCAGTAGGAGCCCCATGACATCACGAAGGCCACGACGAGCGCCAGGACCAGCCCCAGGTAGCCCCAGTCGGTGGCCTGGCCGAACACATACCCGATCAGCGCGACGAGGAGCACGAACACTGCGATCAGTGCCGTGCTCCTCAGCTTGTTCGAGGCGATCTGGTCGTACACGGTCCTAGAACTGCACCTTCACAGGCTCTTTGACTTCTTCCTCGACCTCGAAGTACTCGCGAGGCGTGAAGCCGAACATGCCGGCAAGAAGGTTCGCCGGGAACGTCTGCTGTGCGGTGTTGTACGACATCACCGAGTCGTTGTAGAACTGCCTGGCGTAGGCGATCTTCGACTCCGTGCCGGACAGCTCTTCCTGCAACATCATGAAGTTCTCGTTCGCCTTGAGCTCGGGGTAGCTCTCGGCCAGAGCGAAGAGGCTCTTCAGCGTACCGGTGAGCATGTTCTCCGCTTCACTCTGGGCCTTGACGCCCTCGGCGCTCATCGCGGCGCTACGCGCCTGGACGACCTTCTCGAAGGTCTCCTGCTCGTGCGCAGCGTAACCTTTGACCGTCTCCACGAGGTTCGGGATCAGATCGTAGCGGCGACGCAGCTGGACATCTATCTGCGACCACGCGTTGTCCACGCGGTTGCGCAGGGTGACGAGCCGGTTGTAGATGCCGATGGCAGCGGCTATGACCACGACCACAAGCAGTCCCAGCCCACCCACGCAGGGCAGCACCCATCCCATAGCGCTCCTCCTCACATTTTCGCCGACGCACGCCGGCTGATGTTCTCTCCGAAGATACCCCAAACAGGCAGAGAAGCGCTCGTTCCTGCGCTACACTCGTCACCGCGACGAGACGGCGTTCCCGTCGATCGCTGCCCCGCCCGGCGCTTTGCGCGAACCCGTCCCGGAACGGAGTCCTGAGACGTGATACCGATTCGCGATGAGAACCCAACAAGGCGCGTGCCCTGGGTGACGCTGGCTCTGATAGCGGCAAACATCGCCGTTTTCGTCTACGAGTTCACTCTCGACCCCGTAGCACTCGAGGCGTTCTGGACGCAGTGGGCCTTCGTACCAGCCCGCTTCACAGCCAACCCCTTCTCCCCCGTAGAGATGACCACACTCTTCACCGCGATGTTCATGCACGCGGGCTGGGTTCACATCGGTGGCAACATGCTCTACCTGTGGATCTTCGGCAACAACATCGAGGACCGTTTTGGCCCGCTCGGATTCAGCGCGTTCTACTTGATCTGCGGTGTAATCGCGACTCTGGCCCAGCTGTTGGTCGCCCCTGACTCCACGGTACCCAACCTGGGCGCCAGCGGAGCGGTGGCCGGCGTACTCGGCGCGTACATCCTTCTGTTTCCGGGCGCGTCCGTAGTGACACTGATCCCCGTGTTCGTCTTCATCGAGGTAGCCCGCGTGCCGGCCTACCTGGTGATCGGCTTCTGGTTCATTCTGCAGCTCGGTAGCGGCCTGGCGACGCTCGGCTCGGATGTCGCTGGCGCAGGCGGCGTAGCATGGTTCGCTCATATCGGCGGGTTCGTGGCCGGCCTGCTGATCGCGCTGCCCGCCGCAGCAGGAGAACGCTGGCGGTCCCGCAATAAGACCCGCTACTCGCGATAGGCGCTAGTCCAGCTCGGCGAGCATGTCCTCGACGCACTCCACCCGCTCGAGCTGACGCCGGAAGTACTCGCAGTAGGACTCCCCTTCGCGCTCGCGCCGGGCACGCCGCTCGCGCTCTTCCCGGGACTGCCCGGGCAGCTCTCCGGAACCGGACGTGTGTCCGTCAATCTCCCTACTCGCCTGGTCGCCTGCCTCTTCGCCATACTGAGCGATCTCCATGGCGGCCAGCAGCATGTTTGGAACTCGCAGCGCGGCCCGGATCGAGACGCCGCAATGCGGGCACTGGAAGACGACTTCGACCGATTCGGGCCCACGGAAGACGACAGCGGTGATGTCCTCGAGACCCAACTCGATGCGGCCGTCGTTCGGACACATGAGAGTGAACTCCACCGGTCTCTCCTCCTCGCGCTCTTCCTCCAGGGCACTACCTGGAGCCGCGGCCTGCTGTGCTAGTATCGCCGCATGCTCTCGCATGATTCCCAGCAATTCGCGTGCCCACGGGCTAGAGTGCGCTTCACCAGAGGCCTCAGGCTCGGGTTCCCGATATTCCTGGGTTATGCACCCGTAGGAATGGCTTTCGGCATACTCGCGGACAGCCTTGGTTTCACACCCGCACAGGCTATCCTCTGCTCGGCCACCGCGCTCGCCGGTGCGGGACAGTTCATAGGCCTGGCCTTGATGCAGTCCCAACTCACCGCAGCTGCAGTCGTAGCCGCCACCGCGATCGTGAACCTTCGCTACGTGCTGTTCGGAGCTGCGATGTCGCAGTATGTCTCACGCATACCCGTCTTCGGGCAGGCCCTGCTCGCTTTCAGCCTCACGGATGAGACCTTCGCGGTCAACATCGACGACCACCGCCGCGGGACGGCGGATGCCTGGTCGATGGCAGGAGTAGGAGCCGTGGCGTGGACCGGCTGGGTCGCAGGCACAGCCATCGGCGCCTTCTTCGCGGGCTTCATCGGAGATCCCAGTGAGTGGGGAGTCCAGTTCGCGATGCCCGCGATGTTCACTGCACTTCTTGTCGCTCAGGCACAGGACCGCCGCCACGTCGTGGTCGCGGTTATCGCCGCATCGCTCACACTCGCGCTCATGTTGCTTCTCCCCGGGCGCTGGTATGTGATCACGACGCCGATCATTGCGGCAGCACTGGGAGCCGTGATCCACCGATGAGCGCCGGATACATATGGACGGTCATAGCCGGAATGGCAGTCGCCAACTTCTTGCTGCGCTTTCCGCCAATGGCCGTTCTGTCGAGGATCAGTCTTCCCGAGTGGCTGCGCAGGTGGCTCTCGTATGTCCCTGTGTCGGTCATGGTCACGCTTGTCGTCGGAGAGGTGGCCAGGCCGAACGGACAGTGGATGCTTTCAGCCGCGAATCCCTATCTCTGGGCATCGTTCTTCACAGGCATTATCTACTGGCGATTCAGGAGCTTCCTGGGAGCCACATTGGCCGGAGTGATCTCGTTTCTGGCATTGAAGGCCACCCTCGGCTAGACTTCCTCCGTGACCACACACCCCCAGGAGGACGCATGCCACTAGTCAACCCGTTCCGCGCCAGAGTCTACCGCCACGAGCCAGGCGCGGACCTGAGCTCCGTGACCGCTCCTCCCTACGACGTGATCGGCCCTGCCGCGCGCGCCGAGCTCCTTGCCAACGACCCCTACAACGTCGTCGCACTGGAACTGCCGGACGGACCTCTCGACGCAGCCGCGCCCGGCAACAGGTACGAGAACGGGGCCAAGACGTGGCGCCAGTGGTACAAGGAAGGCATCCTCGTCGACGATGACTCCCCTGCCGTCTACGTGGTCGAGCAGTCCTGGGAATACGAAGGTCGCCGCATACGCAGACGCGGCTTCGTTGCCGCTGTCCGTCTCCACCCCTTCTCCGACGGGGTGATCCTCCCTCACGAACGCACCCTGCCGAAGGCCCTCTCCGACCGTCTTGCGCTCACCAGGTCTACCGCAGCGAACCTGAGCCAGGTCTTCGGACTCTATTCCGATCCCGCCGGCGAGACCGATGGGGTGTTCGACATCACCGTCGCCGCAGAGCCCATGTACACCGCCACGGATGCCGAAGGTGTACTCAGCAAGGTCTGGGCGATCCGGGACGCGGCAACGGCAGAGGCTGTAGCTGAGATCATCGATGACCGACCGATCTTCATAGCGGACGGCCACCACCGCTACACCGTCTCGCTCGCGTACCGCGACGAGAGACGTGCGGAGGATGCCGCGGCAGGCGTTTCGCCTGTGGACCCCCCGTACGACTTCGTGATGATGACCCTGGTGAACATGGATGATCCCGAATTGCTGGTCTTGCCTACGCACCGTCTGGTCCGCGCCGAGGGCACGTTCGACGCCGAGGCCTTCTGGGAGGCGATGCAGCGCTCCTTCACGCTCACGGAGCCAACCGGCGCCCCGACCACGGCGATCGCAGCCCCCGCACGCACGACCTTCCTGGTGCGAACCTCCGACGGAACGACGCGTGTGGCCACGCTGAGAGACGATGTCGATCCGGCCGAAGTGATCGCCGCCGACCACACCGACTCCTGGAAGCGCCTCGATGTGACGGTTCTTCAGGAGATGGTGCTGAAGCCTCTCTTCGGCATCAGTCCGGACGACACGTCCACTCTTGAGAGGCTGTCCTTCGTGAAGGACGCGCACGAGGCCCTCAGGGTGGAGGATGCCGATGTGGCGTTCCTCCTCGCCCCCACACGCATGGACCAACTGCGTGAGGTCGCGCTCGCCGGAGAGACCATGCCGCAGAAATCGACCTACTTCTACCCCAAGCTGCTGTCCGGACTGCTGTTCCGACCGCTGGACTGAGAGGCGCGAACACCCACACCCTCAGCATTGCGGTCGGTCAGACGAGGACACACACCGCCCAGGCGGCAACTGTCACACAGGGGCGCTCTCGGGCGGCACCAGTCGCGCCCGACCAGCCAGGCGGCGAGATCGAGTGTGCCGGGCGATTCCGGACACGCACGACGGGCCGCCTCGCGGACAGCCTGCGGCGTGTCCCGATCTACCATGCCCGTGCGAAGGAAGACGCGCCTGACGTGCACGTCGTAGGCCACCGAACCGCACTCGGCACCCTCAAGCTGCACGCCGAAGTGGCGCATCAGGATCTCCACCGCCATCGCGGCCTTCTTCTCTCCTATGCCGTCGAACTCGAGAAGCCGACGCGTCACATCGAGCACGTGCGAACCGGGTCTCCACACCTCTGCAGCGGATCCTCCGTATTCACTCACAAGACGCCGGGCGGCCGATGTTATCCATTGCGGGACGGTATGCACGAACCGGTGAAGCGCCGGCGGACCGGCGACCGCTGCGGCGACCGCATCTTCCTCGACTGCCAGCCTGCGCAAGTCGAGGTGCCCGAGTCGTTGTTCGAGCAGATACGGACCTGCCCAGGCGCGTTCGGCGGAGATGCCCTGCGTGAACAGCACCCCGAGCAGGAACGCCTCGGGGGAGTTGCGGATGAGCAAGTCAGCCTCGGGGAGAGCGGTGAACGACCCGCCCGTCTGCGCCGCCTGCAGCCCGGCAAGCTCCTCGCCAAAGGCGCGTAACGACCTCGAGGTTGCGGAAACGCTCCACACGTCCTTCACAACCGCGGGCCGTTGGTCAGGAAGAACACACAGCCGGTGCAGACCTCCCTGGCAGCCGCCGAGCGGTCGATCGAGAGGTCGAAGATCAAAGCTGGGTCGGTAGTGGCCCGGTAAGTCGACCGGTCGCATTTTGCATACTGGCAGGAAAGCGGGCACTTCTCTTCCGGGTCGATAGCATGCGGGCAGCCCTCGCGCATCTCATCGTCACACCCGCGAAGCGACCAGCACGCCATCAGACCTCCTAGCGAGAACGCCGCTGCGGCCGACTCGGCGTCGGCTCGACCTGCCCCTGATACCTGCTCCCGAGCCCTGGCGAACCATACGGACGGTCGACCGGAGTCGTCATATGCATGAAGGATATCTGTCCGATCAGCATGCCCGGCGTCAGCACTATGGGCAGATTCGCCACATTCGAGAGCTCGAGTGTGAGCGAACCGCTCCAACCCGGATCGACGTAGCCGGCGGTCGAGTGTATCAGCAGGCCGAGCCTGCCCAACGATGACTTGCCCTCTAGCCTAGCGACTATGTCGCTAGGCAATACCACTCTCTCGATAGTTGCGCCGAGAACGAATTCACCCGGATGCAACACGAACGGCTCGCCTGGTGTCGCCTCCACCATGTCCATCAGCCCACGCTGTTCCACCGAAGGGTCGATGTACGGGTAGCGCGAGTTCCGGAACACCTGGAAGCTCGGCCCGAGGTGCAGATCCACGCTCGAGGGCTGGATGTCCGCCGGCTCGCAGGGCTCTACGACTATTCGGCCGACCGCCATCTGCTCCTTTATGGAGCGGTCGGAGAGAACCATGCCGGACTCCCTACGCGCACTTGCTGTAGCCGCACGCACGACACACCGCACAGCCGCTCTCGTGCTCGAGCGCGCCCCCGCACTCGGGACACGCACCGGCGAGGTTCACCAGGTCGTCAGTGTTCTTCGAGACCGTGGTGGAGGCGAATCCTGTCTCCATCCACTCAAGGTAGTGCTCCATCGCGATTCCCACAGCATCGGCACACGAGAGCACTTTGCCACCCTGCGCCCAAGCCGGACTCGGGCAGCGGATACCGCGCAGGTGCTTGAGAATCGCCTGCGGATCCACACCCGCGCGCAGGGAGACCGATATCATCCTCGATAGCGCCTCCGACTGGCTTGCCGCGCACCCGCCCGACTTGCCCATCTGGGTGAAGACCTCGCAAAGACCCTGTTCGTCCGAGTTGATGGTGACGTAAAGCTTGCCGCAACCCGTCTGGATCTTCTCCGTCCTCCCTATCGTCACCGAGGGACGGGGACGGGGCTCTATCTCGCCGTGCCGGGCCGGTTCGGCAGAACCGGCCTTCGCGGTCTTCCCCGTCGAGAGGACCTGGTTCTCCTTGCTGCCGTCGCGGTATATCGTCACGCCCTTGACCCCGAGTTCGTGAGCGAGGTCGTAGACGTGACGCACATCTTCGATCGTAGCCTCGTTACCGAAGTTGACCGTCTTCGATACCGCGTTGTCCGTGGACTTCTGGAAGGCGGCCTGCATGCGAACATGCCATTCCGGAGCGACCTCGTGTGCGGTGACGAACACGCGCTGTACCTCGGCCGGCACTCCCTCTACACCCGCGACAGACCCGTGCTCGGCGATGAGCGCCATCAGATCCCTACTGTAGAAGCCCTGCTTCACAGCAAGGTCCTCGAACAACGGGTTGACCTCTATCAGGCGGTCGTTGTCCATGACGGTGCGCACGTAGGAGACCGCGAAGAGCGGCTCCACACCGGACGAGCAGTTGGCGATTATCGACAGGGTTCCGGTCGGGGCGATGGTGGTGACCGTAGCGTTGCGCAGACGCATGCCCTCGGGAGTGTCGTAGATGGATCCCTCGAAGTTCGGGAACACACCTCTTTCCTCGGCGAGCTTCATCGACGCCTGGCGCGCCTCGGCCTGAATGAAGCCCATGATCTTCTCACCGAAAGCAACAGCTTCATCCGAGTTGTATGCGATGTCCATCATGATCAGCAGATCGGCCCACCCCATGACCCCGAGACCGATCTTGCGGTTGCCACGCGCCAGCTCTGCAATCTTCTCCAACGGGTACTCGTTGACCTCGATCACGTCGTCGAGGAAGCGTACTCCCCGGTGCACCACATCGGCGAGATGGTCCCAGTCCAAGTCCGGACCCGCTTCGGAATAGCGCACGAACTTGGACAGGTTGATCGAGCCGAGGTTGCATGCCTCATAAGGGAGCAAGGGCTGTTCGCCGCAGGGATTGGTCGACTCGATCTCACCGAGCGCCGGAGTGGGATTGTCGCGGTTCATGCGGTCGATGAATATGATGCCCGGATCGCCGGTGGCCCATGCCATCTCGACTATCAGGTCGTACACCTCACGCGCATCCAGCTGACCGGTCGGCTCACCGCTGCGAGGGTTGCGCAAGTCGTAGGAAGCGCCGGAGTTCACGGCGTCCATAAACTCCTCGGTCAGTGCCACCGAGATGTTGAAGTTCGCGAAATCGCCGTCGAGCTTGCACTTGATGAAGTCCAGCACGTCAGGATGGTCGACACGCAGAACCCCCATGTTGGCACCACGTCTGGTGCCCCCCTGCTTCACCGCTTCGGTGGCCTGGTTGAAGACGCGCATGAAGGAGATCGGCCCACTGCTGACTCCCTGGGTCGAGCGGACCTGGTCTCCTGCGGGACGCAGGCGCGAGAAAGAGAATCCCGTGCCGCCGCCCGACTTGTGGATGATGGCGGTGTCACGCACCGCGCCGAAGATCGAGTCCATGGAGTCCGCCACCGGCAGCACGAAGCATGCCGAGAGTTGCTGAAGTTCACGCCCGGCGTTCATCAGCGTCGGGGAGTTGGGCAGGAACTCCAGCGAAGTCATCAGGTCGTAGAAGTCGTGTGCGACCTCCGCTACCTGTGCCGGGTTCGCGCCGAAGGCCGCTTCTCCGGCGGCGATGTTCTCGGCGATACGTATGAACATGTCGGACGGCCGCTCTACGACTTCGCCGTTGTCATCCTTCTTGAGATACCGCTTCTGAAGCACCTTGAGGCTGTTAGGTGACAGCATCTCATCGATGGTCCTCGTGTATGTGGCGGTATCCTGGTCGGGCATCTCGGCTCCTCCTCGCGGCGTTTGTATCACACGCGTCATCGGACACTCAGAACTCCCGATGACACAACATGTTGCGATTACTCAGTCTAGCCGCGCTAGATATTGGGTGCAACGGTTGGCCGACGAACGGTAGCGCAGGGCACCCATGCGGCATTTCGAAGCCTGTCTGCGGGTCCTAAGAGAGGACGAACGCGCACTGAACGCACAAACGCCGCCTATTCAGGCGGCGTTTGTCACCACACGATCGATCGGTGGGCACTAGACGGGCTCGACCCGCTCGACCTCAGGAATCTCCTGCTTCAAGACACGCTCGACTCCGTTGGCAAGTGTCAGCTGTGACATCGGACAACCCCGACAGGCGCCCACAAGCCGCACCTTCACTACGCCGCCCTCTACACCAACGAGCTCGACATCCCCGCCATCAGCCTGCAAGGCCGGCCGGATCTTGTCGAGTGCCGCCTGAACACGCTCCTCCACGAGGCTCTCCTTCCGCAACGGTCGGACAATATCTGACCGTCTCATCCGCACGCTCTTTGCGGTTGTCCCGCAAAGACCGGCTGCGATTGTAGCAGAAGGCGATCCAACCGCGTGACACCCGGGATACGACTGAGCCGTCGGATGTGTTCAGCGACGTCCTACTCTCCCACGGACTACACCGCAGTACCATCGGCGCTGGAGGACTTAACTACCGAGTTCGGAATGGGATCGGGTGTACCCCCTCCGCACTAGCCACTGAACACATCCGACGGCTCAAGTCCGTCGAGTGCACGCACTCTTCTGCTGTCAAAGGCGCCTCACAGGTGCACTTCGCACCCTGAGAGCTGTATAGCGAGTCGGAAAAGTTGAATAGAAGATCAAGACCTCGGCCTATTAGTACCGCTCGGCTGAACACATTGCTGTGCTTACACCTGCGGCCTATCAACCTCGTAGTCTACGAGGGGCCTTACCTGGTTAACCCAGTGAGAGACCTCATCTTGAGATGGGCTT
>JAFGNP010000008.1 GCA_016926975.1 Coriobacteriia bacterium | reverse complement strand
GCCGGATGCGTGGCTCGGACTCACATGGATGCCGCCTCCGTGCGACCGCACCATGGTTGATGATCCGGTGGCGTGGTACGCCGACCTGCTTTGCTGGCGGGAGGAGTCTGTCGAACTCTCCCGTGCCGAGACGGAGGTAGATGGAGGCCGTGCGCTGCGGGTCGACTGTGCTTCAAACTCGCCGGGTGGGGTCGAGTCGCGAGAGGCCACGCTGATTCCGGAAGAAGTACGGCGTCGTCTGGCAGGTGACCCGCGATGTGTCTCATGCCGACGACTATCCAGCGTTTGAGATGACCTTCCTCGGCATGCTCCACAGACTTGAGACCCACGGGGCGTGGTCCGCAGCCGCCCGATAGCGGGAACTACTCGTCCAGCACTTCCTGGATGAACAGCCGGAGCCCGAGGGTCTCGGCGAGCAGGTCGGACCGTTTCTGTGCCTCCGTCACCTCTTCGCTCGCGGGCGCCAGTGTGCGCACCAGGATGCGGAGCCATGCCGAGGCCTTCTGGACCTGCAGTTGCCGTACCCTCATTCGGAGACGCCAATCAAGACCATCGGCGACGCGCAGGATCCCGGCCAGCACTTGCGACGTGCTCCGATTCGCCAGCGGCTCGCCATCCACCGCATAGGGCGTACCCCAGGCCTGCCACAACATCGTGTAGAGCAACAGCGAACGGTCGTCTGCGCTAAGCGGATTCAATCCCGGAGGCACAAGGGGCGAGGAGAGGCGCGTCCTCAGGGCATCGAACGCGGTGACGCCGGCATACTGACCTGCCTCCACCGTCTCCGTCAGGCGGGTCGAGGTCGCCCCCGCCTCCTGCTGTGCGCGGGGCGACATGCCGATGTTATGGCAGTAGCTCGCGGCCGTCAGCGTGCGGCGATCATCCAGCGAACTGTCGGGCAGCAATCCGTGCCACTGAAGCTGATCGAAGAGCGAGGTCGAGAGGTCGGCCACCTTGTGCGCATGCAGGCGTCCTCGGCCGTAGTCGTACTCCTCAGCCAGAGTCTCAACGGCACGGACCTGCGAATCGTTCATCAGGTAGCTATCAGCATATCATGACGCAATCAGGCCTAAGGCATGCCTTCTGCCCTGTTGGGGCGGCGTGACACTTCTGGCGCCCGGTCGTATATGTACATGGAAACACATTTACGCGGGTTAGATGCTATGCTCCGCGTGCACGTAGGAGGAAATCATGAGGACCATTTCGACAGTCTGCTTGCTGCTTCTGGTTTCTCTCGGACTTCTGGCATCCGGCTGCGCCGAGGAGCAGCAGGGGACCCAGCCGCCGACTGACGAGTTATTGGACCCCGAGGCGGCCTTCGAGTCGGTCGTCGACTGGCTGCAGACAGAGTACCCGAACGAGGCTCCGGAGGAGGGAATCTCGTGGGTGATGCAGGACGTGCCGGTGCTCGGGCCGAGTGGTGAGCCGTTGCTGGGCGCGGCCGAGAAGCGCTTCACGTCGGATGACTGGGTGGCGGACGTCACCTGGGCGGTAGTGGCTCCGGAGTTCCTGCAGTATGAGATCGTGCTGAAGAGTCCCACGCATGGCTGGTTCTGGCAGGGCTCCGTTAAGGCGCTCGGCGGGCAGGTCGTGGAAGAGACCGGCATGCAGGCGATGAACGAGCAGCTTGCCGAACAGCTCGCCGGCGAGTTCGTCATGGCGTCAGCCACCTATCGCGCGAGCGGTGTCACCGGCACGCTGGAGCTGGTTGAGACACGTTCCGCCAATTGTCCCTACTGCTGGCAGTTCGTCTTCGACTTCGAGAGCCGTAACTCGGGGTATGGCGAAACGGCCGGTCAGGTTGTGCTGCCCGTCATCACCCCTCACCGAGCGGTGATTACCGTCGAGGCGATGGAGGTGGTCGAGGCCGTGATGGACGGCAGGTGGGACATGCTTGCCCAACAGTTCATCCAGCTAACCGAAGAGCAGGCACGGGACATCGCCGGTGACTTCGTGCGCAACAGCCCGACTTTTGTGTTTGACGGAATTGTCGGTACACTTGAGCCTGTCGAGACGCTCTATCCTGACATCGAGAACTCGTGGACCTTCGTCTTCCGCTTCGAGAGCGCCCACGTCGGTTACGGTGACCGCACCGGTCAGGTGCTGGCTCAGGTCATCACCCCCCATGAGGCGCACGTGACCGTCGAGAGTGGTGCGGTTGTTAGCGCGCTCATGGACGAGCAGTGGGATATGTTGCAGCAGAAGACCGTCTGAACAAGCGCTCCTTTCCGGTGTGCTTTGTGAAGAGAGACGCCCGGAAGCTACATAGGAGTGAGAGGCCCGCCGCAAGGCGGGCCTCTTCATTAGTGGCGAGTATCCTTCTGCTGCCCTGTCACAGGAGATTCGGGACGCGCTCGATGGTGAGTTCCCGTGCTCCCGCCTTGCGGTACAGTTCGCGCGTGCCCTCGTGGCAGGTCATGACGATGACCTGGCGGCTCCGGGCGAACTCGGCCAGCGCCTGAACCGCGAGCGGACCGCGCTCGTCGTCGAAGTTGACGAGGATGTCGTCCATCACCACCGGCAGCGGCTCCGCGTTCTGCTC
>JAFGNP010000072.1 GCA_016926975.1 Coriobacteriia bacterium | reverse complement strand
GGCCAGCCTACAGATTCGGCGGCCTTGAAAGCTGCGTGCGCCACGAGAAACGCCTGTGGATCGGCCATGCCGATGTCTTCCGAGGCGAAGATGAGCATGCGGCGTGCGATGAACTTGGGGTCCTCGCCACCGTGTACCATCCTGGCCAGCCAGTAGACGGCTGCGTCAGGATCGCTGCCCCGCATCGACTTGATGAACGCCGAGATGACGTCGTAGTGGACGTCCCCGCCCTTGTCGTAAGGAACCACCCTGACGGCGGTGGCTCGGGCCACTTCCACCGGTGTGACGACACCCTGGCAGGTATCCGAATGTGCGGCGAGCCGAGCAGCGAGCTCGAGTGTGGTCAGGGCGACTCGGGCATCACCTCCGGCCAACGAGACCATGAGGTCAGCCGCCTCCGGCTCGAGCGTCACAGCTCCGCCAAGGCCGCGATCCGGATCGACGAGCGCCCGCTCCAGAATCTCTCGGATATCAGAGTCGGCCAGCGGCTGGAACTCGACGATGCGCGAACGACTGATGAGCGGAGGATTGACCTCGAAGAACGGGTTCTCGGTGGTTGCTCCGATGAGAACGATCAGACTGTCTTCCACCGCATGCAGAAGCGCGTCTTGCTGCGACTTGCTGAACCGATGGATCTCGTCGATGAACAGAACCGTGCGCCTGCCCGTCATCTTGAGTCGCTCCCGAGCCTGCTCGATGACGGCCCGGACCTCTTTGACCCCGGCGCTGACAGCAGACAGCTCGGTCACGTGGGCCTGAGTCATGCCGGCGATTATCCGGGCAAGACTGGTCTTGCCGGTGCCGGCAGGCCCGTAGAGGATCAGCGAGGACAGCGCATCGAGCTCGATGGCGGTCCGCAGCACCGTGCCAGGGCCAAGAGCCTCTTGCTGACCGACGAACTCCTCAAGCGTTCGGGGCCGCATGCGAGCGGCGAGCGGCGCTCCGTCTTTGAGCCGCCGCTCGGCTGCATCGTCGAAGAGATCTCGCACGGCTAGCGCGAAGCGCGCTCCACCTCGCGCTCGATCACGCCGCGCTCGGCGAAGCCTCGGCACCGCCAGGTTATCCAGCCACCTTCGTCGACGATGATGATGTAAGGGGTGCTCGTGGCGCCGAGTTCGTTGGCGTAGGCCACGGCTGCCAGCGTGTTCGGGTCGGCCGCATCCCCACCCACACTGAAGGTGAGCAGATCAACAAGCCCCCGGTAGTCGTTCATCACCACATCGACCTCGACCCGCGAAGTCGCAGTGACTTGCTGCGCATCATCGTAGAAGAAGATCAGCATCGGGCGCCCGGCATCGAGCTTCTCCCGGATCACGACAGGCATCTCGATGTTGACGAACTCAGGGAACAGCATGGGCTCGATGTCCCCGTCGTTGGCGGAGCGGTCCGCGGCCTCAGGCTCGACCACGCCCTCGGCGACGACCGGAGCGGCGTCGGCAGGAGTCTCTGTGGTCGCAGGCTCTTCCTCTCCGCCTCCGCCACAGGCTGCCAGCGTCAGTACTAGAGAGGCTGCCAACACCGCCACGAGAATCCTGCGCATCTGCTTCCTCCGCTGACCCGGGAATGGAACAACCCCGCCCTGCGTGGTCGGCCGGGTGAACCTGCCTAAGCAGGTGGGTGCCCGCACCGTGAGTTCCTGCTTCCCCCTAAGGGGCTACCATTCCCTCACGAAATGTAAGGCTCCCGGTGAAGAAGTGTTGGCTCAACCGCTGACACCGATTCCACGCAAGGCAAGGCACCATCATCGTAGCACCCTGGCGGGTGCGGCGCATCTCTCAGGAACCCTCGGCAGACGCCAGCGTCCTGCGCACGCGCTCACTGAAATGCCGGTGCAGCCAGACGTACCCGGCTGCAAGACCGCACCCCACAAGCAGCACGGCGGCGGCCAAGATTGGCTTGTCCAGCCGGCCCCATGCGATCGCGATAGCGATCCCGAGCAGAGCCGCGACCCCGATCGCCTGCGTGCACCAGGCATACCCGCGCGCGGTGAGATCCCACTCGAACAGCATCCCCACCGCCACAAACGCCAACGAAGCGACGATGACGATGACCGCAGCGATGATCATGGCCGAAGACATCCGTCCCCCCTCAGTCGGTCTTCAGATGGACTTCTCGCAGCTGGCGCGCGCTCACGACCTCAGGAGCCCCGGTCAGCGGATCGGCTCCACTCGACGTCTTCGGAAACGCGATGACGTCACGTATGGAGCTCGCCCCTGCGAGTAGCATGACGAGCCGGTCCAGGCCGAGGGCGATCCCCCCGTGCGGCGGCGCGCCGAAGGAGAGCGCTTCGAGCAGGAAGCCGAACTGGACTTGCGCCTCCTCCTCGCTAAGGCCGATGCGCTTCAGCACGCGCATCTGGAGGTCGGCATCGTGGATACGCAGCGTGCCGCCGCCTATCTCGTAGCCGTTCATCACGATGTCATAGCTGTACGAGCCCACCGTCTCCGGGTCACTCTCGATGCGCTCGACGTCCTCCTCGCGAGGCATGGTGAACGGATGGTGGTTGGCGGCGTACCGCTGCTCCTCGGCGTCGTACTTGAACATCGGGAAGTCCACGACCCAGAGCACGTCGTAGCCGCTCCGCTCCACGTCGAGCTCGTCGGCCATCTTCAGACGCAACACGCCGAGGACCTCATTGGCGGTGTCGTGTTCGTCGGCGATCATCAGGGCCAGGTCGCCGGGCTCGATGCCGAGAGTCGTCTTGAGGCCGGTCATCTCCTCGGCGGTGAAGAACTTGGCGATCGGCGAACGCACGTCACCGTCGGTGGGGAACGCCACCCACGCGAGGCCCTTCGCGCCGGCGTCGAGCGCGACCTGGTTGAGCGCGTCGATC
>JAFGNP010000071.1 GCA_016926975.1 Coriobacteriia bacterium | reverse complement strand
GCCCGGGTGGCGGAATTGGCAGACGCGGAGGTCTCAAAAACCTCTGGCCGAAAGGTCGTGCGGGTTCGATTCCCGCCCCGGGCACCAAGAACAGCCGAACGGGCATAATCCTTTGAAGAGACGACCCCACGCACTCTTATGGAGGAATGCATGTCCGCCGATCTCCGCGCTTTCGCTCTCGGCTTACCCAAGGCCGAGCTCCACCTTCACCTCGAGGGGACCCTCGAGCCGGAGATGATGTTCGAGCTTGCCGAGCGCAATCGCATCGAACTGCCCTACGCATCTCTCGAGGACGCACGGGCCGCGTACGACTTCAGAGATCTCCAGTCCTTCCTCGACTTGTACTACGCAGGCTGCGCCGTCCTGATCGAGGAGGAGGACTTCTACGATCTCACCTGGGCTTATCTGGTGCGTGCCGCCCGGGAGAACATCTGCCACGTCGAACCGTTCTTCGACCCACAGACGCACACCGACCGCGGCATATTGTTCGGCACTGTCATTACCGGGATCCTGCGCGCACTCGAAGATGCCGAAGACCGGTTCGGCATCACCTACAAACTCATCATGTCGTTCTTGAGAGACCGGCCGTCGTCAAGCGCCTTGCAGACGCTCGAACGCGCGCGCCTGTACGGCCACAGAGTGGCTGCGGTAGGGCTGGACTCCGCGGAAGTCGGCCATCCGCCGGAGGACTTCGCCGAGGTCTTCGAGACCGCCCGCGACCGCGGCTACAGAATCGTCGCTCATGCAGGCGAAGAGGGGCCGCCCCGCTACATCAAAGGCGCCCTGGATGTGCTCGGAGCCGAGCGAATCGACCACGGCGTGCGCTGTCTGGAAGACCCTGCATTGGTCCAGCGCCTCGCGCGCGACCGCGTTCCGCTCACCGTCTGCCCGTTGTCCAATGTGAGACTTCACGTCGTGGAGACGATGAGCGAACACCCGCTGCGCAGGCTCATGGACGCGGGGCTTGTCGTGACCATCAACTCGGACGATCCGGCGTACTTCGGCGGATACCTCACGGACAACTACGTCGAAGCGGCAGGAGCACTCGGGCTCACGCGCACGGACCTCGCCGCGCTGGCGGAAGCCTCGTTCGGCGCGTCCTTCCTCGATGACGACGCGAAGGAAGCCCGAATCGCCGAGGTCAGGCAGTACGCGGCCGACGACAAGACGTGACCGGACATCACAGCCGGTAGCTAGCGCCCGACAAGGTCCAGGACAGCCGCGCTGGCCTCGAGCACGCTCACGTGCATGAACGCTTCCTCCAGCGTCGCGCCTGTCGCGAACGGACCGTGCGTGCGCAGGACCGCCACAGGCGCACTACCGAGCGCCCGCGCCAGCACCTCGGCGGCCTCGGCAGACGCGATCGTCGTAGCAGCCTCCACCACCGGCACATCCCCCAGCACGAACAGCCCCTCCGAGTCCTCGGGCACGATGCTGTCACAAGCGAAGCTTCTGGCTATGGTGTGCACCGGATGCGCATGGACGATGGCGCGCGCCTCGGTAGCCGCGTAGATGGCACGGTGCACCACGATCTCACGGCTGCACCGGTCGTCGGCCGCGGAGGGCTCCATCCCCGTCTCGATGAGGTCATCGTCGGTGAGCCGGCCAAGCATGGAACCCCGGCGGGTGATGATGATGCGCTCGCCGTCGCGGACGCTCATGTTGCCACCGTGGCTCGTGGTGAGTCCGGAGACGAAGACGTCTCGGCCGATGTCCCGGAACTGCCGAATGATCTCGCGGTCGATCATCGCGACTACTGCCCGGTAGTGCGGTCGGACAGCATCCCCTGGTACTCCAGCGCGCGGGCCAGCTTGTAGAAATCGCTGTCGGTGTCGATGAAGCGCACGCGCGTCTTCATGGTGTCTGGATCGATGAGCATGTCGAACGGCACGTACTTGAGCGACAGCTGGTCCTCGACGCTGACCATCACCCCGGTGAGCCCCTTCTCCACCAGCGCGCGGTACGCGCCCACGCCGAGCTGCGTGCCGAGCAAGACGTCGAACGCGCTCGGCTCGGCGCAGCGGGCCTCGTACCCTATCTGCTTGCTGCGCACCTTGATCTTCTTGCCGGTGCGCTCCAGATACACGCGCTCCATCTCCTTGGCGAGCACGCGACCCACCTGAGCGTCGCCCAGTTTGACGTTGCCATGTTCGTCGGTGGTCTGCGGTCGCATGTCCTCGGGGAGGTGGTCGGCGAGCCCCTCGGCAATGCAGATGATGCCGTAGTGACGGCCGTCCTCCTCGCGCTTGAGCATCAGGTCGATCATCCCCTCGGCCTCTGCACGCGCGTCGAAGGTTCCCTCGTAGTCCTCCACGGACAGCATCCGCGTGGCCTCGCCCGCGATGCCCGAGGCGTAGGTGAGCCAGCCGGCCTTGCGCCCCATGATCTCCAGCACGTACCAGACCTGCGTGGAACGCGCGTCGGCGCCGAGGTTGCGGATCTCGGTGGCCGCGAAGTGCGCCGCCGAGAAGAAGCCGAACGTCCAGTCGATGCCGTAGTAGTCGTTGTCGATGGTCTTCGGCAGGTGCACGATCCGGATCGGGCGGAGCCCCGGCACGACGTTCTGCAGTTCCTTGATGTAGTTCGCCGTCTTCAGTGTGTCGTCGCCGCCTATCGAGACGAGCGCGTCGATCTCGTACGCCTCGAGCGCCGCGTACACTGCGCGCAGCTTGGCGTTGCGCTTCGCGTCGGCAAGCTCGTTCACCGCGCCCACAGGCTTCCCGGGGTTCGCGCGCGACGTGCGCAGGATGATGTCCTTGCGGTTGCGGATGGCCGACACGTCATCGCGCGTCAAGCGCACGAAATTGCGCCCCTCGATGAGCGGGTGGTCTTCCGAATAGCCTTCCAGGCACTCGTACCCGTCGTAGAAACCGATCACCTCTATGCCGCTGTTGAGAAACGACAGCGCAGCTGCCGAGATGACCGCGTTGGCTGCAGGCGCCGGTCCACCGCTGAACAACATCCCTACACGCTTGATATCGCACGCATCACTCACGTTGTCTCCTCCTGTAACTCGGCGGCAACAGCCGCAACCGGCGCTAGCGCACCTCTTCGTCGAACACGCCGACGGCGCGAAGTCGCTCGTAACGACGTTCGGTCAACTCATGAGATGGCACCGCGGACAGCTCCTCGAGCGCCGCGGTCACACGCGCCCCCACCTCGGCCATGACGGGCAGCGGGTCCCGATGCGCCCCGCCCAGCGGCTCGGCGACAACCTCGTCCGCGATGCCGAGGCGCGCAAGGTCGTCCGCGGTCAGCGCAAGCGCGGAGGCGGTCTCCGGAGCGTGCTCGGCACTCTTGAAGAGGATGACCGCACACATCTCGGGACTGATCACCGAGTAGTACGCGTTCTCCAGCATGATGAGGCGGTCGCCGAAACCGATAGCCAGCGCACCACCGCTCCCGCCCTCTCCGATACCGACGACCACAACGGGCACGGACACGCTCGATAGCGTCGCCAGGCAGTTCGCGATCGCCCAGGCCTGACCGCGCTCCTCGTCTTCAAGACCCGGCGAGGCGCCCGCGGTATCCAGGAACGTCACGATGGGCAGTCCGAACTTGGCAGCAAGCTTCATCGCGCGCTCCGCCTTGCGGAAACCCTCGGGGTGCGGGCTCCCGAAGTTGGACTTCACGTTCTCCTTGGTGTTGCGGCCCTTCCTGTGGCCGATGACCACGACGCGACGGCCATCCATAGTGGCGAGCGCCGTGAGGACAGCTTCGTCGTCACCGAACATGCGATCGCCGCGGAGTTCGACGACATCGGTGAACAGCGTCTCCAGGTAGTCGCCGGTCTTCGGCCGCTCAGGATGGCGGCTGACCTGCACTTTCTCCCAGGGCGACAGCGCCGAGTATAGAGTCACGCGAAGCTGCTCGACCTGCCGCTCCAGATCCTCGATCTCTAGAGCCAGATCGGACAGCTGACTGGTGTCCACCTTGCCGAGTTCGGCCAGCTTCTCCTCGAGCTCCACCAGCGGACGCTCGAACTCCATCATGAAGCGCGCCATGCTACGCCTCACCTCCGGCTGACGCCGAAACGCTCTCCGGCGTCAAATAGCCGAGCACCGCCACGATGCGGTCGCGCAGCTCCCTGCGCGGGACGACCTCGTCGACCATGCCGTGGTCGACGAGCGATTCCGCGCTCTGGAACCCCTTGGGGAGCGAGCGGCGGATCGTCTGCTCGACAAGCCGCGGACCGGCGAAGCCGATGAGCGCGCCCGGCTCGGCCAGGATCACGTCGGCCAGCACTGCGAAACTCGCCGTGACGCCGCCGTACGTGGGGTTCACGAGAACGGAGACGTACGGAAGGCCGGCGGCCGCGAACTTCTCGACCGCGGCCGCGGTCTTGGCCATCTGCATCAGCGAGAGCATGCCCTCCTGCATCCGGGCGCCTCCCGACGCGATCACGAGCACCACCGCACGTCTCTCTGCCAGCGCCAGCTCGAATGCCCGCGCGATCTTCTCCCCCACCGCCGAGCCCATCGATGCGCCGACGAAGCGGAAGTCGAGCGCGCCCACGACAGAAGGGTGACCGCTGATGGTAGCCCGCCCGACGACGGCCGCCTCTGCCAGACCCGTCGTGCTGCGCGCCTTCTCCAGACTGCCGGAGTAAGGCTTCGCTGTCGTGAACCGTAGCGGGTCGAGCGAGCCCACCGACGCATCGAACTCCTCGAAACTGCCCTCGTCCACGACCGCCGCGATGCGGTCGCGCGCGATCAGCTCGAAGTGGTGGCCGCAATGCGGGCAGACCGACAGGCTACGGGCGACTTCACCCTGGTAGAGGGTCTTGTTACAGTCCGGGCACTTCCGCCAGATACCGTCGGGAAGGCCATCGGCCGTCGTGCTGGCCGAGACCGTGTACCGACGGTTCTCCCGCTGTTTGAACCAATCATTGATCGACATGCTGCTCCGGCAGATAGCGTGAACGATTCAAGGTGTAATGATAGCGCGGCACCGCTTCCAGGGCGATGCCGCGCCGTAGTGACGTCAGTACAGGTTGTCGGCTAGATCGAGAACTCCTTCTCGCCGTTGAAGACCGCAAGAGCGTCTTGGACGCTCCAGTCTCCCAACGTGATGGCGCTGATCGCCTTCGTGAGCCGAACGGCCTCGTCCAGCGAGCGCTGGTGTATGTTGCGGCCGGTGGCGTTGCCCGAGGCCCCGCCCACGTGTATCTGCTCCCACAGCTGCGTGAGGAACGTCTGTGCGTCGACCGTGGAGCCGCCTGCGCACACCAGACCGGTGCGACCTGCGGCTGCGGCCGCCTCCTTGAGCTTGTCCGCAGATGACGCCACGTCGTCGCCCTTGGGCGGATTGACCTTCACGAAGTCAGCGCCCAGGCAGACGGCGGTACCTGCAGCACCCGCGATGAGGTGAGCGTCCTTCTCATCGGCAACCGCCTTACCACGGGGGTAGATCCACAAGACGACCAGCAAACCTACGGAGTGTGCGTCGGCGATGAGCTGACCGGCCTCCATCATCATCTGCGACTCGTACTCGCTGCCGAGGTAGATGGTGTATCCGATTGCCACGACGCTCAGCCCGTTGTCGCGCATGTCGAGCACGGTCTGGATGTCGTAGAGCTGTGGCGAGTAGGGATCGTCCTGGTGCTTGGCCGGGTCCTTGGCCGAGGTCTTCACCAGATGCGTCTTGGAGTTCATCTTCACCAGGTAGTTGATGTCCGGGTAGTCGGCGGCGTAATGGGCCACCAGGCCGCGCTGGCCTGCCAACACGCCGCAGATGCCCTGGCTCCCGATCCGGAACAGGTGCTCCGGCTCGGCGTCCTCCGGCGCGATGTCCGGACCGAAGAAGTCGTCGTTCAGATGCTCGATCTTCTGGTCGCAGGCGAATAGCATGAGCCGCCCTGTACCATGCGTGGCGGCGATGTAGTTGTCGATGTAGGTCTCGCGCGCCGCGGCGGGCACGTCGATAGGCACGCGAACCTGGTCACGGGTGATGCTGGGCATAGACTCCTCCTCGTGGTCGGAACTGATGTCGCTTCCCCCGGGGCGCGCGGACGAAGCCTGCCGGTGCGCGACCCGTATGAAAGGTTATGCCACCAAATGCCCGAACGCTACCGTCCGGGACGTTTCTCCATACGAACGTGCGGTATCCCCGTACGCCCCGAGGGGAACATGCCGCTGCGCGTCGAGTACCCCAGCCTGTGGTAGAAGGACTCGGCGGTGTGTCTGGCATCCAGCCACAGAAGCGGCAGCCTCAGCCGTACGGCCTCAGCTTCCACTTCGAGCATGAGCGCCCGTCCAATCCCCGTTCGCTGCAGATCGGGCCTCACGCTCACCTGGCGCACGTGGCCATTCCCCTCTGCGGTCAGCAACAGGCACGCATACCCGACGAGCTCGCCGTCGCGAAGCGAGATGAGGTGGCGACGATCATCACCGGCATCGTCCCAGCCGTCATCCCGCGCGATGCCGAAGGGGGCGAACAGCGCCTCGTGACGCAGCGCGTGGACCAGCGTCATCCGGGGGTCATCGGCGCCGATCCAGACAAGCTCCAGAACGCTCACTGACCGCCCCGGTAGCGATTCGTGATGGGCATGCGGCGGTCTCTCCCGAACGCCTTCGGCGTCACGCGGGTGCCCGGTGCTGCCTGACGGCGCTTGTACTCGGCGGCATCCACCATCTGTATGACTCTCTCGACTGTGGCCCGGTCCTGACCTCCGGCCACGATCTGCTCAGCCGAAAGGTCCATCTCCACGTAGGCGTGCAAGATCGCATCAAGCACTTCATAGGGTGGCAGCGTGTCCTGGTCCGTCTGATCCGGCCGGAGTTCCGCCGAGGGAGGTTTCGCGATGATCGCCTCGGGAATCACGGCACCCTGCTCGTTGCGCCAGCGGGCAAGCTCCCAGACACGGGTCTTGAAGACGTCCTTGATGGGGGCGAATCCCCCCACCATGTCGCCGTAGAGTGTGGAGTAGCCGACCGATATCTCGCTTTTGTTCCCGGTTGCGAGCACGAGCCAGCCGAGCTTGTTCGAAAGCGCCATCAGCAGCGTCCCGCGCACGCGTGCCTGCAGGTTCTCCTCGGTCACGTCGGCCGACAGACCCCCGATGGCCGGCTCCAGCGCACCGAGGAACGATTCGAAGGGGGTGCCGATGGGCAGCGTCAGCACGTCGAGGCCGAGATTCGCGCCGAGCAGAAGCGCATCTTCGACGCTGCCCTCGCTCGAGTACGGCCCGGGCATCAGGACTCCGTGCACGCGATCGGGACCCAGCGCATCGGCAGCCAGAGTGGCCACCACGGCGGAGTCGATGCCTCCCGAAAGACCGACCACGACATCCGTGAAGCCGTTCTTGCGCGCGTAGTCCGCAAGACCCAGCTTGAGCGCCAGGTACGTCTCGTGCGGACCTTCCATCGCCGGAGCGATCGCGCCCGGAGCCAGGTCCTTCCCCCCAGAGGTGATCTCAGCCTGGCGGCCTACCTCGGCGACGACCGTGCCCTCGGCGAAAGCAGCCGCCCTGGCAACCAGGACGCCGCCCGGCGCGATGACGGCCGACCTCCCATCGAACACGAGCTCGTCCTGGCCGCCGACGAGATTGCAGTAGGCGACCCACACCTCCGCATCAGTGGCCCGGGAGCGCAGCATGGCCTCTCTCTGGGCCGCCTTGCCCGCATGAAAGGGCGAAGCCGACAGGTTCAGCACCACGGCGGCACCCTCCGCTGCAAGACGCGCCGTGGTATCGGGAGTCCAGATGTCCTCGCAGATGGTTATCGCGCACTGCTCACCTGCGATATCCAACACACAGTCCCGGTGCCCCGGCTCGAAGTGCCGCTCCTCGTCGAATACGCCGTAATTGGGAAGCAACCGCTTGTGATAGACGGTTTGGACGACACCGTCACGAACGAGCGCAGCCGCATTGGCCAGACCGGACTCGGTGCGTTCGACGTAGCCCACGATCGCCGGGGCCGACGCCCCCGAGGCGAACGATCTCAGCGCCTCCAGGTTGCGTTCCACGAACTCGGGACGCGCCACAAGGTCCTCGGGCGGATACCCGGTGAGCGCCAACTCCGGAAGCACGACCAGATCGACCGCGCCCGCCTTCTCGACCGCGCTCAGGCACCTCTCGAGATTGCCCTCGATGTCCCCCACGGTCACGTTGATCTGTGCGAGTGCTATGCGCATGCGCCGAGTCTACCACCACACCGCAGGACCGCGGTCGCAAGCGCGGCTGCGCGTACCCGTTCGGGTACACTACTCGCAGAGCCGTTGGAAGGAGCAGCATGCCCCGCACCGGACTGATCGCGATCCTCTGTCTCATGCTCGTCCTCGCGCCGACTCTGGCAGGCTGCAAGACCGATACGGCCGAACCCGCCACCCTTACCCCGGACGAAACTCCCGTTCCCGCAGGCATGCCCGTGATGTACGAGTTCTTCACCCTGAGTTGACCCAGCTGCCAGACCATGGCGCCCATAGTTGATGGGCTCATCCCTGATTACGAGGACGAGGTAGCGATACGCAAGTACAACGTCCAGGAGAGTGATGAGGGCGCGGCGCTTGCCGAGATGTACGGTGTCCAGTTCGTGCCGACGTTGGTGTTCGTGAATTCGGACGGCACCGTTGTCGACACCATCATCGGCGAGGTGCCAGAGAGCACTCTTCGAAAGGTGCTCGACGACCTGTAGCCCACGCGAGGGGGGGAAGTGGGCATCGAAACACCCAACGGCGTCGAATTCTCGATCGGCGCGAAGATGTACCTGTGCTCCGGACGCTTCCTCCAGAAGGCCGGTATGGCGCGCGGTTACCCGTCCCCGCAGGGAGTCCTCGTCGACTCCTTCCAGCTGGCCCCGGGGATCCTCGGCACCACGCTGGACTGGCTCGAGACCAACGGCTTCGCACAAATCTGGGTGGGCGTCCCTGAAGGCAAGCGTCGCGAGATGCTGATGATGCGAGCCGTCTACTCGGGAGCCCCAGGGCTGTCCGGCAGGTTCCTCGAGGCCACCGGCTGGAAGGACGCCACCGTCATGGGCGCGGCTGCATCACTGATGCCGTTCGATGTGGCGCCTTTCATCGCCTTCCTCGACACCGTGTCCGAGGAGTTCACGGCGGCAGGCATCCTCACACGCGGTGGGTACGCGGCGCACGGCAACGTATGGAACTCCGAGTGGCTTGGCTACCTGCAGGAGGCATGGCTGCCCGAGGTGCTGGAGGTCTGGCAGAAGGCTCACGCACGTCCCGACTGGCAGATCTTCGAACGCGTGATGCTCAGCGCCAAGGAGATCCGGCGGGACGTCGAAGACGACGATTAGACCTTCTTGATGGCGTAAGCCGTGGATGAGGGGGGCACACCGATGACAGTCGAGACACCGAACGGCTTCGAGTTTTCGATCGCCGCCAAGACCTACTTGTGCGCCGGGCGGATACTACCGGCCGCTGGCATGATGTTCGGCTATCCGACGCCACAGGGGCAGAAAGCCGATGCCAGAACGCTTGCCAAGGGCATCTTCGGCGTCACGGTCGACTGGCTGCAGGCTAACAACTACGTCCAGCTGTGGGAGGGAGTCGGGAAGTTCGGCTTCCAGAAGCCTCCGGTGCTGATGGTGCGCGCCGCCTACTCCGGAGCGCCAGGCTTCTCGGGAAGGTTCCTGGAGGCCACCAAGTGGCAGGATGCCAGCCTCATCGACATCGCTACCCGCCTCCTGCGTCGCACCGAGGCCCCGTTCATCGACTTCCTCGACGACGTCTCGCGCGAGTTCGTCGAAGCAGGCATCCTCACTGGCGGCGGGTATGCGGCACACGGCAATGTGTGGAACGCCGAGTGGCTACCGTACCTCACAGAGGCGTGGCTGCCGGAGGTGTGGGAGACCTGGCAGCGCACGCAGGCACGCCCCGACTGGCAGCTGATCCAGCGCAACGTGATGCTGGCCGTCGCCGCCGAGCAACACACCGAACGCGACTCCGACGACTGATGGACGAACCCCTCTACATACGCGAACCGCCCGACTTGCACCCTGCGGTCGTGGGCTGCCTGGCGCGCCGTGGTGCGGTGACCGGCGCCGAAGTGATGGCCAGCGTGCTGCTGCTCGTCGCAAACGGAGCTCTCGAGACCCGGCAAAGCGAACGGCGCGTGACGACCATTGCCTCGGCCCATGACATAACCGTCACTGAAGTGAGACCCGTGCAGGATCGGTGGGACGCGCTGGACATCCTCGACAAGGAGCTGCTGTCCTTCCTCTTCGGCGTCCTGGGTGGCGCGGGCGCGCTTTCGCTGGCGGATCTGCAGGCTGCCGCCCGGAGACGGCCGGCAGCATTCGACGCCGGCCTCCAGCGCTGGAAGGGCCTGGTCGTCGCAAGAGCCGAAGAGCTCGGATTGATGCGCGGAGGCTTCCGGACAGAGACCGGCAAGGCCGTCTGCAGGAACTCCAAGGCCTTCGAGCGCTACCTGCACGACTTCGGCACGCTGGAAGACGAGCCGCCGGTGGCCGTCGAGCTGTGGGGGCCCTACCTCGCGTATGCCGTCCTGTTCGACCTGGGCGACCGGGTAGCGCGTGAACTGGAACTGGACTCCCCGGGCGTGGCGGGAAACCCGAACCTCGCGGTATGGAAGAACTGGTTCGGCATCGGCTAGCGGCGAACGGCGGCCGCCATCTCGCGCACGAACCGCTGCACCACCGCCGGGTCAATCTGGCGCTTCACTATCGCGCTTCCCACGATGACCCCGTCGGCTATCGCTGCGACCTCGGCCGCCCGCTCGGGCGTCCCCACCCCGAAGCCCACCGCCACGGGCAGTGCTGTGTGAGCGCGGATGCGTTCGACGAGGTCCCCGAGGCCTAGCGCCAGCTCTTCGCGCTCCCCGGTGACGCCTGTGGAGCTCACGCAGTAGACGAATCCCGAGGACGCCGCAGTCACCACGGCAAGTCGCTCCACTGTGGAAGTGGGCGCCGCGAGGAACACCGTCTCGATGCCTTCGGCAGCCTTGAGCCAGGGCGCCGCCGCCTCGGGTGGCATGTCGGGGACGATCACGCCTGCGACACCGGCTTCGCGCATCCGTGCTGCTGATTGCGGGAATCCGAGGTGCATCAGCGGGTTGAGATACGTCATCACCACCAGTGGCGGCGCTTCATCCACTCCCGGATCGGCGGTGAAGGCCTCGGCCACCTGAAGCGCGTGGATGAGACCGAAGCCGGCCTCGTGCTGCCGCGCCACCTTCGCGGCCTCGGCTATCACCGGACCGTCGGCGAGCGGGTCTCCGTACGGCACGCCGAGCTCGATGACATCGGCGCCTCCGCGCGCGGCGGCGCAAAGCGCCTCCAGCGACGTCTCGCGGTCCGGATACCCCGCCATCAGGTACGTGACGAGAGCCGGATGCCCCTTTCGGAATGCGGCGGTCAGACGCGACGGCGTGTCAGTCTGCACCGAGGCCGGCCTCCCGGACGATGTCCATGTCTTTGTCGCCCCTACCGGACACGGTGACGATGACCACGCCGTCCGGGCCCAGTTCCTTTGCGAGGCGAGGCAGAAGCGCGAGGGCGTGGCTCGACTCTATCGCCGGGATTATGCCCTCTGTGCGAGTGAGCAGCTCGAACGCTTCGAGCGCTTCAGCGTCGGTTATCCCTTCGTAGCGGACGAGCCCCTCGTCCTTCAGGAAGCTGTGCTCGGGGCCGACTCCGGGGTAGTCCAGCCCGGCCGAGATCGAATACGCCTCCAGCGGGTTGCCCGCCTCGTCCTGAAGCAGGTACGAGTAGAAGCCGTGCAACACGCCAGGCGAGCCCTTCGTGAGAGCCGCCCCGTGCTTGCCCGTCTCGAGGCCGAGGCCTGCGGCCTCAGCACCGATGAGCTGCGGGCGCTCGTCGGCCGGCACGTCACGCAGGAACGGGTAGAACGTGCCTATCGCGTTGCTACCGCCACCCACGCACGCGACCAGCGCATCAACGCGCTCGATCTTCTTCTCGGCGATCTGGTCGATCATCTCCAGGCCGATGACGCTCTGCAGGTCGCGGACTATCTGTGGATACGGGTGCGGCCCGAGCGCGGAGCCGATGACGTAGAAGGTGTCCTCGACCCTCTCCACCCAGTGGCGGAGCGCCGCCGTGACCGCATCGGCAAGCGTGCCCGTACCGTCGGCGACCGGGACCACTTCCGCACCCAGCAGGCGCATCTTGTACACGTTAAGGGCCTGGCGGCGGATGTCCTCGGTCCCCATGAAGACCACGCACTCGAGGCCCATCAGCGCCGCGGTAGTGGCCGTTGCGACACCGTGCTGCCCGGCACCCGTCTCGGCGATCACGCGCTTCTTGCCCATGCGCCTCGCGAGCAGGCACTGGCCGATCGTGTTGTTCACCTTGTGCGCACCGGTGTGATTGAGGTCCTCGCGCTTCAGGTAGACGGCGCCCAGGCCCACGGCCTCGGCCAATCGGCTGGCGCGGTACAGCGGTGAGGGACGGCCGACGTAATCGCGCAGGAGGTAGGCCAACTCGTCTGCGAAGCTGGGATCCGCTACCGCCTCCTCGTACGCGGAGGCGAGCTCCTTCAGGGCCGGCACCACGGTCTCGGGCACGAACGTGCCACCGTACGGGCCGTAGAAGCCCTGCGCGTCGGGTGAAGAGTAGGCCGATTCTGCAGATGGGAACAACACGTCGGACATCCACTACCTCCGGTTCAGTCGCGATCGCCGAGAAGCTTCAGAAGCTCCACGTCGAGCGCATCGTAAGCGGCACCTTTCAGGTGAGAGTCATCGGAAGACACAGCATAGCCTTTCTCGAGCGCGCCCTCACCGTCACTGAGAACGGCGTTGAGATCGAGCACCACGACATCCTGCCCGGCATCGCGCCGCTCGGCCGCGAGCTCCTCAACCCTGCGGGCGAACTCCCGGTGCTCGTCCACAAGTTCGGGAGTGTTCTCCCCCTCCACTTTGGGCAGCGCCGTGCCGAGTATGAGACGAACGCCAGCTGCGTCTGCTGCGTCGGCCACCTCGGTCACGTACTCCATGTACGTGTCCAGCTCATCGTCGTACTCTCCGCCGTTGAAATCGACGAAGCAGAACTTGAACAGCACCGTGGAGCCGGCGTCTGCTTGCGATATCGCATCCGCCGCACTGGTCGCGATGCCCGGCGGACCCTCGATCTCGCGAAAGGTGATCGTGTAGCCCTCCCACGATGCGGCATCCGACGCATCGCCGCCCCAATGCTCCATCCAACCTGTCATCACGGAGCGGCCGAGCACCAGGACTTCGCGCGAGGCATCCGCGCTCGCATCAGCCCTCGCATCAGAGCCGGTGGTCTCAGCCTCCTGCACACCGCCCGCCGGGTCCTCTCCGCCGCATCCGGCGATACCGAGCACCACGAGCAGTGCGACCAGCCCTACGAAGATGCGTCTCATCCGCCCGTCCCCTCCCGATCGGCTACGCGGACCGCAGCGCAGAACGCGGCCACCATCGCGCGGTCCTTGACGCCGGGCGACTGCTCGACGCCACTGCTCACGTCCACAGCATACGGACCGAGCACGCGGATAGCCTCGGCCACATTCCCCGGTCCGAGCCCGCCCGCCAGTATCGTCGGAGCCCAGGTCGGCACGGCTCCTTCGACCCCGTGCCAGTCGAACGCCACGCCGGTGCCGCCCTGCTCTCCGGGAACCAGCGCGTCCAGCAGCAGCGCCGCGACCACTCCCCGGTAAGCATCCGCGGCAGCCGGATCGAACCCCGGTCCCACTCGCAGGGCCTTGATGACCGGCACCGGCGACGCCTCACACGTCTCGGGCGCCTCGCTGCCGTGATACTGCACGGCCGTGAGCCCGAGCCGCGCCACAGCCTCCCACACCTCGTCGGCATGAGCATCTACGAACACCCCGATGCGAGCTACGATCGGCGGGACGTCCGCAAAGACCAGCGCCGCCTCCTTCAGCGTAACCTGGCGCTTCGACGGCGCGAGCACCACACCGAGTGCGTCAGCGCCCGCCTCGACAGCTGCCGCTGCGTCTTCCGGTCTGGTGAGGCCGCAGATCTTGATGCGTGTCCGGTGCATGGGGTACTCCTGCGTGTCGAGGTAACGGTAGACGACGGCCGTCGGAGATGTGAAGCGGAGTCACTCCGCACCCCGACGGCCGCCCTCCCCCCTACTCCTGTAGCATCGCGCCCGCGGCGAAGTCGTAGTCCACGAGCTTCTTCGCGTTGTACGCCTCGTAAGCCGACAGGTCGAAGTGCCCGTGACCCGACAGGTTGAACAGAACGGTCTTGTCCTCCCCAGCCGCCTTGGCAGCGAGCGCCTCGTCGATCGCAACGCGGATCGCATGGCTGCTCTCGGGCGCCGGCAGGATGCCTTCAGCACGAGCGAACTGCACGGCGGCATCGAAGCAAGCAATCTGATGCACGGCCACGGCCTCGATGTCTCCCGACTTGACCAGCGCCGAGACGAGCGGAGAGTCTCCGTGATAGCGCAGGCCACCGGCATGGATACCGGCCGGTACGAAGTCGTGACCCAGCGTGTACATCTCCATCTGCGGCGTGAGCTTGGCCTCGTCACCAAAGTCGTAACGGTATTCGCCGGCGGTGAGCGTCGGGCACGCCTTCGGCTCAACCGCTAGCAGACGCGCGTTGCACTTGCCCTCCTTGCGGCGGTGGAAGTACGGGAACGCGATGCCTGCGAAGTTGCTACCGCCACCGATGCAGCCGATGACGACGTCAGGCTCGGCGTCGGCCATCTCCATCTGCGCAATGGCCTCCAGCCCGATGATCGACTGGTGCACGCACACGTGATTGAGCACGCTGCCGAGCGAGTAGTGGGTGCCGAGGTCCTTCGCCGCCACTTCTACCGCTTCGGAGATGGCGATACCCAGCGAGCCGGTCGACTCGGGATCCATCGCCAACACGTGACGGCCGGACTCCGTGAGCATGGTGGGCGACGCGTGGACCCGGGCGCCGTACGTCTCCATGATCGCCTTGCGGTATGGCTTCTGCTCGTAGGAGACCTTGACCATGAAGACCTCGACGTCGATGCCGAAGAGCGCTCCGGCGATCGCGAGCGCGCTGCCCCACTGACCGGCGCCGGTCTCGGTGGTCAGCTTCTCGATACCTTCCTGCTTGTTGTAGTAGGCCTGCGGTATGGCGGTGTTGGGCTTGTGCGAACCGGCGGGCGAAACGCCCTCGTACTTGTAGAAGATCTTCACGCCTTCCGGCAGCTCGAGCACCCGCTCCAGGGCCTTGGCGCGGATCAGCGGGCTCGGACGATACGTCTTGAAGACATCGAGCACGGCTCCAGGGATGTCGATGTACCGCTCCTGGCTGACCTCCTGCTTGATGCACTCCATCGGGAACAGCACCGCAAGCTGCTCGGGACCCATAGGGTTGCCCTCGGCATCCAGCGGCGGCGCCAGCGGCACCGGCAGATCCGGCTGCACGTTATACCAGGCCGTCGGCATGTCGTTCTCGTCGAGCATGTACCTTGTCTTGTCACTCATGATGCCTCCCTTTCTTCACACCCGTCAGTTCTACCAGTGAGTCCTCAGGAAACGGCGAGCGCATGAGCGTCTCGCCGACAAGCACAGCATCAGCACCACACTCCGAAGCAGCCACCACGTCTGCCCGGTTCTTGACCCCGCTCGCAGCCACGACCGTCACTCCGGAGCGACTGGCCTCGGCCACTATCTCCCGCTGCCTGCGCAGGTCCACCTCGAGCGTGCGGAAGTCCCTTGCGTTCACTCCAACCAGGGTCGCTCCCGCGCCGAGAGCGAGGTAGAGCTCGTCAAGATCGGCGACCTCCACCAGCGGCTTGAGCCCGAGCGTCGCGGCCCTCTTCAAGTAATCGGGCACCATGCTTCCGAGCACGCTCACCATGAGCAGCACCGCATCGGCGCCATGCCCACGAGCCAGGGACAGCTGCACGGGATCGACAACGAAGTCCTTGCACAGCACGGGGACGTCCACCGCATCCGAGACGTCCGACAAGTCGGTGAAGCTTCCGCCGAAGTACTCCGGCTCCGTGAGCACCGAGATCGCGACAGCGCCGCCGTCCCGATACTGCCGTGCCCGCTCGGATGCCTCACACTCAGGCGCGATCGGACCCGCGCTGGGCGACGCCTTCTTGACTTCGGCGATGACCGCGACGGACGGCGCTTCTCGCAGCGCCGACTCGAAATCGCGGACCGGGCGGGCGCAGCACGCGATCCGCTCGAGCTCGGCCGTCTCCAGCGACCCGTACTCCGAGCCGATGCGCTCAAGGCGATGCGCGATGATCGTCTCCAGGAAGCTCACTGCGCCTCCCCTGCAAGCCGCGTGCTTGTGGCTACGAGCTGCTCGAGCACTGATAGTGCCCGTCCGGAGTCGATCGCCTCTCGCGCGCGTACGACACCCTCGGCCAGGTCGCCCACCACGCCAGCCGCGAGCAGTGCTGCTGCGGAGTTCATGAGCACCACGTCACGGCGCGGTCCATGCTCGCCTGCCAGGATGGCGCGTACGAGAAGCGCGTTGGCGGCAGGATCGCCGCCGGCGGTATCGGCCACCGTACCGCGCGCGATGCCCACCTGCTCGGGCGTGATCTCGTACATGCGCACGCCCGTGCCCGCGGATGCGTCGAACTCCCCTACCGTGGTCGGACCGCTCGCCGAGACCTCATCCATGCCCGGATGGCCGTGCACCACGAGCACGCGCTCGGCACCCAGACGTCCGGCCACTGCGGCAAGCACCGGAACGAGCTTGGGGTCGTACACGCCAAGCAGCTGCCGACGCGCGCCCGCGGGATTGGTGAGGGGACCGAGGATGTTGAAGACGGTGCGGATGCCGATCTCGCGGCGCGTGGGCCCGGCGTGGCGCATGCTCGCGTGCAGCGACTGGGCGAACAGGAAGCCCACACCAACCTCATCGATGCATCGCGCGAT
>JAFGNP010000070.1 GCA_016926975.1 Coriobacteriia bacterium | reverse complement strand
GTGGAAGTAGCCCTTCTCGATGAGAATCGCGCACTGGTGCGCAGGTGGGTCAGCGACGCGGACCGTCAGGAGAGCGGCTATCATTCGGTACTGCACTTCATGATGTACTATGCGCGCCTACTGTTCTTCATGGGTTTCGACAGCACCGCCGACGACCTGGTCGGCTGGATGGAAGACGCGGTGAAGATGCTGGCCGAGGCCCGGGAGGGCGAGCCGGTAGTCGTTGCCCGAGATTGGGTCCTCGAGACCGAGTCTGACGAGACCCCCCGAACGGTGTGGTCTTCGTCGCTCACCCAAGTGGGACCGGGCAAGTACCGGTGCGCGGAGAAGCGACCGAACGACCCACAGTGCCCGGATGCCCAGGGAGTAGCGCTACTGCACCTGCAGACTCTCGTGAACACCCTGCCGGCACTAGAACGCGCCTATCTTGCACTGGGAATTGCAGGCATGCACGAGTACTACAGGGACATTCTCCACTGGCACAACAGCAAGAGCCTGCATCCGGCGACTGCCTACGGCATGGACTACGCCCGCAAGGTACTCGAGCGCCGCTCGTAGCCCTAGTACGGCTCCAGGACGGATATGCGATAACCCGCCTCGGTGGGAACAACAAGATACCTCCACCACTCAGTGGTGCCGTACCAGGTCTCCGACGTCTCCACCCACACCGTCCCATCCGGCTGCTCGCTAGCACCCAGCACTTCAAACTGGCTGAACTGACCGTTCGAGTACTGTGCGCTAGCTGGATCCAAACTGAAGGGTTCTACCGTGAGGGCGTGGGCGTCATCGGGCCGGTCCTGCTTGACCGCGTAGAGAAACTCCCCGACCACCGAGATGGCCTCATCGACAGTCGAGTCGCCCCCCGACGGGTCTTCCCAGCCATCCAGGCTGTAGACATTGACAACCGACCAAGACCCGTCTGAGTTCTGCTCCAGATAGATCTCGTCGACGAACTCGCTGTTCGGCGGTCCAGCCCAGTAGGTGGCGTAACCATAACCTTCGTCGTAGAGCTGATACACCCAGTCACCGACTCCCGCGTCGGACAGCTGCGCCGCCACGGCCTCGTCTGCGGTGGCGTAGCCACTGAGAGTGTCGCCGATGTCGGTGTCAGAAGTGTCGGTGTCAGAAGTGTCGGTGTCTGTGGTGGTCGCATCAGGCGTCGTGATCTTCTCGGCTCCGGACTTCAAAGCCTTGAAGGCAAAGAACCCGCCCACGCCACAACCGGCAAGAAGCAGCACCAACACCACGACGATAGCGACGATCAGGCCGGTCTTGCTCTTCCTAGGCGGAACCGGCGGTACGTAGGTCTGCGAGTATGCGGCCTGCTGCTGGGCATACTGCTGCTGCTCGTAGGCCGCCTTCTGCTGCTCGTACGCAGCCTGCTGTTGGGCATACGCGGCCGCGTCGTAAGCAGGCTCGGCCTGTGCCTGGGGCATCTGCGCCGTGGGCTGCGGTAGAGGTTCTGTCACTTCTGCGGCCGCAGGCTCGGCTTGCGGCCGCGCCTGCTCCAATGTCGCGCCACACGAGCCGCAGAACGCGGCGCCTTCGCGGACTTCGGCCTGACAGTTAGGACACAGCATCTTCGGCTCCCTCGCGTCGGTGCCACTGCCACGACTGTATTGCCCCATCCGCACGCGTGTAAAGAGGGGTAGCGCGATGTGACGGCTCCGCGGTCGCTTTCAGGCGACCGCCGGCTCCAGCTCCAGACGGCCCTGGTCGAATCCGTCGACCGAAGGCCCGCGCCTCAGCGCGACGATCGCGATGTCGTCCGAGAGATGCCCCTCGGCGAAGCTGAACGCCGAGAGGAATAGCGCCTCCGGCAGCTTCTCGGCAGATTCACTCGCAGCGACCGCGCACGCGCTCACGAGACGCTCGGTGCCGTACTGCTCGCCGACGGGCGAGCGGGCCTCTATGAGTCCGTCGGTGTACATCACCAGCATGTCCCCCACCCCGAGATGCACATCGTGGTTCGTGTAGCGAATGTGGTCGATGACCCCCAGCACACCGCCGTCATTCGGAAGCAGAGTCTGCGACCCGTCGGCCCGCACGATCACAGGGGGCGGGTGACCGGCGAGACTGTAGACCATGTCGCCCGTCTGCCCGTCGATGAGGCCGAAGAACGCCGAGACGAACTCGTTCGGCTCGGCTCCGTGGATCACCAACTCGTTAGCGTGGTCCATCACCAACTGCGGCGATGGCAGCTTCAACGCCTCGGAGCGCATCGCGCTCTTCACGAGCGAAGTCAGTCCTGCAGCCTCGAACCCGTGACCGGAGACATCCCCGATCAAGACCCCTAGCTGCCCCGATGACAGCGGCACGACATCGTAGAAGTCGCCTCCCACAGTGGAGATGCCGGTGGCAGCATGGTAGAGGTGACCCATCTCGAAGCCCCGCAGCACACGCGGCACGCTGAAGAACGTCCCGCGAAGCTGCCGGGTCAACTGCCGCTCGGTCTCGAACTGCCTGGCATTCTCGAGCGCGAGAGACAAGGACAGTTCCAGCTTGTGCAGCAGCTCTTGACGGGCATCCCCGAGGTCGAGGTCGGCGTCCCAACAGAAGCCCATCACCCCGGTAACATCGCCACGTCGCTTCAGCGGCACGAGCGCGAATGCTCCCACGCCGTGTCTGTTCATCAACTCTACGTGCTCGAGGCTCTTCGCATCCGCGCGCGAGGCCACCACCACTCTCCCCGCGTGCGATACCAACGCCGGGAGGGAGAGCTCGTCTTCCCCAAACCGCAAGCCGGTCATCTCGGTCGGCCAACCGTGGACGTTGCGGAAGACCCAGTCCCGGTCCTCGCGCTCGGCTATCCATCCCCAGTCGGCACCGAGCGCCTCGGTCGCCTCAACCAGGACCCGCTGGAGTATGTCCTCGGCGTCGAGCGACGAGAGCACGGTCACGTCGATGAGGTTCATCGCACGGCGCAGCTCCCTCGCCAGTACCTCTTCCGACGCACGGTCCGCCACCGCCTGAGAGGCGTCAACGGCGATGAACAGCACATCAAAGGGATGGCCGATCAGCCCGGGCAGCGGAAGGTAGGAGAGCTGCCAGTAGGTGGTCTCGCCCCACGAAGCCCTGAACTCGTAATCGGCCCCGGTCACGGGTTGCCCCGTGTAGGCGACATCGATGAAGTGGGTCGCCGAGCACGAGTCGGAGAGGAACCCGCGTACCGGCATGCCGAGCAAGTCCCATTGCGGATGAACGTCTTCGAGCAAGTCCCGGAAGACCTCGTTCATCCAGGTGAAACGCAAGTAGGAGCCGGACCACAACGCAGCAGGGAACGAAGCGCCCTCAAGCAGCATCGCCACACGGGTGGGGTCCGTTAGTGCGCGAGCTGCTGCTCCCGGGAGTTCGCCAGCCATGGTGTCCGTCTTCCTCACCCCGAGATGCCTGGAGACACATACCTACTGTGCCTATCGGCAGACACGCCATGTGGCTACAGGAGCGTGCTGACGGACGGCATCCGGGTGATGGAGGCCACCGGCGGACCGACGAACGGAAGAACGTGCAGCTAGGCCGCCTGCAGCTCCTCTTGCTCGCCAACGGCGGCAACCTCAGTGGGCGGCTTCGTCGCGAATGTCAGACCTCCGGCAAGCACGCAGAGAACCGCAGCGACACCGTATGCGATCGCGTAGCTGCCCGTGGAGTCCACTATCGACCCCGCCGTCATCGACCCGAACACACCACCCACGCCCCATGCGGTGAACACCAGGCCGTAGTTGACGCCCATGTTCTTCGTGCCGAAGTACCCGGCGGTGCTAGACGGGAAGAGCGCGAGGTTCGCGCCGTAGAAGCACCCAACCAGCGCGGCAACGGGCACCAGCATCAGAGTCGTGGAAGACACGGAGAGGAGCCCCATCGCGAGGGCCTGCGCTATGAAGACGATCAGCATAGTGCGTACGGTGCCGATGCGATCCGACACCATGCCCGCCAACACGCGACCCGACGCGTTGCCGATTGCCAGTACGGCCACGAGCAGGAAGCCGAGGTTCGTCTCCGGCATCTGCAAGGCGGCGATCTTCGCCATGTGGCCGATGATCATCAGCCCGGCGAAGGCGGCGAACGCATACATGATCCACAGCAGCGCGAACTGCTTCGTGCGAACCATCTCTCGCCAGTCGTAGTCCTTGTGAGCGTTGAGAGCCCCCGCTGCAGCCGGAGTTCCGCTCGCTACGGGTACGTGTCCGGCTGGCGGGTTCACCAGCAGCTGGGCCAGGGCCACGATCGCTACCAGGAATGCGATACCCAGGATCCTGAACGTCCCGTCGATCTGGTAGTTGGCGAGAAGCCACTGCGTCAGCGGAGCGATGTACACGCTGGCCAGACCGAACCCGGCAACCACAAGCCCGGTGATCAGGCCTTTGCGGGCGGGCGGAAACCACTTGATGGCGGCAGGCGTGGCGGCAGCATAACCGAGACCGATACCGGCGCCGGCGAGCACGCCGAAGCCGAGCACCACTGGAAGCGAATTCGACTTCGTCGCGAGGCTGGCGATGATCATCCCGCATCCGACGAGGACGCCACCGAGCGCCGCTACCCAACGAGGGCCGAGGCGGTCCTGCGCGCGGCCTGCGAAGACCATCGAGATCGCGAATACGCCGCAAGCGATCGCGTATGGCAAGCTGGCCTTGCCGGCGCTCCATCCCCAGTCGGCGGTCAGGGACTTCGCAATCATGCTCCACGAGTAGAGCACACCGAGTGCGAGGTTGATGCCGAG
>JAFGNP010000069.1 GCA_016926975.1 Coriobacteriia bacterium | reverse complement strand
CGTCGCCGCGAACATCCTGCCCGGCGAGGTCGTCCACATCTGGGACGTCACCAACGCCGCCCGCCTCACCACCTACGCCATCGCCGCGCCACGCGGCAGCGGCGCCATCTGCGTGAACGGCGCTGCCGCCCACCTCGTGAGCGCCGGCGACCTCGTGATCATCGCGTCGTTCGTGGAGCTCGAGGATGCCGAGGCGCGCACGTGGGCGCCCAAGGCCGTGTTCGTCGATCCGGCCAACCGCGCCGTCGAGATCCGCACCGAACAGGCGTTTCGCGCCCACTAGGCTCGATGCCTTCAGCAGCACGCCGGCCGGTGGAGCACCCCGCAGCGATCAGCGCGTCATCTGGTCGAAGAGCGCCTTGAATCGCATCGCGACGGGCAGCGAGCCGCTGAAGGAGATCCGCTTCCGGAAGAACGCGGCGTCGTAGTCGAGCCTGCCCAGGAGCATGGCCAGGAACGTGCCCAGGTCGCCCGAGATCTCCGCAGCCGGTTGGGCCGACGGGTCGAGAACGAACCGCTCGTTTCGAACCGCGATCACGTACGGCACCTTGTCGCCACGCAGCCGAAGCGCGACCGACTCTCCTTCGGAATCCGGCAGATGACGTCTGACATCGATCCGCCTGGACAGGACTCGAAGCGAGAGCAGCAAGAACGGCGCGAGGATACGGTGCTTCACGACAGTCCTCGCTTCGCGATGGGGCCCTGCCGCAGGGGACCGGCGACGGCCCTCGCCAGCTCCTCGTCGGCCTGCTCCGGCGTCATGTCGCCAGCGAGCAGCGCCGCGTACGTCGACGCCACGGGGGCCACCTGTCCCGGCTCCAGCCACAGACGACCGAATGCCGCCCCCGCATCCGCGTACTCTCGCGCCTGGTAGACGCCGGACACGGTCTGCCCCGGCAGGACTGACGGCCCGTCGACGACGTAACCGTCCTCGCCCTCCATGTTGTTGAACACCAGCGCCCCCTCGGCACGACAAGCGAAACCGCACTTATCGGCCTGCCTGCCGACGAACCTCGCAGTGTAGCAGCGCCAGGAGAACGCGAGCGGAGGACGGCCATGCACGAACACCTCGGCGGGCATGATCCCGCATCCGCTGAGATCGGCGATCGTGTCGGGCATAAGATCGAGGTGCAGCGACACGCCGGAGCAACCCCAGTCCCTGACGATCTCGAGGTCGTGGCGGTTGTACAGGTTGCACACCGGCCCCGCAAGCATCTTCTTGCCCGGAAAGTTCTCCTTCAGCCACGGGACGAAGCCGAGGTTGTTGACCTCGACCGTTTCCACTCGCTCGATGTACGGGGCGGCCGACTCGAAGTCGCTCTCGCCTGTGGGCAGCGCCGTCGTCGAGAAGACCGCCTGCTTGCCTCCATCCGCGAGGATGGCGACCGCCTCCCCGAACGCCTCGATCGGGAACTGCCGCTTCGGGCAGAACATCTCCCCCACGTACGCGCGATCGACGTGCGGGCACGAGGCGATCTCCCGGCAGAAGCCGGTCAGGGAGCCGGCATCGTAACGGCCCGATATGGATGCCACAGACAGCTTCACGTCTTCTCACCGTACGCAGTCGTGGTGAATTCTCCGCCTTCGAACAGAGCGGCCAGGCGCGCGTTCCACCGCGGCTCGACCTTGAACCCGTCCGGGTCAGCGTAGTAGGAGTCGATCGCCTCGCGGAAGACCCGCACCGCTTCCCGGACGTACGTCTTGCCGCGCTGTCGGCCTTCGATCTTCAGAGCGTCGACACCGGCATCTATGAACTCCGGCAGCAGCGTCATGGTCTGAAGCGACGAGGGACTCTGGAACGGGTACGTCAGCCGCCCCGACTTCTCCTCCACGTAGCGCCCCTTGCACGGGGTCGGATACGTGCGGACCTCATCTTCGGCGAAACGGTTCATCAGGTAGCCGCTGAGCCGCATGTCGAGATTGCCCTCGGACTCCTCGAAGTCGATGAGCTGCGCGGGCGAGCAAGCGCCGAACGTCTGGTTCGGCACACCCGTGACGTAGCAGGACATTATGCAATTCGGCTCATAGTTTATGCAGAGTAGGCCGAACGCGAACGTCTCGATCTCGACATCGGTGGCCTGCCTTACGAGTTTCACCTCGTCCAGGGACAGGATCCGGGGCAGCACGACACCCTTGATCCCGAACTCAGACTTCAGCAGCTCGATCATGCGGGCCGTGCCGGCACCCGCCTGCACGGACACCTGGACGGGCATCTCCGGGAAGTTCTGGCGGATGAATCTCAGCACCGCAAGATCCGCGACGATGAGCGAGCTGACGCCAAGCGAGACCGCGACCTCGACGTCGCGGTAAGCCGCGTCGAGAAGATCGCCCTGCGGGAACGCGTTGATCGCGACGTAGATCTCCTTGCCGCGGTTGCCGACGAAGTCGACGGCCTCCCGCAACTCCTCGGTGGAGAAGTTGATGCCCGGGAAGTTGCGGATGTTGCTGCGCGACCTGAAGCCGGTGTAAACGCCGTCGGCACCCGCCCGGATGGCGACCTTGAGCGCGGCCAGAGTGCCGGCCGGCGCTCGCAGTTGGATCTTTCTCCCGGGCACGGCTGACCGGTCCTACGGCCAGTTGATGATCATCAGCAGAACGATCGAGCTGAGGTTCAGCAGAATCGTCCCCAGCTGCACCTTCTCGAGCTTGGCGGGGTCCTTCCACGCTCCGGCGACCACGGCCACCGTCAGGACCAGGCTCAATGCTGCGGGCAGGAGGAGGACCGCCGCCTGCCAGCCGGCGTAGTGGGCGCGCCCGAGGTAGGCCAGCGACGCCGCGGTCACTACGCCCATGGCCGCGTATACCCAGGCCCCACGCTCGCGCCCGAGAGCGACAACCAGGTTGCGCTTGCCGCTGGCCTTGTCGGACTCGTAGTCCGAGTACTCGTTGATGACGATGACGTTCACGATGCTGGCGGCGATGGGGAGGCTGAGGAGATGTATGAACGGCCCCTCGGGCATCCCGGCAAGCAGGTAGTAGCCGATGAACACGGGCATCCAGCCGACCGAGATGCCGATGAGCAGCTCGCCCAGCCCCCGGTAGATGAGCCGGAACGGCCTGCCCGTATACGCATAGCCGATCGCGGCGGCCACGATTCCGAACGGGAGCGTCAGCGGACCGGTCTTGTACCCGAACTGGATGATCGCCCCAAGCGCGGCGGCGATGAGCGTGCAGATGCCGGCTGCTATCAGCACATGCCGCCGGTCGACCAACCCCTGCGGCAGAGAGCGGGAGCCGCCGGAGAACTTGGTGTAGTTGACGTTGGCCGAATCGGTCTCGAAGTCGAAGTACTCGTTGACCAGGAAGGTCATGGCCATGATCAGCGCAACCGCCACGGACCCCAGGACCCACACGGCCCAGACAAGGTCCTCACCACTGGCAACTGCGATCAGCGTCCCGAGCGCGAAGGGCAGCACTCCGACAAGGTAGAAGGGGGGCGCCCTGAAGACCTTCACCCAGCCCCGGGCAGTATCCTGTGCAACCGTAGCAGTACTCACTTGTCCTCCATCGTCCGTCATTCCATGGAATCCTACCATCTCGCCGCCCGCTCTCCGAGTACCTATATCGCACAAGCGCGACCGTACTTCTCGCCCGCCGTCCCGCCTTCGGCTATCATTGCTCGCCGAAGGGGAGTAGCTGCCCGACTTCAGGGTCGGGAGGCAGGCCGTCATCACGGGTGTACCGACCCCGGCCCTGCTACGCGGAACACCTCGCGTGCGAGACCTTCAGGATCGCTCGTGTCCTGACCCGTTGCGCACAGGAGGATGCATGTCCAAGCCAGTTCCGGTCGACCCCTCGGCCCTCGATCCCAAGTACCGCGTCGAAAGCGCTTGCACGCTGGAGTCGCACGATGTCCTCAGCCGCCTCGACACGTCGCCGGACGGCCTCACTGAAGTCGAGGCTGCCGCGCGCCTGCTAGAGATCGGCCCCAACGAACTGCCCGAGGGCGAGAAGCACACGATCCTGGGCATGATCGTCGGGCAGTTCAAGGACTTCCTGATCCTGCTGCTGATCGTCGCAGCCATCATCTCCGGCCCGCTCCTGCACGAGTGGGCCGACACCATAGCCATCCTCGTGATCGTCGTGCTCAACGCCGTTATCGGGGTCTTTCAGGAGTACCGCGCCGAGCGCGCGATGGAGGCGCTCCGCGAGATGGCGGGCACGGTGGCCTCGGTGCGACGCGACGGCCGGGTATCGGAGATCCCGGCGAGCGAGCTCACCGTCGGCGACATCGTCTTGCTGGACGCCGGGCGCGTGGTCCCTGCCGACCTTCGCATCATAGAGTCGGCATCACTGCGGATAGCCGAGGCGGCGCTGACCGGCGAGTCCGAAGCGGTCGAGAAGACGGTCGCGGCGATTGGACAGGCCGACGCGCCCATCGGCGACCGTAGGAGCATGGCGTACAAGGGCACGCAGGTCGTGTACGGGCGCGGCGTCGGTGTGGTGACCGCGGTCGGCCTCTCGACGGAGATCGGCAAGATTGCCGACCTCCTCGGCGACACCGGCAATCAGCAGACGCCACTCCAGAAGCGCCTGGCCTCGTTCGGCCGCACGCTCGGGCTCGTGGCCATAGGGCTTACCGCCATCGTGTTCCTCATAGGGGTACTGCGCAACGAAGACGTCGTGACGATGTTCATGACGGCTGTGAGCCTGGCGGTGGCGGCGGTTCCCGAGGCGCTGCCTGCGATCACCACCATCGCACTCGCGTTCGGGGCGAGCCGTTTGGTGAAACAGAGCGTGCTCGTGCGGAAGCTGCCGGCGGTCGAGACTCTCGGCTCGGTCACCTACATCTGCACCGACAAGACCGGCACGCTCACGATAAACAAGATGACCGTCGAGCACGTTGCAGCCGGCGATACGACGCCCGGGTCGCTCGAGCAGAGCGGCTCGGCCAGCGAGGGCTGGCACTGGCTCGCCCACGCGTTCTCGCTCTCCAACGACGTGAGCGGCGAAGGCGACGCGCTCGTCGGCGATCCCACCGAGGTGGCGTTTTACGTCGCAGCCGAGAACGCGGGCTTCGTCCGCTCCGGGCTGGATGCGGAGATGCCGCGCGCGGCCGAGATGCCGTTCGACTCGGACCGCAAACTGATGACCACCGTCCACAAGCTGCCCGATGGCAGCTACGTCTCGTTCACCAAGGGTGCCGCCGAGGCGATCGTCGAGCGCGCCACCGATGCGATTGACGGTGCCGGCAACCGCACTCCGGTGGATCCCGCGAGGGCAGCCTCGCTGGTGGAGCAGTGGTCGGAACAGGGCCTGCGGGTGCTCGCGTTCGGCATGAGGCGTCTGGAGAGCCTGCCCACCGGCTCCGAGATGGACGCACTCGAGAGCGACCTGACGGTGATCGGCTACGCCGGCCTGGTGGATCCGCCGCGCGAGGAGGCCGCCGCCGCGGTGACCACCTGCAAGACCGCCGGCATAATCCCCGTGATGATCACGGGCGACCATCCGGCGACGGCCCTCGCCATCGCCAAGCGCCTGGGGATCGCGGACCACAAGGAGCAGATGATCACGGGCGCCGAGCTCGACGCGCTCACGCTCGAAGACTTCGAGGGCCGCGTCGAGGGCATCCGCGTGTACGCCCGCGTGGCGCCCGAGCAGAAGCTCAAGATCGTGCAGGCGCTCCAGGACCGCGGCGAGTACGTGGCGATGACCGGCGACGGCGTCAACGACGCCCCGGCGCTCGCCCGCGCCGACATCGGAGTCGCGATGGGGATTACCGGCACCGACGTGGCGAAAGAGGCCTCGGACATGGTGCTGCTCGACGACAACTTCACTTCGATCGTCGGGGCGGTCCGGGAAGGCCGCCACATATTCGACAACATCCGCAAGTTCATCAAGTACGCCATGGCCGCCAACTCGGGCGAGATATGGACCATCCTGCTGGCTCCGCTGGTCGGCTTGAGCATCCCGCTACTGCCAATACACATCCTCTGGGTGAACCTCGTGACCGACGGCCTGCCGGGCCTCGCGCTCTCCTCGGAGCCTGCCGAGAAGAACATCATGCGACGCCCGCCGCGCGCGCCCAACGAGAGCATCTTCGCCGACGGGATCGGCATCCACATGGTCTGGGTCGGTCTGGTGATGGGCGCGGCTACGCTCTTCACGCAGGCCGCGTTCGAGAGCCACGGGTACCACCACTGGCAGACCATGGTCTTCACCGTGCTGTGCCTGAGCCAGATGGGCCACGTGCTGGCGGTCCGCTCCGATCGGGAGTCCTTCTTCAAGCAGGGGCTGCTCTCCAACAAGCCGCTCGCCGGCGCCGTCATCCTCACGTTCCTGCTGCAGCTGGGCACCATCTACATCCCGGTCGTGAACGAGAAGGTCTTCCGGACGACCCCTCTCACCTGGGACGAACTGCTGGTTGCGATAGCCATCTCGAGCGTCGTGTTCTGGGGCGTGGAGATCGAGAAGTGGATCAAGCGCCGAATCGACGTGAAGGCGGCGGCTACGGCCTAGCCTTCGAGCCACCCGAGCAGCTCTCGCATACGCTCCACGTCGGAGCCGTCTGAAAGCGGCAGAGCGGCCTCCAGCAGCACACGGGCACGGGTACGGGCGTCGGCGGCCTCGGCGCCACGGTCGGACATGTCCAGCGCTTCGGCGCGCGCGAGCAGGATCTCCGCCAGCATGTGCGAGCGGTAGGTGTCGAGCGCGCCTCCGGCCGAGAGCAAAGTGAGAAGACCCTCGCCGGTGAGCGCGTCGATGAGCGCCGGGTCCGTGTCGAGCAGCTCCTCCACGGCCTCGCGAGAGAGGGCGATCGCATCATCGGGCCTGTGCTCGCGCAGAGCGTCGACCAGGCGCCGCAGCACGTCGCCCATGAGCTCTATCTGCCGCAGTATCCAGTCGGACTGGTACACGTGTGTCCCCGCAATCATCGAGGCCCGTAGCCCTTGCCTCTCGCTTCCCGACGGTAGAGCCAACGCTAGTGTATCCTCGGCGTACAACCCGCGCCCCAAGGAGGCTTCCACTTGCCACTCGGCAACGACTCGCGGCTCGCCCGCTACGACAACCTGCTGGATCTCTGCGGCGACACCGCCCACCCGACGCCCATCGTCAGACTCAACCGCCTGGTGACGAATCCCGACGTCTCGCTCTACGTGAAGTGCGAGTGGGTCAACCCCTTCGGCTCGATCAAGGACCGCACCGCGAAATGGCTGCTGGCCGGTCTGGCCGAGCGAGGCGAGCTCGACGGCAAGACGATCGTGGAGGCCACGTCGGGCAACACCGGCATCGCGCTCGCTGCAATCGCGCAGCTCATGGGCGCGAAGATGATCGCGACCGCGCCCTACGTGCTCACCCCGGAGAAGACGGCGCTTCTGCGCGCGTTCGGCGCACAGCTGCTGCTGACGCCGGAGGACGACACTTCCGGCATGCATCCCATGGACGTGGCGTTCCGAATGGCCCAGGAGCTCGTAGAGAGCGACCCCGACTCTTACATCATGCCGAACCAGTACGACAACGCCGACAACGCACGGGCACACTACGAGTCCACCGGTCCCGAGATATGGGCGCAGACCGAAGGCAAGATCCGCTACTTCTTCGCCGGGTTCGGTACGTGCGGCACCCTCGTCGGCACAAGCCGGTTCCTCAAGGAGCAGGACCCGACCATCAAGACGATCGGCATCCAGCCGGTCCGCGGACACCACATTGCAGGTCTCAAGAACATGGAGGAGACCGCCGTTCCGGCGAACCTCGACATGTCGGTGATCGATGAGATCGTCTGGGTCGACGATGAGCTGGCCGACGAGACCACCCGCCGCATCTACCGCGAGGAAGCGCTCATGGTGGGGCCGACGGCCGCGGCGATAGCCGGCGGCGCACTCCAGTACCTGAGCGAACCGGGCCGTGCCGGCATAGCGGTGTCCATCGCGCCGGACTGCGGCCAGAAGGCCGCCACCTACCTCAATCAGATTCTGGCGTAGCTGCAGAAAGCCACGCCTACTGCCATCCGGCGCGACACGCCGACCGCTCGGCCGAAACCACAGCCGCACGCCGTCAGCGTGGGGCATAATCACACTCAACCGTTCTACGAACGGCGGTCCTGTCCCCGACGAGAAGGAGTCGCCACATGAGCATCAAGGGCACCCGTACCGAGCAGAACCTGCTGAAGTCCTTCGCCGGCGAGAGCCAGGCGCGCACGCGCTACGCGTACTTCTCGAGCGCTGCTAAGAAGGAAGGCTACGAGCAGATCGCGGCCATCTTCATGGAGACCGCCGAGAACGAGAAGGAGCACGCCAAGGTCTTCTTCAAGTACCTCGAGGGCGGCGCCGTCGAGATCACCGCGATGTACCCCGCAGGCGTCATCGGCACTACCGCCGAGAACCTGCTGGCCGCCGCCGACGGCGAGCACGAGGAGTGGGGCGAACTCTACCCCGAGTTCGCGACGATTGCCGACGAAGAGGGCTTCCCGGAGATTGCCACGTCGTTCCGCGAGATCGCGGAGGTCGAAGAGGCCCACGAGGCGCGCTACAGGAAGCTGCTCGGCAACGTCGAGAACGGCACCGTCTTCAAGCGCGACACGGTCGTCCGCTGGAAGTGCCGCAACTGCGGCTACATCCACGAGGGCACCGAGGCACCCGAACTGTGCCCCGCATGCGCGCACCCGCAGGCGCACTACGAGATCTTCGTCGAGACCTACTAGGCATCATCTGCGCAGACCGGCGGCCCGTCGGGGAGCGATTCCCGGCGGGCCGCTTCGCATCGTCACATCCGGTCGAGCAGCGCCTCGGCGTCCGCTCGGTGGTCGCCGCTACTCCACGATCACTATATAGCCGATCTCAACGCCATCATCTCCGCCAAGGACGTTGACGCTTCCTTCAGTCTCACCCTGCTTGACGGTGAGCATACCGCCGCCGTTGTCCTGAGAGTACTGAGTGTTGGAGGTGATCTCCCACCCTGCGGACGGCAACTCGGCCTCGTACCACGGGAACACGGTCTCAAAATCATCTTCCGAGATCAGGTTCACGTAGTACGTCGATGCGCCGTCAGCTGTGAGGCTGGAGGACGATTCGATTCTGGCACCATCGTAGATAGGGAAGTCCTCAGGGAAGCCATCCGGAAGCTCTCCCGAATCACCACCGGTCACGTTGACTTCTCCGTCCTCGGTCTCGATCGTGACGCCCTCGTCATCGATCTCGACATCGCTGTCGGTGGCAGCGCCGACGATCTCCTCGCCGATTTCCTCGCCGATCTTCTCCTGGATGCTCTTGCACCCCACCAGCCCGAGCGCGAGTGCGAGAACCATTCCGACGATGAGCAACCTCTTGACCATCAGTTCCCCCTTAGCCATGTGACTCGACAGTGCCAGGCTGACAGCGGCGTGGCCCGACCACGCGCACAGCCTGCGTCCCCGTCTCCTAATGGGCATATACCCTTCACGAGAGGGGTGAGCACTATGTCAGCGAACTTGATGACCACACAACCCGCCGTCGTCGCGTACCTTCCGATGCACGGGCCGTACGCTCAGATTCCCGAGGGTTTCGGCAGGCTGTACGGATGGATCGAATCCCACGGGTACACGGCGGCGGGGATGCCTGCCGCAGTCTACTTCAACATGCCCTCGGATGAGACCGCCTCCGACGCCGTGTGGGAACTCCAGGCGCCGCTCGCGGGTGACCTGCCCGATGCGCCGCCTGATGAGGATGGTATCGGAGTGCGGAGCGTCCCGGCGATGGATGTGGTCTCGGCGGTTCACAAGGGCCCTTACGACAGCATGCTGCCAACGTATCAGGCGATCTGGGGTTGGATCGAGGAAAACGGATACGAACCGTGCGGTCCGCCCATGGAGCGCTACCTGAACAACCCGGAAGAGACGCACCCCGACGAGGCTCTCACCGAGGTGCTGATGCCGGTGAAGAAGGCGTGAGCTCGAGCGTCGAGATCCCCGGAGCCACCGTCACATGGCTCACCGCCGAGGAGAACCCGGCGGTGGCATGCCTGACGCGACGCAAGCTGCTGGATGAACCGCCGTCCGCCGGGCTCGACGCGCTCTGGGCGCAACGCAACTCCTACACGCCGGTGGCCCGCATCCTCGAGCTCATGCAGGCCGACGGATCATGGGACAAGCCGTCGCAGGACTACCGCAAGTACGGCGGGTCGCTCTGGCAGGTGCACTTCCTCGGCGAGCTGTACGCAAGCAGCGACGACGAGCGCGTGCAGAGGGCGGCCGCATACGCGTTCTCGCGTCAGCTGGAGGACGGTTCCTGGTCGTGCAACGGGCGCCCCTCCGCTGCCATTCCCTGCCTCACTGCCAACGTCGGCCGCGCGCTCGCCCGCCTCGGCCACGCACGCGACGAGCGACTCACGAATGCGCTCGGCTACTGCGTGAAGCTGCTCGACACGTTCGGGTGCCTCACGTGCGGGGCGATCTACTCGCAGACGAACGACGCGCCGAAGGACTGGGGCGCGAGCTCATCCACCTTGAACGGCTACTGCCACATGCTCGCGCCGAAGCTGCTGCTCTTCCTTGCCGAGGTGCCGCCAGACAACTGGCCCGAAGGCGCCGAGCGCCTGCGCAAGGAGTGCGTGCGGGTGCTGCGCGACAAGCAGGTCCATCGCTGCCTCCCCGAGGAGGCGCGCGAGTTCTTCGACCTCTTCTACACTGCAAAGTCGAGCGAGCGCGACGGGCTGCGCGAGCGGTACCTCGCGGAGCACCCCCAACTGCACTACAAGGACAAGCCCGGCTGGCTACGCTTCGGCTATCCACTCTCGTACAACTCCGATGCGCTCGAGGCGCTGTACGCGCTCGCGCTCCACGACGAGCCGATGCGCGACGAATACACGCCCGCGCTCGAAGTAATCCGTGCGGCGGCGGACGGACAGATGCGCTGGACGCTGCGCAACACGTTCAACGACAAGATGCTCGCCCCCGTAGAAGAGAAGGGTGAGCCTAGCCGCTGGCTGACCTACCGCGCGCTGCGCGTGCTAAGGCACTTCGATGGGATGGCGCAGTCCGCCTAGACGATGTCCGAGTGGTAGCTCTGCAGCGAGCGCACCGAGTCCTTCACGCGGCGGTGCGCGGCGATACCCTGAGCCGCGGCCAGCGCCGCCGAGGTGGTCGTGATGTACGGCACCCGGTGCTTGATAGCGGCCTTGCGGATGTAGCTGTCGTCGAACTCCGAGCTCTTGCCCGCCGGGGTGTTCACCACCAGCTGGATCTCGCCGTTGGTGATCGCGTCCTCGATGTTCGGACGCCCCTCGTGGAGCTTGAGCACCGGCGTGGCCTCGATGCCGTTCTCGGCGAGGAAGGCCGCCGTGCCGCTGGTGGACATGATGGAGAACCCGATCTCCGCGAACTCGCGTGCGGCAGGCAGCGCCATCTCCCGGTCGCGCTCGGCCACGGTGATGAGCACGCAGCCCTCCTCGGGCAACCGCGTCCCGGTAGCTTCCTGCGCCTTGTAGAACGCGAGGCCGTAGCTGTCGGCCAGACCGAGGACCTCGCCGGTGGAGCGCATCTCGGGACCTAGCAGCGGGTCCACCTCCGGGAACATGTTGAACGGGAACACCGACTCCTTCACGCCGAAGTGCGGGATCGGCTTGCGCTCGAGCGCCAGGTCGGCCAGCTTCTCGCCCATCATCACGCGCGTGGCCAGCCGCGCCATCTGGATGTTGCACACCTTCGAGACGAGCGGGACCGTGCGCGAAGCACGCGGGTTGGCCTCCAGCACGTACACCTCGCCGTCGGAGATCGCGTACTGCATGTTCATCAGGCCCACCACACCCAGCTCTACGGCGATGCGGCGTGTGTACTCATCGATCGTCGCCAGATGCTCGTCCGAGATGATCACGGGTGGGATGACGCATGCCGAGTCGCCCGAGTGTATGCCCGCGTACTCGATGTGCTGCATCACTGAAGGCACGAACGCGTCCGTGCCGTCGGAAATCGCATCGGCCTCGCACTCGATCGCGTTCTCCAGGAAGCGGTCGAGAAGCAGCGGCCGCTCGGGAGTGACGTCCACGGCGGCGGTGACGTAGGTGCGAAGCGCCTCCTCGTCGAACACGACCTCCATGCCGCGGCCGCCGAGCACGTAGCTCGGCCGCACCATAAGCGGGTAACCGATGCGCTTGGCCACCCACAGCGCCTCTTCGAGGTCCGAGGCCATGCCGGACTCGGGCATGGGGATGCCGAGCTGCTGCATCATGTCGCGGAAACGGTCGCGGTCCTCGGCCAGGTCGATAGTGTCGGGCGAGGTCCCCACGATCGGCACGCCCGCCTTCTCAAGATCGCTCGCGATGTTGAGCGGCGTCTGGCCCCCGAACTGGCAGATGATGCCCTCGGGCCGCTCCTTCTCGTAGATCGCAAGCACGTCCTCGACGGTGAGCGGCTCGAAGTACAACTTGTCGGACGTGTCGTAGTCGGTGGAGACGGTCTCGGGGTTGCAGTTCACCATGATGGTCTCGAAACCCAGCTCCCGCAGCGCGAACGCGGCGTGCACGCAGCAGTAGTCGAACTCGATGCCCTGGCCGATGCGGTTCGGGCCGCCGCCGAGCACCATGATCTTGCG
>JAFGNP010000068.1 GCA_016926975.1 Coriobacteriia bacterium | reverse complement strand
CGGCGGCCCATCGGTGTGTTCATGTTCCTTGGCCCCACCGGTGTCGGTAAGACGGAGCTTGCGCGCGCGCTCGCCGAGTTCATGTTCGGCAGCGAAGATTCGCTCATCCGCCTGGACATGTCGGAGTTCATGGAGCGACATACGGTGGCTCGCCTTGTTGGTGCGCCTCCCGGCTACGTCGGGTATGACGACGGCGGTCAGTTGACCGAGGCGGTCCGCCGCAAGTCCTACACCTGCATCCTGCTGGATGAGATCGAGAAGGCGCACTACGATGTGTTCAACATACTCTTGCAGATCTTCGACGACGGCCACCTCACCGACGCCAAGGGTCGTCGCGTCGATTTCCGCAACGCCATCATCATCATGACCAGTAACGTCGGCGCAGAGCTCATCCGCAAGGACATGAGCCTCGGGTTCTCCACGCACAGCGATGCGGCGCAGAAGCAGCAGGTGGACTACGATAAGATGAAGGAGAAGGTGCTGGCCGAGCTGAAGAACCGGTTCCGGCCCGAGTTCCTTAATCGTCTCGACGCGTCCGTCGTCTTCCATTCCCTCGGCAAGGACGAGCTGCGGGCGATCGTCGACCTTATGCTCGGACAGGTGTCCAAGTCGCTCAAAGAGAAGGAGATAGCGCTCGTGGTCTCCGAGGCCGCGAAGGACCTGCTCGGTACCAAGGGGTACGATCCTGTGTTCGGCGCGAGGCCGTTGCGCCGCGTTATCCAGAACATGCTCGAGGATCAGCTGTCCGAAGCCATCCTCCGCGGCGAGTTCCGGTCGGGAGACACCATCGAGATCGATGCGCGGGATGACCGCCTCGTGATGTTGGCCCAAGGCGAAGTGCGCGAGCTTCTGCCCGCAGGGGAATCCGCCCGATAGGGTCGGAACCTTGCCGGCTCCGACGAACGGGCCTGCCCGTATACCTTCCGCGACAAGTGGTTGCCGGTGACGCCTGAGAGACGCAGTGGAGCCAGGCCGAAGCAGGTCTTCGTCTGCCAGCATTGCGGGCGCGAGAGCCCCAAGTGGCTCGGTCAATGTCCCTCCTGTGAAAGCTGGAACAGCTTTGAAGCGGTCGCGGCTGATCGTCTGACACCCCATTCCTCTTCAGGTACGTGGGCAGTTCCCGAGGAGCTTTCGTCGATCTCTCTTGATTCCTCTCCGCGCGTGAGCCTCGGCATATCCGAGTTCGACCGAGTGCTGGGAGGTGGACTCGTGCCGGGGTCGCTGGTGCTCCTCGGTGGCGAGCCTGGCGTTGGTAAGTCCACACTGCTTCTTCAGGTCTGCGCGAACATCGCGCGCGGCCGAGGAGCGGTCGTCTATGTCTCGGGCGAGGAGTCGCCGCAGCAGGTCGGCATCCGCGCGGCGCGTCTGGGGGTGTCCGGTGAACGGATACTGCTGCTCGCCGAAACGAACCTCGACGCAGTGCTCCAGCATCTCGGTGCACTGTCTCCCGCACTCGTGATTGTCGACTCGATTCAGACCATGAGCCTTGACGCGGTCGTGGGCGCCCCGGGCAGCCTGAGCCAGGTCCGGGAGTGCACCCTCGCGCTGATGAGGTACGCGAAGCAGCATTCCGTGTCTGTCCTCATCGCGGGCCACGTCACGAAGGAGGGCGCCATCGCCGGGCCCGGCACTCTTGAGCATATCGTGGATGTCGTGCTCTATATGGAGGGGGAGCGGCACAGCTCCTACCGCCTCGTCCGCAGCGCGAAGAACCGCTTCGGCTCGACCGATGAACTTGGGGTGTTCGAGATGGTCGGCTCCGGTCTGCAGCCGGTGGAGAACCCCTCGCTGGTCTTCTCGGGCGGCGACAGCCGACGCAGCATCGGCTCGGTTGTGGTGCCGGTCCTCGAAGGCAGCCGGCCGCTGCTGGTTGAGATTCAGGCGCTGACGACCCCCTCGGGTTTCGGGCCGCCCCGTCGCGTGGCGAACGGATTCGACGTGAATCGGCTTCTGCTCATCACCGCGGTGTTGACCAAGCGAGCTCGCCTGAAGCTATCGGACCAGGATGTCATCGTGAACGTCACTGGAGGCCTGCGCATCACGGAGCCGGCGGCTGATCTCGGGGTGGCGCTGGCGCTCGTCTCCAGCCTCAAGGACCGGCCGCTCACCCATGGGCTTGTGGTCTTTGGAGAGCTTGGATTGGGCGGAGAGATTCGCGGGGTGTCGCAGCCGGTGCGAAGGCTTGGAGAGGCCGGACGGTTGGGTTTCTCGGGGTGCGTGCTTCCCTCCAGTTCGAATCTCGGGGGAGAGGATGGTGCGGGCATGGAACTTCTCAAGGCCTCGTCTCTGGGACAGGCGATCACGCTGGCGTTCGACCATGATTCCTCGCCCGACCGGTCGCGGGGGCAATGATGGAACGCATCGGCGCCGTGGTGCCCGCCGGAGGTCGGAGCGCTCGCATGGGAGGCGTTGACAAGCTCTTTGTCTCTCTCTCAGGTCGTCCTTTGCTTGCCTGGTGTGTCGAGGCGCTTGAGGCATACGATCTCGTGGTGGAGATCGTCGTCGCCGTAGCGCCCGAGCGCATTGCCGACGCACGGCAGATCGCGTCCGCCCGGGGGTGGACCAAGACTCGCCTGGTTGAGGGAGGAGTCCGGCGGCAGGATTCTGTCGCACGCGGCCTCTCCGCGCTCGGCGAGATCGACTGGGTTGTTGTGCACGATGGCGATCGGCCGTTCCTCGATGCGAGGCTTATCGAGAGTGGACT
>JAFGNP010000067.1 GCA_016926975.1 Coriobacteriia bacterium | reverse complement strand
GGCCATGTCGTTGCTCTTGAACTTGTACTTGCCGCTGATGATGTAGTCGGTGTTGATGTCGTCGCCGTACTTGAACGCCTTCGCGGTGATCGCCATCTAGAGCTCCCCTCCCGTGAAATACTTCCGCGGATCGGTGATGACGCCCTCGATGACCGAGGCTGCCACGGTCGCCGGGCTGCCGAGGTAGATGAACGCGTTGGAGTTGCCCATGCGGCCCTTGAAGTTGCGATTGGCCGTAGAGATGACATTCTCGCCGTCACTCGGCACGCCGTTGTGCGTACCCACGCACGGGCCGCAGCCCGGAGTGACCATCACGGCACCCGCCTCCACGAGGTCGCGGATGTAGCCCGCCTCCATCGCATCCAGGAAGATCTGCTTGCTCGCCGGCGCGACGATGAGCCGCACGTCGGGGTGCACCTTGCGCCCGCGCAGGATGCCGGCCGCGATCTTCAGGTCCTCGAGGCGCCCGTTGGTGCAGGTGCCGATGTAGCCCTGCGCGATCGGCGTGCCCGCCACTTCGTCGACCGGCGAGACGTTGCCTACCGCGTGCGGCTTGGCGATCTGCGGGCCGAGCGTCGAGGCGTCAATCGTGATCGCCTCGGCGTAGACCGCATCGGCATCGGGCTCCACCGGAGCTGGCGCACGGTCGCCACGGCCCTCGTACCACGCGAGTGTCTTCTCGTCGGCACGCATCAGACCGGCCTTGGCGCCCACCTCGATGGCCATGTTCGAGATCGTCATGCGCGCATCCACCGAGAGCGCGTCGATCACGGGACCGTGGAACTCGAGCGCCATGTACGTAGCGCCGTCCACGCCGATCTTGCCGGCGAGCGCGAGGATGAGGTCCTTGCTGAACACGCCCGGCTGGAGCGTTCCTTCGTAGGTGACCTTCATGGTGTCGGGCACCTTGAACCACAGCTTGCCCGAGGCCATCGCGGCGGCGCCGTCGGTGCTGCCCACGCCCGTGGAGAACACGTTCACCGCACCGTACGTGCAGGTATGGCTGTCGCAACCCACCATCAGATCGCCCGGCACTACGTGACCGTTCTCCGGGATGAGCTGGTGGCACACGCCGCAACCGACGTCGTAGACCTTCGCGCCGGTCTTCTTGCCGAACTCGCGCATCATCGTGTGAAGTGCCGAGACACCCTCGATCGGGCTCGGGCTCGAGTGGTCCATGACCACGGCGACCTTCGCCGGGTCGAACACGCGGTCCACGCCCATGTTCTCGAGCGCGCGTATGGCCAGCGGGGACGTGCCGTCCTGCCCCATCACGAAGTCGACGTCAGCGACTACGATATCGCCCGCGTACGCGTCGGTTCCGGAGTGCGCCGAGAAGATCCTCTCGGCTATCGTCTTACCGGGAATGGTGCTCACCCCTTCTGCTTCTCAGCCTTCCAGTCGTTATAGATGTATACGAGCTCCTTGTCGAAGAGCGAGCGCTTGAGCTCGATGGCCATAGTGCGCACGCGGGGCAGCAGCTCGGTGGCCTCCTCCTTGGTCACCTCGATGCCATACTCCTCGAACTTCAGCTCGAGCGCGCGCGAACCGGAGTGCTTGCCGATCACGATCTGGCGCACCAGGCCCACCTCGGCAGGCGCAAAGACTTCGTAGGTCAGGGGATTCTTGATCACGCCGTCGGCATGTATGCCGCTCTCGTGAGCGAACATGTTCGTGCCGATGACCGACTTCCACACAGGGATCTGCCGGCCCGCGGCCTTCATCACGTACTCGCCCACCTCGCGGAAGCGGGTGGTATCCATCTCGAGGTCGAAGCCCTCTATGTACTTCAGCGCCATGGCCACTTCCTCTAGCGCCGCGTTGCCCGCGCGCTCGCCGAGACCGCCCACGGTCACGTTCACCCAGTTCGCCCCTGCGTGGATGCCGGCGATCGCGTTGGCCACGGCCATGCCGAAGTCGTTGTGCGTGTGCATCTCGACTTCGAGACCGCTCTCCTCGCGCAGGTGCTTGATCACCTCGTAGGTCCGAAAGGGCTCCATGAGGCCGATGGTGTCGCAGAAACGGATCCGGTCGGCGCCCTCTTCCTTGGCCGCCTTGGCGTATTCGAGCAGAAAGCCTATCTCGGTGCGCGACGCGTCTTCAGCGTTCACCGACACGTAGAGGTCCGGGTTCTGGCCCTTGGCGAAAGCCACGCTCTCGCGGATCGTATTGAGGATCCAGTCGCGGTCCTTCATCAGCTTGGTCTGGATGTGGATGTGCGAGGTCGCCAAAGAGATGGCGATAGCGTCCACTCCGCAGTCGATCGAGGTCTGGATGTCCGTCTTGTTCGCACGGTTCCAGCCGAGGACGGAGGCTTTCAGACCGAGACCGGCGATCTCCTCGATGACATCACGCTCGTCCCCGCCCATCGCGGGAATCCCGGCTTCGATCTGGTCGACACCGATCTCGTCGAGAAGACGCGCGATGCGGACCTTCTCCTTGTTGGCGAACACCACGCCCGCGGTCTGCTCGCCATCGCGAAGCGTGGTGTCATCGATCATGACGCGCGTGACACCCAACTTGCTCTCGAGCGGGAAGTTCTTGGCGAGCTCTCTATCCACGACCGGTCCTCCTCGTGCCGACCCCGGCGGTCGGCGACCCTCATGCGGACATTCTCGCGCTGCGACGCCCGGGATGGGCCGGAGCGGAACTGATAGTGTAAGGCACGCGACTTCCGCGCGTCCATGCGAACCCGCACCCGTCACGCAGCTGACAACCGGAGCGGTGCGGGCGTACCGTGTACTCGGCGATCCACACGTTCGCGAAAGGCCGTCACATGCACATCCGACCCGCCACCGCAGAGGATGCAGCCGCCATCGTCGGCATCTACAACCAGGCCGTCACCGGATCCACTGCCAGCTTCGACACGGAGCCGAAGACGGTCGAGGACAGAAGCCGCTGGCTGCTGGGCCGCCAACCCAGGCATCCGGTGCTCGTTGCGGACGAGAAAGGCGAGGTCGTGGGGTGGGGAGCCCTAAGCCCGTATTCCGACAGAGCCGCCTACGCGGCCACGGCAGAGATATCGGTGTACGTCGACGAGAACCACAGGGGGCTTGGATCGGGCCGCGCGCTGACGGAAGCGTTGCTCGAGGCGGGCCGCCGGGCAGGTCTGCACGCGATCCTCGCACGCATCTGCTCCGAGAACACGGAGAGCATCTCGATGGTTCGCTCGCTCGGCTTCACCGAAGCGGGGACGATGCACGAAGTCGGGCGCAAGTTCGGCCGTTGGCTGGACGTCGTTACCTGGGAGTACAGGGTGCAAGAAAGCCCCGGGTGTCGTGACAGCTCCTTCGGGGCAAACACATAGATGAGTCCGGAGTTCCGACAGAAGGAGGCCGACATGAAAGCCGTAGTCGACCACGATCTGTGCACCGGGTGCGGAGTGTGCGAGCAGACATGCCCTGAGGTCTTCCGCATCGCCGAGAACGGGCTGGCCTACGTGATCGACGAGGACCCGCCTGCGGAAACCTACCCGGACATAGAAGGTTCTGCCGAGCTCTGCCCCGTGGCAGCTATCAGCGTCACCTCGGCCTAGCTTCCAGCACACCCGCGTACAGCATCTCCAGCCGACTGATGATCGACGGAAGCGCGTGCTGCTGTACGTCCGAGCGTGATGCGGCTCCGATACGGACTCGGAGCGCTTCGTCCTCCAGGAGACGCCCGATCGCCCCGGCGAGCGCGGTGGAGTCCCCGGGCTCCACCAGCAGGCCATTGCGGTCCTCCGCGACCAACTCCGGGACCGCAAGAGCACGCACGCCCACGATGGGAAGTCCCGCGGCCATAGCCTCCAGCAGCACGATGCCTTGCGTCTCGATCGTGCTCGCGGTGACGAACGCATCATAGTCGCCATACATCCTGCCCAGAGCGCGACGGTCCACGAACCCTCGCATGCGGACACGCTCCGAGACGCCGAGCCTCTCGGCAAGACGTACGAGTCCCTCGCGGGCCGGACCGTCACCAACGATGTCGAGCGTGCAGGAGGGGTACTGCCCCAGCAACTCGGCGAAGGCCTTGAGCACCACATCCACGTTCTTCTCGTGCCCCAGTCGCCCCGCGTGCAGGAGTCTTCCTGTCGGCCTGTAGAACTGCTTGGCCCGGATCAGGGACAGGTCGATGCCGTTGCTCAGCTGCTCCACGGGCACGGACACGCCATGCTCCACGAGTTCTCGTTTCAAGGTCGCCGACGGAGTGAGGACGAGGTCCGCCCTGTTGTAAACGGTGCGTGTGAACTGCCAGGCAACGCGAGCCGACAGTTCAACCCGCTCCTCTGGCGCAAGATCGCTCACGACAGCCCGTGCGACGCTCGTGATCTCCTCGGCCGCCTGACTTCGGCTCTTCTGCAGCACGGCCAGACCGTGGAACATGCTGGATTCGAACATCCGCTCGAAGATGATCGAGTTGAGTACGCGGTCCTGAAGATCGTCCAGACGCAGCAGGCGGTGAAACTCTACGTACTGCATGAAGTCCGGGATGTAGGTGTGGTACGTCTCCACCACAGGCAACCGCATCATACGCGCAGTGGCCAGCCCGATGACGCCGATGGAAAGAGGCGTGTGGATGTGCACGATGTCCGGCCTGAAGCGGCGCAGTTTGGCGGCGACCGACGCCATCGTGGGCAGCGCGATGCGGGTCTCCTTGTTCGTGATGAAACTGAAGCTCCGATAGCGCTGGATGGTGACGTGCGGCACCACGTGGAGTATCGGCTTGCGGTACTTCGGGCAGACGATCAAGATCTCGTGCCCGCGCGCACCTAAGAGCCGGGTGTGCTCGTCAATGCTGGTGACAGCACCGTTGACCTCGGGCAGATAGGTATCGGTGAACAGCGCGATGCGCATTACGTGATCTCCGCGCCGCTACCGCTTCTCAGCAAACCCGACGACCACCCAGGTACCCGACCGCTGGTCGGTACGCAGGGTGATGATGCCGAGACGCTCGGCGTCCTGCAGGAAGTCGGAGAAGGACCTGTAGCCGTAGCTGGATTCTGAGAACTGCGGCTGTTTGCGGCGCATGGTGTCCTTCACCATCGAGGCGAGCATGACGTCCTTGTTCTCCCGCTGCAGCGCCTGGATAGACTCGATCATCAGGTTCATCGCCGGCTGCTTGGCCTTGGGGATGTCCGCCATGTGCACGACCGGCGTGGCCGGCCCGCGCACGATGTCCTCGTAGTAGATGAACTCGTCGCAACTCGACGCAAGCAAGTCGCTGGTGGAGTCCTTGATGCCGAGGCCGATGACGGCCTTCCCGTTCTCCTTGAGCTTCGAGACCAGAGGCGTGAAGTCCGAATCTCCGGACACGATCACGAAGGTGTCGATGTGCTCCTTGCTGTAGCACAGGTCCATCGCATCCACGCACAGTTGGATGTCAGCGTGGTTCTTCCCCATCTTCCCGCGCTCGGGAATCTCCATCATCTGGATCCCCGCGTCGTGCATAACCTCGCGGTAAGAGTTGAAACGGCCCCAGTCCGCGTAGGCGCGCTTGACGATGACCTTGCCCTTCTCCACCAGGCGCTCCAGGACGAGCCTGACGTCGAAGGTGCTGGCGCTGTTCTTGGCCCGCGACGGCCGACCCGAAGGCGTGCGCACGGACGGACGCTCGATGCCGATCGCGAGATTCTCGAAGTCTACGAGCACTGCGAGTGAATGAGCTTCATCAGCCATGATTACCCCATCTTAGTTGTGGTCCTGTGTATCTATACCGATTCGGGCCGAAGCCTTCCCCTCTCAACATCATGACACACGGGGCTGCCATAGTCGTGGCGAGCGGACCCCGAGGTCACGCCTGGCCGTCAACCGCGCTTCAGGGCGAACCGCACCCAGGCTCGCAGCCCGCCAAGGAGCACCAACGCCGAGTCCGGCCGACGCAACATGCGAGCCAGATACCTTCCGATCACGCGCGGACGCGCGTAGAACCTTCGGAAGGCCTCTCTCTGCGCGCCTGTGACTTCGGCAGCGGTTACCCCGCCCGGAGAGTAGACGAGCTCCCAGTCACCGCACCTTCGCCAATCGATGCCGCCCGGCGTCTCCGAGAGAACCCGGTCTCCGAGCGGCGTCCCTGCGTATGGCGTGTAGACGGTCATGTGGAAGTCGTCCAGCGGCAGTTCCAGCAGGAAGTCGATGCTCGCGCGGAGAGTCTCGGGCGTATCGTCAGGCACTCCCACCATGAAATACGCGCGCGTCCCGATCCCCGCCTCCCGGGTCCACCTGATTGCCTGCCGGATGCCATCCAGCGTGATGCCCTTGCACAGCGAATCCAGTATCTCCTGCGACCCGCTCTCGACGCCGTACGCGATCTGCCAGCAACCGGCGCGCTTCATGGCCGCAAGGACTTCTGGCGTCACCAGGTCGACTCTGGCGGTGCACCACCACGAAACGCCGGGAGCCTCCTCGGCCATCAGGTCGCAGAACTCCAGCAGACGACTGCGGGAAGCGACGAAGTTGTCGTCGTGGAAGATGATGTCGCGAACGCCGTACTCTTCGTGCAGGACCCGCACCATGCGCATGAGGTACTGCGCCGAGTACGCGCGCACCCTCCTGCCCGAAACGGAGCGGTCGCAGAACGTGCACCTGCCCGGGCACCCGCGCGAGGTGACCAGCGATGCCGATGGTAGCGCGCGAAAAGCGTTGGGCGCAGGGCGATAGCGATGAGGGAAGTCCGGGAGCAGGTCCCACGCAGGCATGGGAAGCGAGTCGAGGTCATCAAGCATGGCGCGAACGGGAGTGCGCACGAACTCATCGCCGTCGCCGCGCAGCATGAGTCCGGCGACCGCCTCGAGCTGCGACCCGTTCTTGAGCGCGGCGACAAGCTCGCGAAGAGTCCCCTCGCCCTCGCCGAGGGCCGCCAGATCGACTGCCGGCAACGCCCGCAGCGTCTCTTCGGGCAGTGCCGTCACATGCACGCCACCGAGCGCGATCGTCACGTCGGGAAGCAGGCTCTTGACCTCGGCCGCTACTTGTCCCGCCGAGAAGGCCGACATGGTGACGCAGGTGAGACCCACGAGCATCGGCTCCGACTCTGCGACGAAAAGCGCGGTGGCGGCCGCATCGATCCCGAGAGCCTCGGCGTCGAGTACTCGCACCGAGTAGCCGGCCTCCCGTACGACCGCGGCCAGGAGCGCCAGCCCTATGGGCGGAAGGCGGCTGCCGCCCTCGGCCAGGTCGCCGTAGCGCTCGCGCGCGCTGACCGGCGGGTTGACCAGGACGACATCAGTCAACGGACCTTTCCTTTCGCCGCCTGAGGGCTATTCTCAACAGCCCTGCCACACTGCCGACCGCGGCCCGCACGGGCCTGACGCGCGACACGCCATTCAGACGGGCAGCCCACGAGACCGGCACCTCTTCGATCTCGTACCCGAGGTCCATCGCAGCCGCGAGAAGCTCCGCATCGATCACCCAGCCGTCGGTCACCGGTCTCGACCGCCGAACGAGATCCGCCGGGAAGACTTTCAGCGGACAACCCACGTCGCTCGCATCGATACCGAGCAACACCCGAACGAGCATGCGATAGCCGGCCGACAACACCCTCCTTACCGGTCGCGGACGCCGATCGGCGCGAACGCCCACGACTATGCGCCGGTCACCGGCCCGCTTGAGAAGCGCCGGCAACTCGGACAGAGGTACCTCGAGATCGGCATCGGCGAATGCCAGAGTCCCGTACTGCGCCCGCTCGAAGCCCTCGCGCAGGGCCCGCCCTTTGCCGGACCGCGAACCAAGTGCGATCACCTTCAGCCAGGGGCGCGACGAAGCCAGGTCCTCCAGAATCGCCCTGGTGTTGTCGGAACTGCCGTCGTCCACTGCGAGCAGTTCGAAGTCGCACTCAAGGTGGCCCAGCACCGACTCTGCAGAATCAACCAGACGCTCGACACACCGGCCCTCGTCGCAGACGGCAACGACCAATGACACTCCTCCAGCGCTACTGCACATCGTGACCCTCGGGAATCGGTTCGGGCCCGTAGGGCCCCATGAGTTCCAGACCGGCCTGAGCAGCCAGGATGTCGGCTGCTGCCTGATTCTGAAGCATCTTGACCGCGGCATCCACATCGCTGAACCGCCGATCGCCTCCGGATCCTATCACCGTCCTCCCAAGAGCCGGGAACTCGGCCATCGCCCGTTCACCACCCGCGATGTCCGCCACGAACGGGCTGGCCTCACCACGCTGAACACTGCGCATTAGCTGTGACACCGTATCGATCGCCAACCAGGCCCGCTCGATCTCATCCCCTACGGGCGATCTCGAGTGAGTATCGGAACCGAGATACAGATGAAGTGGGCTGGCGACCTCGTTGAAGTGGAACTCCGGCATCTCGAAGAAGAAGTCGGAAGTCTCAAAGAAGAGCATCACGGACAGACTGTCGACCGCGCCCCAGGCCAGCAGAATATCGGCGGTGTCGCGCTGAACCTCGATGTAGGCCGATGACGCCAGGACCACCACAACGAGCAGGACCGCACCGACAGCGCGCTCCAGGCGATGGCCGCTCTTGTTCTCTGCTCCCGCCAAAGCCTAACCTCCCACCAGCCGACGGATCAGCCATTCGTAGGCCTGGGCCGGAACAGGTATCCCGCTGACCAGTGGATACAGATACAGGCTCCATGCAGCACCCGCGACAAACGCTATCCAGGCACGGCTCTTCAGGACCGCGTCCGCACCGAAGCTCAGTGCGATGAACCCGAAGGGGAGAATGGCCTGGGCCGAGTACAACATGATGGGACGTGTCGGCGAGAGGAAGAACAGGTAGAGGACGACGAAGGAAGCGCTCACCAGAACCGCCGGAACATGTCTGCGCTTGAGCCCATGCCACAGAAGCATGACCGTCGAGGGTACGAAGAGGAGCCAGATCGGCAGGTTGTTGAAGAAGGCAGCTACTCCGTCGGGACACTTGAGCTCATTGTACGCCCCCACCCACACGATGAACCACTTCCAGGGGCCGGCTATTCCCTCAAGCACGTGGTAGCTTTCGGCAAGCTTGGTCGCCTGGACGCGGAAAGCGTCGGCATTGAGCAAGACCAGCTCGCGCAGATCGTATCCACGCGCCACCCAGGGCACGAACGCCATCACATACACCGCAAGCGGCAGGACTATGGAGTATCCGCAGATCCTCGCTAGCGCCGCCCATCCCCTTCTCCGTTGAGAGCGGATGGCCATGATGAACATCAGGGCAGCGGGGAGGACCACATACCAGCGCACGGCGATCCCGATGCCGAGAACGAGGCCCACGAGAATCCACTCTCGGTCACGGTCGTGCTTCATCGCACGGAGCCACAGGAGGCAGGCGCCGAGCATGAGGAAGACAGCGACCGGGTCCTCGGACGTAGTCCTCGAGAACGCGATCGACAGCGGATCGAGAGCTAAGAGAAGGCCTGCCGCGATCGCGGGAAGTGGACGCCGGATCACGATCCGGGCGAGGAGGTACGTGAGAAAGATCACGCCCGTGCCGAACAACACTCCTCGCATACGCCAGCCGATCGGATCATTCCCGAAGACCAAGATGTTGGCGTACAGAAGGATATGTTTGAGCGGCTGCGTCCACCACATGTCCGACCCGAAGTACCCGTGGAGAGTGTACATGGAGGCGCTCGGGGCGTTCAGGGGAGTGTCGTTCAGCCAGTACTCGACAGCTCCGAGATTGTATATTCGCGCGAGGAACCCGACAGCTACGACCGCGAACACGGCCCATCTCTCCCGAACAGTCTGGCGCGGCAGCTCTCCCAACTGTACGAACGGCGCTCTTCGTTCGCCTCTCATGGCACGCTCACTCGGCCTGCACCACATAGACATCGCAGACACCGTCCGCATCGAACCGGTCCAGCAGCTCCCCTGGGTATCGCGACGCCTCCGGTGGCAGATAGACCACGACTTCCTCGTCCAGGACGGGAATGTTCGACTCGGCTACGTAGTGCACGCGGGCGCCGCTCATGCGCGTGAAGATCCCGTGCTCGGAATCCATCACGTCGCCGCGTGCGTAGATGCGCTCCTGCACGTCCGCCCATTCCGAGTCCAGCGCGATCACGTACACTTCTCGCGCGATACCTGCTCGGACCAGATCCCCCACGATGCCGGCAGTTGTGACCAGCTCCACCTCACCGCCATCTTCCAGGGCATCGAGGAAAGTCATCTCGCGAGATATAGAGGTCTCTATGTGCGCCTTGTCGTCGAACACGACGAGGACCCGCCCTCGGACGCCCAGATCGCGTATCTGCGCATACGCCTCTCGAGCCGAGCCCACCTCTATCCGAGTGCGCTCCTCCGCGTACCGCCGTCCCGACACCCCGAGCAACTGAACGCCGATGAGCACCAGCGCGAAGAGAGCGAGACATACCATCGGCCCCGTCAGTCGGGTCCGGCCATCGTCGGCCCTCTCCCCGGGACACTCGACAGTGGCTTGGTCGTCTCTCATGTGGCGTTTCGCTTCGCTCTCCTGGGATTCCCGGCCGCACCTAATCATGACACAGCGACACACCTCGGAGGCGACAGAGAACGGGCGGCCCGAAGGACCGCCCGTTCAGCTGCTCGCAGTGGCTCACGCGCCAGATGATGCCGCTCTACTGGTTCGCGATGCAAGAACCGTTGCACGCACCGGACCCTGCAGCGCCCCTGCCGCGACCGTTACCCGCCCAGCTGGGCGGTCCGACTTCGTCGGTGGCCACGCGCTCGGTCAGACGCTCGCTCATCCTGGCATAGGCCGCGTCGGCCTGCTCCTGGGTGATGCTCCCGTCTGCGACCTTGGCGTCAAGGATCGCTTTGCGCGCCTCGAGAGCAGAGCTCACGACGGCTTCGCTCGAGGAACCGTTCGCCGCGGCGATGTCCGCAAGCGACTCGCCTTCGGCCCTTTCGGCCTTCACTTCATCGGCCGTGAGGCCAGTGAGATCGGCAACGACGTCCACGAGGCGGCCTCCCGCATCGCGGATGAACTGGCCCATTCGAACACCGAGCCCGGAACCGGCTGCCGTGCCTGTTGCCGCATAGGACACGCCCATGCTTCCCAGGACCAACCCGGCCACAAGGCCGAAACTCACAAGTGTGATCGCCTTACTCTTCTTCATGGTACACACCTCCTTCAAGGTGTCTGGGTGACGCTTCTGACATCTGTGATCATCCCACCGGGATGTGTAGAAGTCGTGAGCGAGCGGTGCGATTAGGGTGGAAATGCTAGGCTGCTGTATAGCACGCCATCTGACGCAGTCCATCCTTGGCTGCATAGTATACTGCCCGTTTCGTATAGGCGATTGGAGCCCACATGTCCGAGCGACGCATCGTCATCATGGGAGCCGCAGGGCGCGACTTTCACGACTTCCTGACCCGCTACCGTGACGACGAGAGTACCCGCGTCGTGGCGTTCACCGCCACGCAGATCCCGGGCATAGACTCCCGCACCTTCCCGCCCGCGCTATCGGGACCGCGCTACCCCGAAGGAATCCCGATCGTGCCGGAGAGCCGCCTGGCCGAGCTCATCGCCGAGGAGAAGGTCGACGAGGTCGTCTTCGCATACAGCGACGTCAGCCACGAGTACGTGATGCACCACGCACAGGCCGTCATCGCCGCCGGAGCGGACTTCACGCTCCTCGGTGCCGAGTCGACCATGATTCCTTCCACCAAGCCCGTGATCTCCGTGTGCGCGGTGCGGACTGGCGTGGGCAAGAGCGGCATAAGCCGACACCTGTTCAAGATGCTCAAAGAGCGCGGCATCAAGGCCGTGGACATCCGTCACCCGATGCCCTATCGCAACCTCGAAAAGATGGCCGTTGAGCGCTACGCCTCGCTGGAAGACCTCGATAGGCTGCAGACCACGATCGAAGAGCGCGAGGAGTACGAGCCGCTCATCGAAGAAGGCGCTGTCGTGATGGCCGGCGTCGACTACGAGGCGATACTGCGCGAGGCAGAGAAGGAGGCCGACGTCATCGTGTGGGACGGCGGCAACAACGACCTGCCGTTCATCAAGTCGGATCTGGAGATCGTCGCGCTCGACCCGCACCGCGCAGGGCACGAACGACGCTACCATCCCGGCGAGGCCAACTTCCTGCGCGCGACCGTGCTCGTGATCAACAAGGTCGACAGCGCCGACCCCGACGACGTCGCCGCGGTCAGGGCGACCGCTCTCGAGTACAATCCGACCGCGCTGGTGATCCAGACGAACTCCGTGATCGACGTTGACGAGTCGGCTCTGGCCGGCAAGCGCGTACTAGTCATCGAAGACGGTCCCACCGTCACCCACGGAGGCATGCCGTACGGCGCAGGTGCGATCGCCGCGAAGCGCGCCGGCGCGGCAGAGCTCATCGATCCGAGACCATTCGCGGTCGGCAGTATCAAGAGCACGCTCGAGGCGTTCCCGCACCTCACCGAGATCCTGCCCGCGATGGGCTACTCGCCCGAGCAGCTCGCCGACCTCGAGGCCACCGTGAAGGCATCCGATGCCGATGTCGTACTGGTGGCTACACCGGTCGATCTCTCGCGCCTCATCGATCTCGGGAAGACAACAGTCCGCGCGACGTACCGCATCGAGGAGCGCAGTAGCGGCATATCCTTCGTGCAGATCCTCGATATGTTCTCGCAGAAGTTCGGTCTCGTGGAACCGACCGACCAGCGCAAGCGCCGGTACGATCCCTCAGTCTCGGGAGTATGGAAGCGCGGGCGGCGCGGCTGACATCAGCGCGAAGCGACGCTGACATCCTCCATCCATTGAAGCATCCTCGGAGTTGACGGCGACGAGCCGATCAACACGCGTGTCATGTCCGAGTGATGTCCGGTCGGATCGGCGATGAACACCGCGTGATCGCCCTCGCTGCCGTTGGCACGCATGACGAAGGATGTGGAGACCGTCACCGGGACGAGGGGGTCGCGCGACCCGTGCAGGCACAGGATCGGGATGCGCCTGCCGCCATGCACGAAACGAGCCGGGTCCGCCGAATCCCAACCCTCCCGGCCGCCCATGAGGTCCTCGATGAGCAGGCAGTCCGAGTTCCCCGGGCAGAGCACTTCGAAGTCCAGCACGCCGCTCACCGCAAGCAGTCCCGCAACCGCAAGATCGCCCAACCCGCGCGCTTCCCGCGACTCCTCGTCGAACGCAGCCAGCGCAGCGAGCTGGCCTCCCGCAGACTGGCCGACCAGGATCACCTCACCGTTGCACGCCGCGGAGAACCACTCCTGCCTTCGGACAGCTGCGATGCCATCCAGCACGTCGTCGCGCTGCGCCGGAAAGCGATGCTCGGGCACCAGCCTGTAGCCTCCGAGCGCGGTCGCGTAGCCTTCCCGGGCGAAGAAGCGGCCGACAGCCCGGAAGTCCTCCGGGGACCCGTAGCGCCAGCTGCCGCCGTGGACGAAGTAGACGAGAGGCCGCCCGGTGGAGGAACGCTCCGGACGTACGGTCAGAACGTGCTGCGCCGGATGATCGCCGAATGAGATGCTTTTCTCGATCAGCCCTGCGACGTTTCCACGACCCCCGGCCTTGAGCATCGCGTAGATCCGCGGCAGTGAGAGCCGCTCCGCGACCTCCCAGGACAACCGCCCCACTGCTACTGCACCTCACCCCAGAAGACGACGGCCAGCATGCCCGGTCCGGTATGAGTGCCTATCACCGGCCCGGTCTCCATAGTAATAAACTCCCCGACATCCACCCGCTCGGCGATGAGGGCCTTGAGCCTGACAGCATCTTCAGCGGAGTCGCCGTGCGCTACGGCGATCGTCTGGGAGCCAGGATCGGCAGCACGTTCAGCCACAAGGTCCGCGAGCGTTCGCATCGACTTCTGCCGCCCCCGTACGCTGCGCTTGAGCTCCAAACGACCGTCATCGGTCACATGCAGCAGCGGCTTCACATCGAGCACTGTGCCCGCCGCTGCCACCGCACCGTGCAGGCGGCCGCCTCGTCGCAGCGTCTCGAGGTCGTCCACTATGAACCAGCCGTTCAGCCGCGGGCGCGCGGCAAGTACCCACGCCTCGACTTCGGCAAGCGGCATACCGTCACGCCAACGCCTGGCCGCTTCGTACACCAGCAGCCCCTCGGCCACGGCTGCGGCCTTAGTGTCCACAAGGGATATCTCCGCATCCGGATACTCGGCGAGCACCTCGGTGCGCGCGGTCCACGCGATGTCGAAGGTCCCCGAAAGAGCCGACGAGAAGCCGAGGTACAGCACGGGCTCGCCGGCTTCGGCATGAGCTCTGAAAGAGTCGACGAATGCCTGCCTGGGCACTTGCATGGTGGTGGGATGGTTCCCCGCCCGCATCTGCGAGTAGAAGTCGGCGTGTGACTGAGTGCGTCCGAAATCGTCCAGATACTCCACGCCGTCCAGCGCGTAGGGGAAGTGAACCACCTCTACGCCAAGGCCATCCACCAGATCGGCGGGCAGGTCGGAACACGTGTCGATCATCAGTACGGGGGCTCCTGGCACGCGCGCGGGTCTCCTCGGTCAGCCGGACTTCCTCATTGGGTCGATAGTATGGTAGACCACCGCGACCGTTCCCGGACCTACGTGCGTGCCGACGGCCGGGCCGATGTCGAGCATCTCGATCTCGCGGCCCGCCGCTTCGGAGATGCGAGCTGCAAACGCCCGTCCCGCTTCGATGTCGTGGATGTGGTGGACGTACGCTTCTCCCAGTCCGCCCTTGTCGCGGATATCCTCGGCGAACGTCTTCACGATGAGGTCGTGCGCCTTCTGCAGAGTGCGCACCTTGGCGAACGTGTCGGTCACACCGTCCACGACCGTGAGGATGGGCTTGAGCTGAAGGATCGTGCCGAGTAGCGCGGCGGCGTTGCCGATCCGCCCACCGCGTCGCAGATACTCGAGCGTGAGCGGAGTGAACAGGAACCGCGTGTGGAGCGTCATCTCCCGCGCCGCGGCGACCACGTCCGCCGCCGATGCCCCTTCTGCCGCCTTGCGTGCTGCCGCCAGCACCGCGAAGCCGAGCTCCATGGAGTTGCTGCGCCCGTCGACCACCTCGATAACGGCGTCGGGGTGCCGCTCCCTGACCATGTCGCGCGCGAGCAGTGCGGTAGAGTACGTGCCGCTCATCAGTTCGGAGATGAAGACGCCGACGACCTCGTGGCCGGCCGTCACGCGAGCCTCCATCAGATCGACCATGTCTTGGACCGCCGGCTGCGAGGTGGTGGGCCAGTTCGAGGATGTAGCGAGCGCGTCGTAGAACGCCGAGTAGTCCTCGGCATCATCCGAGTACGTCACGTCATCGAGCGTCGAGGAGAGGCTCGCCACACCTATGTCCAGCGATTCGCGCAACGGTCGCGGCACGTACGACGTGCTGTCTGCAATCACCTTGACGCTCACGAGCAACTCCCTCCGGTCGTTCGATTCACGGTACCATCGGCGGATTCACAGTGATACGCCGTCCACCTTGTAGAGAAAGCTCAGGTGGCCGGTCGCGCCCTCGGGCAGGCCGAGGAAGCTCGTATACGAGTCGGCGGACTCCTTCATCGCGTTAGTGAGCGCCTCCCCCTTGCGCATCTGCGCCACTCCTTCACCGAGGCCGTCTGCGGTCTGCCCCAGCGCGTCTACCGTGGTGTCGATGCCCGGAAGGTTCTCACCCTGCAACGTACCTCCAGAGGCCAGAGCGCCCAGGACGTCCTGAAGGTCCCCCATCATCGCAGGTAGCTCGGCGAGCATCGCCAGCTGGCTCGAGGAACCTGAGAGACCTCCCCTCGCCTGCCCCAGGCCTGAGGCAAGGCCGGCAAGGCCATCGCGCGTCGTACCGAGGCCGGGCATCGATGGCGCAGGACCTGCGCCATCCGGGTCTCCGCCGTCTCGCAGAACGACCAGAGCGCCCTTGAGCTGAGCGAACGCGGCCGGGACACCGTTGAGGTCCGCTGATTGAGTCTCGAGTTCCTCTAGGCCCGTCAGAAGCCCGGCCAGACCTCCACTTGTAGCCGCCAGCTGCGCGCGCAGGAACGGGAGTCCCGGCGCTGCTTCCGAATCGAGCAGCTGGTCGAAGAGGGCCGCTTGCGCAGTGAGCTGATCCACGAGGGCGATAGCCTCGGCATCACCCGGGTAGCGCTCCTTGAGCGTCTCGGCATTCGCGAGCGCGGCGTCGTTCAACACGTCCATCTGCCCCACCAGGAGGATCTGCCCGTCGACGAGCTCAAGCAGGCCCGTCACTCCGGCGTCCAGATCGGCCGCCGCCTCTCGCATAGCGGAGATGGCCGCGACAAGATCTGCAAGCGATTCGAACTGCGAGGCGTCTATCCCGGCTATGACGCCGTCCAGATACGCATGCTGTCCGGCCGACAACTGCGCGAGTCCGGATGCGCCCGTCTCCATCTCTCCGAGCGCAGCCTGAAGCTGCGCGAGCCCCTCGGCAACACCGCTGGCGCCCGAGAGATCGTACGAGCTCATGCCGTCGGAGATGCCCCGCACTACCTGCAGGTGGCCCTCGGACAGTTGGCGGAGCTGAGAGAGCCCGTCGCGCAGCCCGATGAAGTCCTCCGTTACCGAGAAGTCCGGCGACGCCGGAAGCGTCGGGAACGCGGACACTATCATGGGCGCCAGTTCGATATCACGCGCGTACATCTCGATCACTGCGGTGGCATCCGGTGACGGCACCATCGGTACGGCGTACGTGAGGGTCTGTCCGGCTATGGCCAGCTGGGCCCCCTCGGGCGGCACGATGTCGGTCATGCGGGTGCCGTCGATCTCCAGCTGCGGGATGCACAGCAGCGGGACGGTATAGGTGACCTCGCTCGACTCGAGCGTACCGTCGGCATTCTCGTACGTGATGGTCTCCGTACGCTCCAGGTGGTTGAAAAGGGCGATCTGTATGCGCAGTCGGCCGGACTTTCCTGCAAGTTCCTCGGGCGCGATCTCCTCGTCGTCGAGCCAGTATGAGACCTTCACGTCCAACGGCAGCTCGGCAGTCGTCTCGGCCCTGTAGAAGAAGTCACCGTACCCGTCGACATCAACCGTCGCGTTGACCGTGTCGCCCGACTTCTCGCACGCGAACCCCTCCGTGAGCGACTCGATCTCGTCCGCACGCGCTGCGGGATCGGCGATAGCGAAGCTGCCCGTGCCCTGCACCTGCAGCCAGTCCACTACCACCGTGGTGCGGGGCGTTCCCGTTGCGTCGGCCACCACATAGACCGTCTCGTTGTCCACTATGCTGTCCGGCACGCGCGCTGCGGGAGCCGAGGATGCAACGGTCGAGCCCAGAAGGCTCGCCACTACTATCGAGGCCGTCACTGCAGAACGGCGGCAGAACGTGTAGACCGGAAGCCGCTTTCGCATCTCATTCACCCTTCACGGTATGGCGGGGCCAGCCGAGGCTCAGCCGCTCGTACAGCGGCTGACCGACGACGAGTACAGCAGGCAGGAGCAGCATGACCACGATGAAGCTCACGATCGCACCTCGGGCGATGAGCATCGTGAGCGAGCTGATGATGCCCACGCTCGACATAACTGCGAGCGCGATCGTCGCCGCGAACATGGTGGACGCACTCACCAGGATCGACTTGCTCGATTCGTGCACGGCGACCGTTATCGCTTCTACACGATTGCCTGTGCGCTTGAGCTCCTCCTCGTATCGCGTCGTGATGAGGATCGCGTAGTCGACCGTGGCCCCCAGTTGGATGGCGCCGATCGCGAGCGAGGCCACGAAGATCATCTCCCCGCTGCCGAACACCGTGAAAGACTGGTTGATGAGAATGGCAAGCTGGATGACGCCTACGAGCGCAACCGGCACGGCAACGGACTTGAACGCGATCGCGATGATCAGCAGAATCGCGATGACGGAGATGATGTTGATCCTTTCGGCATCCCCCACGGAGACCTGCTCCATATCGCTCATCAGCACCGACTGACCGGTGACGAGAGACTCGCCCGGCCATTCGGCCTTCGCCACCTCGCGCACCTCGGTCAGCGTCTCGGGCAGACGCTCGTCTTGCATGTCGTAGGCGACGTCCAGCGTCAGGTACGTATAGCCTCCCGAGTAGAACGCCTCCCTTGCCTCGGCCGGGACGAACTCGACAGGGATGCGCGGGTCGACAAGAGAGCCGTACCCGAACACGCGCGTGACGCCCTCGATCTCGGTCAGCTCCCGGCTGAGTCGCTCGAGATCGACCGCGGTGCCCGCATCCTCGAGCGCTATCAGGACGGTGCCGGCACGGCCGAAGGCTTCCGAGATCACCTTGTCGGCCTTCACGGAAGGCAGGTCACTCGGCAGGCTCGAGTTGAGGTCGTAGGAGATCTCGATCTGTGAGTTGGCCCAGACCGCAGGTACGAAGAGCAGGACCCCGATGACTGTGACGATGCCTGCATGTTCGGCCACGAAGTGGCCGAACCGGGACAGATCGAACTCGGGCACCTTGTGGCGCACCCGGTCTATGAGCGGCAAGGCTGTGAGCAGCAGCGCGGGGAGCAACGTCACCACCGCCACAAGGGTGATGCCCACACCGCGAGCCAAGGTCAGCCCCATGTCCATGCCGAAGCCAAGGTGCATGACGATCAGCGCCAGGAAACCGGCCACCGTGGTCATCGCCGCAGCGAAGATGGACTTGAAGGTCGCCGCAACAGCGGTGACCATAGCGTTCTCCGGATCCTGGCTGCGGCGCTCCTCGTCGAAACGGTGATAGAGGAACAGCGCGTAGTCCATGGTCACCGCGAACTGGAGAGCGAACACTATGACGCCCGTCAGGTACGACGTCTCCTGCCCGATGTAGTACGCAAGACCCAGGTTGACCACGACCGCAACACCGATCGTCACCACGAACAGGATCGGTACCACGATCGAAGGCATGGTCAACAACAGGACGATCGAGACGAGCACCAGGGCGGCGATGGAGAACTTGACCGTGTCTTTGTCCATCACCTCTTCCAGCTCGACCTGCTGGTTGCCGGTCATCTGAGAGTCGTAAGGCTCAAGAATGGTCCCTATCTCCCTGATAGCGGCCTTGATCTCGGGCTCGTTGGAGCTCCCGACGAAGCTGACCTGCATCAGAGTCCCACCACTGGCGTAATAGTTCTCGATCACCGCCTCATCGCGGAACTCCTGCGGCTCCGTAACCGGCGCCAGGTCCGTCACCCAGTGCACGGCCTTCACGCCCTCCACCGCACGGATACGGTCGGTGAGCGCGTCCACAGCTGCATCGCTCTCGCCGTACACGAGGACCTGGATCATGTTGCCGAGCGCGAACTGCTCGTCGACGATATCCAGGCCGCGGACGGAGTCCAGGTCCTCGGGCAGATAGGACATCAGGTCGTAGTTGACCCGGCCGTTCATCATGCCCCAGATACCGACGATGACGATGAGCGCCGAGATGCCCATCACCGCTTTGCGATTGCGGACTATGAAGCCGGAGATCTTCAGGAGCACTTGGCGATTCCCCCCAGGAACAGGTCCGTCATGAACGCGGCCTGCCCGGCGAGGTCCTCACCGTTGTGCTGACCGAGCGGGGTATCGAGCACTCGCGCCGTCATCAGCGTGTTGACAAGCGCGAACAGAGCGGTCGCCGCGAGGTGAGCATCAAGCTCGCGAAAATCGCCTGCCGCCACGCCCTCTTCGACCACCGACCGCACGCGGTCGATCGTGGTGGCGCTACGCATCAGCACGTGCTGAGGCGCAGGCCCTCCCAGATCTGTCACGCTGCGGATGAGCAGCCGCATCAGCGCAGGCTGACCCTCGAGCAGGGCCATGTACTCGAAGACGAACGCGCCGATACGATCCGTGGGAGTCCCGTCACCGGCGAGAGTCCGCACCGCAACTTCCTCCAGCAGGTGAACGCCAACCCGCACCACCGTCTCGTACAGTGTCTGCTTGTCCTTGAAGTGGTAGTAGACAAGCCCGGTTGAGATTCCGCTCGACGTCGCGATGTCGGCTACCGAAACACCATCGAAGCCCCGCTCCGCGAACATCGCACCGGCGACCTGAAGAACACGGTCACGCGCGCTGGCGTCGTGCTCACCCATGGAGATCCTCCTGATGCTGACTGAACGTTCAGTCAGCATCTTCGCACCTCGGCGCAGAGCTGTCCAACAGACCGGGTGGTCGGATGCGAGCCATGTTGCGTAGACTGTTCACACGCCGCCAGCCCAGGACCGGAGGGGACATGTACAGACCCGCCCACAGCCGCAGCGCCAAGCGCCCTTCCTTTCTACGCTGGCTGCTGCCACTGATATTGCTGGCGATATCTCTCGGTCTCTCCTACGGAGCGTACCGGCTCGCTTCGTACTCGTGGGACCAGGTGGTCTCCTACCGGAGTCCCTACACATCTATGAGCGGCGCGGACTTCTCGGGAATCCGACCGGACCTCACGGACCCGATACCGGACGCCGAACCCCGGCGAGTGGTGCTCGTGCTGATCGACGGCCTCCGGGACGATGCGTCCCGCACGATGGGCTCAATCTCCGGACTGCGGGCACGGGGAGCCGACGTGAGCCTCACCGTCCCTCAGCCCAGCCTCTCCTACCCCACGTGGACCACGATAATGAGCGGCGCGCCTCAGCAGATCAGCGGCGTGACCACGAACTGGTTCGAGGGACCCGTTGAGGTGGAAACGCTGCTCGACGTGGCCGCCGGCTCGGGCAAGACCGTAGTGGTGTCGGGCCCCGAAGACCTCGACGAGATGTTCCGCGCCTCGGAGGTCGCATCAGCGGCGGCGCTGACCGAGTGGTCGGAAGACGAGTACATGAGCGGCACCATCGTGGACAACGCGCTCGCGCTCGATGCCGAGGTAGGCGGCGCGGACTTCATGTTCGTCCTCCTTCCCGACGTCGACAATGCGGGCCACGACTTCGGCGGAGCATCGCCTGGCTACGCAGACACTGTCGGTCGCGTGGACGAGGACCTCGCCCGCCTTATCGAAGGTCTTGACGACGGTGCGACCACCTTCGTCGTGCTCCCCGATCACGGCCACATCGACACCGGAGGCCACGGCGGGTGGGAAGATCCGGTCATACACACCTTCGCCGCGTTCGCCGGTCCCGGTGTTGCCCAGGCCACGGCAGACGCGGATCTTGCCGACATCGCGCCCACAGTCGCGGTGTTGGCGGGAATGCAGGCCCCTCTACAGGGTACGGGCACCGCTATCGACGCAGTCCTGGCCGACCCCAACGGAAGCGCCCGGAACGCCGAGTTCGTCCGCTCGGCAGGCATCACGCTCGCCTACATCCGCAAAGTGCTCGGCGACGATGGCGTCAGAGGCATCGAGTCTATCTCCTCGCCGACCGAACTCGAGGGCATGCGTGAGGCGGCCGATTCGAAGCGACTGATATCCGAGCGCGACGGAAGGCTGGCCAGGATCGTCGGTGCTGCCCTTGCGCTTCTTGTCTTCGCTGTGGGCGTCGGCATCGCTTCATGGCGGACGCTGCTCGCCGCCATCGTGGGCACGGTCGTCTACAACGCCGTCTACAACGCGCTGTTCTTCGGGCTTCACCGGTTGAACTGGTCGCTCTCGGCCTTCAACGAAGAGACGATGATCGACGCGTTCTTCAATCAGCGCATGCTCGAAGCGGCGCTTTCCGGGCTCGCGGCATGCGTGGTGGCGGCGCTCGTGTATGCCGCACTCAGGAAACCACGCGCAGGCAGCGGTGCAGGCTCTGCAGCGGAGTGGCTCGCTGTCGGAGGCGCCACCGTGTTGCTCGCCCAGGGCGTCCTCGTGCTGCAGGTAGCGCTCTTCCTGTGGCGATGGGGCGCCGATGTCGTCTGGATCCTTCCCGACATGCGGGAGGCGTTCAAGTACGATCTGGACCTCATCCAGCTCACCGCGCTCGGCGCGGCGGCAGTGGTCGGACCGTTCGCCGCCTGGCTGTTCGGCCGGCTCCATCCAAAGACGCGAAGGACCGCCTCGGCCTGATCAGCGCTCCAGGGCGGTCAACTTGAGCAGCCAGGCCATGTTGCGGCCGAGCGCTTCCATCGTTGCCATACCCTCGGCGTCGTCCTCAACCTCACCTGCAGGACCGCCGATGCCGAGGTTCCAGTAGCTCGAACCGGGCACCAGCATGTTCAGCGGAAAGAAGAAGTGGGTGATCGTGTCGAGCGCGTGCAGCGCGCCCGCACGACGCACGGCCACCACAGCAGCGCCCACCTTCCTGTCCATCATGCCCGCGTTCGCGCGGGCGACGTACCCCGCGCGGTCGATGAGCGCCTTCGTCTCAGAGGACACGTCGCCGAAGTACACGGGCGACCCTATGATCACGCCGTCCGCTTCGTCCATCTTCACGATGCACTCGTTGATGGCGTCGTCACGGCCGTGACAGCGCCGGTCCTTCTCCTGGCGGCACTTCAGACAGGCCGTGCACCCCTGGGCCTTCTTCCCGGCAAGCTCCACGAGCTCTGTGTCGATGCCCTCGGCCTCGAGAACGTCGAGCACGCGCCGGATCATGATCGCCGTGTTGCCACCCTTGCGTGCGCTTCCCGAGAATGCGACGACTTTCAAGCGGGCCTCCTCAGACGAAATCCGACATGGTCACCAAGTGAACGCCGGCCGAGCGCGCCTGCCCGGCGCGTGGGCCATCGTCAACCGATCGAGATCGGTCGGCATGCCGGGCAGTGCTTGAGAACCTCCCGGTTGTGCCATACTGCCTCCTTCAGCCGAGCGTATGATTCAGGATATCAGGCAACGTCCGAACATGATCGCCACACCGTGACGAAGGAAGGCGCATGAAGCGCGACGCAACCGCCGCAGCGTCCAACAGTATCGCTCGCTTGAACGGGACTCCGGTCGGCCCGCTCCCGGAGCCGCCCCGTGGCTGAGATCGCAGTCGCACTCAGCGGAGGCGTCGACTCCTCGGTCGCTGCGGCGCTTCTGGTCCAGGCAGGACGGGACGTCCTCGGCGTGACGATGCACCTCGGCCTTCATTCGAGCGACGGAGAGGTCGAAGACGCGAGGCGCGTATGCGCGAGCCTTGGCATCCGCCACGAAGTGATCGACCTCGCCGATGAGTTCCGCGCGCAGGTGGTGGGGCCGTTCGCCGAGGCATACGCCTCCGGTCTCACGCCCAATCCCTGTATCACGTGCAACGAACGCATCAAGTTCGGCGTTCTGGCCCGGGAGACACGAAGGTTGGGGGCGACGTCACTCGCCACCGGGCACTATGCGAATCTTGTCTGCGACTCGAACGGCGTCTGGCTCGAGCGAGCGAGCGACGCGACCAAAGACCAGTCTTACTTCATGTACCGGGTGTCGCCGGAGATACTCGCCATGCTCGAGTTCCCGCTCGGAGGACTCCTGAAGGACGAGGTGCGCCGAATCGCCATCGAGAGGGGACTTCCCACCGCAGACCGTCGCGACAGCCAGGAAGTCTGCTTCACCGGAGATCACCGCTCGCTCGTGGGATCGCTGCATCCCGAAACACTCGAGCCTGGACCGATAGAGGACCTCGCCGGCACCGTACTCGGCACGCACCGGGGCATCGCGCGATACACGGTCGGACAGCGCAAGGGCCTCGGAGTCGGCGGACCGGAAGGACCCTACCGGGTCGTACGCATCGACGCGGCGCGCAACGCCGTCATCGTCGGCGCCGCTGACGAGATGGCTGCGACCGGCGTGACCCTGGCCGATCCCGTCTGGCGCCTCGGCACAGGCGAGACCCGCGTTCTGGCGCAGGTGCGCTACCGATCGATGCCCGTTGCAGCAACCGCCAGTGCGTCGGCAGCCGCGATCGATATCGTCTTCGACTCGCCGCTGCACTCCCTGGCACCGGGACAGTCCGTCGTCCTGTACTCTGGAAACCGTATCGTAGGCGGAGGCATAGCCCCGCCGACGTGACACCGAGGAGAGACCATGCCCGACATCTTCGATAACGTCGAGGCCACCGTGGGCTCGACACCGCTGGTGCGTCTGAACCGCGTTGCCCAAGGTCTCGGCGCGTCAGTGGCCTTGAAGCTCGAATCGCGCAATCCCGGCGGGTCGATCAAGGACCGGGTAGCACTCGGCATGATCGACGATGCCGAGAAGCGTGGGCTGATCGAGCGCGGACGTTCGGTGATCGTTGAACCCACCTCCGGGAACACGGGCGTCGCCATAGCGATGGTCTGCGCCGAGCGCGGATACCGGGCTGTGCTCACGATGCCGGAGAACATGTCGCTCGAACGGCGCCGGCTTCTCGCCGCATTCGGGGCCGAGGTGGTACTCACACCCGCGGTCGACGGGATGCTCGGTGCCGTAGACGCCGCCGAACGGATCGCCGACGAAACCGAGGGCGGCTTCCTCACCCGGCAGTTCGACAACCCGGCAAACCCCGCGTCGCACTACGCGACGACCGCGCCGGAGATCGACGATGCGCTCGGAGGCAAGACACTCGGCGCATTCGTGGCAGGGGTCGGAACCGGCGGCACGATCACGGGCGTGGGGCGCTATCTTCGCGAGCACCGGCCCGGCGCCCTCGTCGTGGCGCTCGAGCCCGCCGAGTCTCCGATCATCTCCCAGGCGATGGCCGGCGAGACGATCGTACCGGCCGCGCACGGCATCCAGGGCATCGGCGCCAACTTCGTACCGGGC
>JAFGNP010000066.1 GCA_016926975.1 Coriobacteriia bacterium | reverse complement strand
GAGTGCACGTGGAGGTGTACGAAACCGGCCATAGCGGCGCTAATCTACGATGCCTGTGAGCAGCCAGCGATCATTGATTCGGTCGTATGCGAGGTCGTAGAGGCCGCCCCTGGTGAGCACGCGATAACAACGGCGACTCAGACGCTTACGCGGATCCCACCACGCGCGCTCGACCGCCCAGGCCTGGATGACTGCGTCTATCACATACCGGCGCCCCTCTAGCGTGAAGTCGCGTGGCGCACTACGCACTCCGTCCCAGGTGACCTCGATCGCGCGTTCGCAAAGCTTACCGGCAAGTCCTGAGGTCGGCTGCATGAGCTCGGAGGCTCTGGAGATCCATGGACTCTTGAGAAGCTCCACTATGACCGGCAACCGTGTATCGGTGGCGGTGAACAGATCCAGAGGGTGACCTGCTCTGTGCGGATCGAACGATCTTATAGCGCGGTTTCGGCCCATAGAAGACGTCCTTTGAGAGTGTGACCGGGCGTGGAAGGAGCTTCAGGGGTCCACACCCGGCGAACTCAGTATATCGAACGTATGTTCGATATACAAGACGCTTCTCTGCAGGATCGTGACTGTTAGCTGCTGGTTACCACGATCTTCTCCGCCACATCCCGACCCACCGGGTAGCGGAGCTCACCGACCTCCACCAGCAGTGGCCCATCGAACGGCGCTACATCGCAGACCCGAACACGGACTCCCGGGAACATGCCGATAGAAGACAGATACGAGAGCAGCTCCTCTGTCTCGTCCTCGATCCGCAGGATCTCCACGACATCCCCCGTTCCATACTCACACAAAGGCGCTCCGACACACTCGGCAACGGAACCATCAGCGGATGGAATCGGGTGTCCGTGAGGACAGACCCGCGGATTCTCCATGAACTCCTCGAGAGCCTGCTGAACTCGTGGAGACAGGGCGTGTTCCAGCTGACAGGCCTCTTCATGGACTTCGGACCACGGCAGGCCGAGAACATCCACAAGGAAGCGCTCGGCCAATCTGTGCCTCCTGATGATGTCCAACGCTGCCTGCCGGCCCTCTGACGTCAGGACGACACTCCCCCTCTGCCCTCGATCCACAAGACCTGCAGACTGCAGCCTGCCGAGTGTCGCTGTCACCGTCGGAGCCGAGACGCCGATCGCCTCCGCAAGGTGCCCGGGCCTTACTTCGCCGTGCTGGGCTTGCTTGTAGATAGCCTCAAGGTACTCTTCGAGGATCGCACTCGGCATGAGAGATTCCTTTCGGCACGGGACATCGCTTTCGAGCAACCAGGTCATTGCGAGACTATGCGGCTACGCTCTTCGCCCATACTAACCCATCCAGGGATACCGACCCGTTCGTCCCGGAGCTCCTACCTACCGCGCCGGATGGACCGCACCTGGACCCGTACGTCCCGCCAGCCTCGCCTTTCGTCATCTTGTACGACCAATCGCTCGAACCCGCTTGACCCTCCACGACAGGTCTCCTAGAGTGAGGTAGTCCCGAGAAGTCGGGCCGAGCGGAACCTGAGAGCCAGCGTACCAGTAGCTGCTCGATGGGATTCTCCCGGGAAGGGCAAGCGAAAGCAGGCCGGTACCGTCGGGGATTCCTAGAGTAAGAAATGGGAAGTCTGGGGATCGGGATCACGCAGGTCGGGTTTCTCGGGACACCTGTATTCCAAGACCGTATCGCGAAGAGGTCCGCTTCACGGCCCTCACGCCACGAAGAGCCGCGTCCTGTCGTCAGGGCCTGTACGTGATCCTGGCAACGGGAGACTCCCACACCGACACTTCCGTCACTGTGATCTTGCCGCCGATTTCTTCCGTGAGGGTGTTGTAGATGTACTTCGCGAGGTTCTCCGCCGTCGGATTGGTCACATCGAACGGCGGCACCTCGTTGAGATAGGCGTGGTCCAGAGGCGCCACAACCGCCTCGAGATCGGCCTTCAGTCTCTTGAAGTCGTACACGATCCCGACATCATCCAGACTCTCCCCGCGCACAGCGACCTCGATATCCCATGTATGACCGTGGAGGCCGGCGCATTCGCCCGGATACCCGTGAAGCGCATGGGCGGCATCGAAGTGCCCGCGTATGCTCAGTTCGTACATCTCAACGCCTCCTAGTCGAACAGCGTCGATCGATGCGGCACGGACGCGGGTGGCTCGGGAGCGTCGCCTACCGTACACCTGCCGTCCATCGCCTCGTTCGCCAACGCGTCCGCCTCGACGTTCTCCTCACGCCTGACGTGCGTGACCTCGATGCGTTCGAATGTCCTCAGAAGACCTTGGGCCTCGACGAACAGAGGCTTGAGTCCGGCGTTCTTGACTCGATACTCGCCACGGAGCTGCTTGACCACCAGTTCGCTGTCGGCTTTAACCACCAGGCTACTGGCGCCTAGCGCACGAGCCGCACGTAGTCCCCACAGCAAGGCCTGGTACTCCGCAACGTTGTTCGTTACCTCGCCCAGATAGGCGCCGCCTGTGGCGGCGATAGCGCCATCGGGCGAGCGCAACACAATCCCCGCGCCTCCCGGACCAGGGTTTCCCCTTGCTCCCCCGTCGCTGTTGAGCACCCATGTGCCACTCACTGGCCGTCAGCCCTCACAACCAGGATGCGCTTGCAGTTCGGGCATTCGGCGATCTCAGGTCCTCCCAGGATGGCCTGCGCCTCGGCAGCAGGTATCTGCGTCCTGCAAGCGCTGCACAGACCGTCCGACAGTACGCCGACCGCTATGCCGTGTTTGGACCCCTTCAGGGAATCGTACCGGGCGAGCGTCCTCTCGGACATGTGCGCTCTGATACCCTCGCGGGCCTTCTTCATCTTTGCGATGTCCGCCTGGAGCTCACCCCCCTTCGCCTTGAAGTCCGCGATCAGTTGAGCTTCCTTGGCAGCCCCCTCGGCAAGCGCCTCCTCAACCTTCGCCAGTTGAGCGGCTCCGACTTCAGCCTTCTCCATGAGTCCCAATTCCTCGAACTCGATGACATCCTTGCGACGCTTCAGCGCATCCAGCTCGCGCGTGAGGTTCTGCAGTTCCTTCGGATTAGTCACTTCACCCGAGATGACCTTCTCCTGCTCGGTATCGATCTTCGCCTGCACCGCCGACGCCTCGTCGTTGGAGCGCGCAACCATACTCTCCGCTTTGCGGCAGTAGGCCTTCGCTCGATCCCGGACTGTCTCGATCTCCTTCAGACGCTTGCGCAACTGGAGCACTGCGAGCTTCTCGGGGAGTTCCTCGAGGGTCTTCTCGGCCCGCGCGATAGCGAGGTCCTGCTCTGTGAGCGCTATCAGCCTGTCAGCCTCGGACATGCGTATCCCCTGTCGTCCACCATCCGGCCCTTGCGGCCTCCACGGTCACAGCGGTCGTGTCGGCCATACACTGCCGAACAGCGGTACCGATCACCGAGACAAGCGGCCACTCGGTGCTGTCGTGACCGGCCTCGACTATCTTGAGCCCCGCCGCCGCGGCAGCCAGTGCGTCATGATACCGCACCTCTCCCGCTATCAACGTATCGGCCGCAGAAACCGCATACTGCATCAGCGAACCGGCGGACCCGTTCACGACCGCGACCCGCCCGATGGAGGCCATTGGATCGCCCCAAACACGGCATCGTCCGCCCAGGGTGCCCGATACGTGATCGGCAAACTCCGAGAGCACGCCGCCCGCGCGCCACTTGCAGACCCTGCCCAGGCGGGCGACACCACGCGCCCTCACACCCTCGCAAGCGATGACCGCTTCCTTCCGGGCCGGGTGGGCACAACGCGCAGCTGCAAGGACGCTCGCACTCGCCGACAGTGGTGCGACAACCTCAACACGAACCTCACCGGCGCCATTGCGTGCGCCCGCATCTGTGATCCCCGCGAGATTCCGCACGTCGTGCCTGGCGAACGTGCAGTCCCCAGGCGCGATCATCCTGCTAGCACCGGCACCCGTCATCGCGCTCGTGACCATCTCCACCGAATCCGGAGGTACGTACGTCACTATCAGCGCAACCGGCTCCGAGGCCGGCTCCACCGGTTCCAACTCCGTAAGACCGAGCGCTGACGCAAGCGCCGATGCGCCCTCAGGCGCCCGGTCGAGGTTCGTGTGCAGCGACACGACCGCTACCCCGAGCCTCAGTGCGGCTTCAAGCGTGCCCGCAGGACCGGGTCCCGAGACTACGGCCTCGGGCGCATTGAGATAGGGCGGATGGTGCGTCACCAACACCTGGGCCCCGGTCGCGGCAGCGCGCGTCACCGACTCGGCTGTGGCATCAAGGGTGACGAGCACGCCCTCGACCGGCGAGTGCCGCTCCCCTGCGATCAGCCCTACGCGATCCCACTCTTCGGCCCACGCCGAAGGGAACCGTCGCTCAAGAGCATCGACGAGATCCCCGACAGTCTCAGCGCGTTCAGAGGTCATCCAGTCCGACCTCCTGGGGCTGCCTGTTGCGGAACACGAGTGCGGACCGGTATCCCGCTTCGCGCAACGTCGCTAATGCCTCGGGCATCCCCGCCCCGACCTCCTCCGGACAGTGTGCATCGGAGCCTATCGTAACGGCGACGCCAGCATGCCGCAGCGCTGCCAGCAGTGGCTGGGAGGGGTAGATCTCGCGGCACGGCTTCCGTAGGCCCGCGGTGTTAACCTCGACGGCCACCTGCGCCTGGGCCAGCGCGCGGGCAGTCCGTGAGTAGAGCGCCTCCAAAGACCCGTGTGGCCGAAAGCAGAACTTCTTTACGAGGTCTATGTGCGCCACCACATCGACAAGACCCGTTCGAGCGGCGGTTGTCAGGTCCGAGAAGTACCGCTCCCAGAGGTCGTCTATCGACCATTCCGTATACCGCTCGGTGTGCTCGGGATCGTCGAATGCCCAGTCGTCGATGAAGTGCACGGCACCGAGAACGATGTCGAACGGATACGCGCCCAGCAGCGATGCGGCATCCGTCAGCCCCGCCGGGACTGCATCCACTTCTATGCCCAACAGCACATCCACACCGAGTTCCATGCCGAGCGCGGCTGCACGCCGGACGTCCTCGACATAGTCCGGCAGCTCTTCGAGCGGCATCGCGTAGCCCTCGGCTCCGGGAACCCGCGCAGCCAGTTCCGCGGACAGTGGGAGGTGCTCTGTGAACGCCAGGACCTGTACGCCCCTCTTGGCAGCGGACTTCACGTACTCCTCGGCAGTGCCCTCGGCGTGCCTGCAACGCCAGGTGTGTACGTGGAGGTCGATCACGGCCTCAGTCCTCGTGAGGAGGAGGCGTCATCGGCGCAAGCCCTGCATGGAGAACGGACATCATCTCGCTGACATCGATGTCGGCTATCGGCGCCAACAAGACCAGCACATCGCGATGCGCCAGCCCCTCGGATTCCACTAGGCTTGCGATCTCTTCGAGATTATCGATGCTGACGGTGCGCATGAGGTTGTACTTCTTGCGCTGCCTGATGGCCACCTTGAAGACATCCGCTGTCTCCTGTCCACACACGATGTACAGCACAGCTCCCGTCTCGGGAAGCTTGTCGGTCACCTCAGTCACCTGTTCAACATAGTGAGATGCTGCGGCGACGGTGAGTGGACGCTCGATCGTCCGAGTGACTATCTCGATTCCATACGCAGAAGACCACGTGCCGTTGGACTCGACCTCGAACCCGAGTCGCACGCCGAGAGCATCCGCCCTCTTCCGGAACTCAAGTCGCATGCGGTTGTCTTCTTCCGAATGCGGGGTCGGAGTGGCGACCAGGACATCAGGAAGCGCCTCTCTGATCGCGCGCCGATCAGCAGCAATCATGTCTCGGACATAGGTGGTCCATGCATCGGACGCCTCCATAGTGAGCAGTTCCGCCAACCGCGGATTGCTGACTTCCAGGCTGACTCCGAACACCTCGAGAACAGCGAACTTCTGCTCTTCATCCTTCGGCTGGTCGTCTGACACGTTGCCTCCTAAGACCATCTCCTGCTACACACACCTTACCCGACAGGCAGGGCCCGGTGAAGCATCACCACAGGTGCCGCTCATACCGCAACGCGGGCCGGAGCCTCCCGTTTACGAGCCGAATACCGCTCAGGTACTACCGTTCATCGAATCGAACACACTGACCCTTGTTGGCCGACTTTCCGTCTGCTATGGTGACCTTCCCCCTCGGAGCCGATGCTCCGGGCGGCAATTGACAGGACGTCCACGGTTGATAGCCACAGGGTGGCGAGAACCCACTGGATTGCCCAGCGGAACGCCCGGCGGTCGGAGACGACACACCGGGCGTTCTCTTGTTCTCAGGCGCCTGTGATCCCCTTGAGGACCTTCGCAGTCTCGATACCGGCAAGTGCCGCGTCCCAGCCCTTGTTCCCGTGCTTGGTGCCGGCGCGCTCGACTGCCTGCTCAATCGTATCGGCGGTGATGATGCCAAACATGACAGGCACCCCGGAGTCCAGAGAGACCTTGGCGATACCCTTGGACACTTCCGCCGCGACGTAGTCGAAGTGAGGCGTGCCCCCGCGGATCACCACGCCGAGAGCGAGCACTACGTCATACTTGTTCGTGCGCACCAATCGCTCCGCTACCAGTGGGATCTCGAAGGCCCCGGGCACCCAAGCAACATCGATGTCCTGTTCGTCGACGCCGTGCCTCGTCAGCGCATCGGTGGCGCCACCGAGCAAACGCGACGAGAGGAGCTCGTTGAAGCGGCTGACGCATATACCCACCTTCAGCCCGCTTCCTATCAGGTCGCCTTCATATGTTGCCATCATCGACTCCTTTCGTTCAGTCCTCGTCCGGCAGATCGAGCCGGTGAGCGAGCTTCTCCTTCTTCGTCCGCAGGTACCTCAGATTCTCGGGCCCACAGGGGGCCTGTATCGGCACCTGTTCGGTCACCGTCAGCCCGTAACCCTCCAGGCCCACCAGCTTCTTCGGGTTGTTTGTCAGCAACCGCACGGAGCTCAGACCCAGGTCGGCCAGTATCTGCGCTCCGATGCCGTAGTCGCGCAGGTCTGCCGGAAAACCGAGCGCCTCGTTCGCCTCGACGGTATCGGCACCCTCTTCCTGGAGCTTGTAGGCCAGAAGCTTGTTCGCCAGGCCGATGCCGCGACCCTCGTGGCCCACGAGGTACAGCACGACTCCACACCCTTCGGCCTGGACGCGCCTCAGCGCCTCGCTCAGTTGATCGCCGCAGTCGCATCTCAGTGAATGGAAGACGTCCCCGGTCAGGCACTCCGAATGCACGCGAACGAGCACGTCCGCCCTCCCCGCCACATCCCCTACGACCAGGGCGAGGTGGGTAGAGTCGTCCAGGACCGAACGGTACCCGTGGGCGGTGAACACGCCCCACTCCGTAGGCAGCTGCACGGTCGTGACGAGCTCGACCAGACGTTCGTTCCGCCTCCGATAACGGATCAGATCTTCAACAGTGACCATCTTCAGACCGTGCTGCGCGGATACCGCTTCCAGTTCGGAGCGCCTTGCCATGGTGCCGTCGGGATTCATGATCTCGCAGATCACCCCGGCGGGTACGAGCCCTGCAAGGCGCGCCAGATCGACGGCAGCTTCCGTGTGGCCAGCCCTCTCAAGAACACCACCCTCCCGCGCACGCAGCGGGAACACGTGCCCCGGACGAGATATGTCATCTGCCGTTGTTGCGGGATCGATGGCAGCCGAGATCGTGGCCGCCCTGTCCGCAGCGCTTATCCCGGTGGTGATGCGCCCTTTCGCGCCGATCGAGACATGGAACGCGGTCCCCTGCTCCGATGTGTTCCTGTCGGTCATCGGCGGGATGTTCAGCTCATCCAGACGCTCTCCCGTCATCGGGAGACAGATGAGGCCGCGACCGTGCGTGGCCATGAAGTTCACGTTCTCGGGAGTCGCCATTTCTGCCGCTATGACGAAGTCACCCTCATTCTCGCGCCCCTCGTCGTCCACGACTATCAGCATGCGGCCCGCAGCGATCTCGGCGATGGCCTCCTCTATGGTCGCGAAGGGATACCCGGAGGCAGTCACTTCTCACCCTCCGCGAACTCCCGCAACATCTCTCCAAGCCCGCGGCGACCGGCGGGGACCGGCTCCGCGCCACCCGTATACCCCGCAACGAACCGCTCCACGTACTTGGCAAGCATGTCGGCTTCCAGATTCACACCGGACCCGATCGCCTTGTCCTTCAGCGTTGTCGCGGACTCCGTCTGGGGGATGACTGCGCACGTGAAGCCCTGGGGGCCGATCTTCGCTACAGTGAGCGAGATGCCATCCACGGCGATAGACCCCTTCTCTACGATGTACCGCATCACTTCCGGAGGAGCCTGGAACTGATACACGGTGAACTTGCCGGTCGGTTGCTTGAGCTCGAGCTTCCCCACACCGTCCACGTGTCCGGATACCAGGTGGCCACCCAGTCTGTCCGACAGTCTGAGAGCTCGCTCGAGGTTGACCTTCGCGCCCTGCTGAAGCCCACCTAGCGTGGTTCGCTCCAGCGTCTCCGCACTCACGTCCGTCAGGAACGCGCCGCGTATGAACTTCGCGACCGTCAGACAGGCGCCATCCACTGCGATGGAATCCCCGATAGCCATGTCCCGCCCGAACTCGGGCGAATACACCTCGAGGCGCATCCCGCCACTCACGCGATCCGCGCGCGTGATCACTCCCTCACACTCGATCAGTCCGGTGAACATCAGCCCACACTCCCCTTCCCGAGCCCCGGCTCCTGGTCCAGTTGGCGCCAGACGGTCACAGCGTCGCCTTGTGCAATGCCGGTTTCCACTGGATGCAACACCGGCGCTAGGTCTTGCCCCTCCGCATCGGCACAACCGAGAAACAGCGGCGGCCCCGCATTCCCGCTCATGCCTCCCGCGGTCACAACCACAAGCTCATCGATGAAGCGGTCTCTCCACAGAGCCGTGAACAGCGAGGGGCCGGCCTCGACGAGAACGTCATTGACCCCATCGGCGGCTATCGCCCTCAATGCTCCTGATAGACCGTCCCGGTACGCGTACGTCAGGACCCTGGCTCCAACACGGACTAGCGGCTCGAGTGCTGCTGGAGATGCGGCGTCGGATGCCACCACGACGCACTCGCCCCGATCGGCCGAGAATACGCACGCCCGAGGGTTCGGCGCGGATGTCCTCGAAAGCACGATGCGTCGCGGAGATCGCTCTGCGAGTGCGTCGTTCTCATCGCGAACGGTCAGCTCGGGGTCGTCAACGCTCACGGTGGATGCACCTACGACGATTGCGGTGGCCTCGGAACGGAGCCGCATCGTCACATGACGTCCACCCGCTCCGGTGATCTTCGAACGACGCCTTGCAGCCAGCGCGGGACGACCGTCGAGCGTCAGGGCGACTTTCACTCGAACGAATGGCCTCCCGAGCCTGAGACGCAGAAGCCACGCCTCGTTTTGCGTCTCGAATGGGCCGGGATCCGCTGCCCAGTTGACGGTCACACCTGCGGCAGCCAGCGCCTCCGCTCCGCAACCGCTTACCTCAGGGTTCGGATCGCGCATACCGATAGTCACTTCCGCGATGCCCGCAGACAGCATGCGATCCACACATGGAGGTGTCTTCCCGAAGTGCGTACACGGCTCGAGGGTCACGTATGCGTGGGCGCCGCGAGCCCGGTCTCCCGCGGCCTCCAGAGCCACCACTTCAGCGTGCGGACCACCCGCTTGTGCGTGAAAGCCCTCGCCCACAACCGCGCCGTCCGACACGAGGACGCAGCCGACCAGCGGATTGGGACTAGCGGTACCCCGTCCACGCTCGGCAAGACCGAAAGCGCGACGCAGCATGGGGTCGTCGATTCCGACCGCGGGGTCGGAGAATAGCGCCATTAACGCACCCTTCCTTCTTCCATCCAGACTGTTACTGTCGGCTCCGGAATTTCACCGGATCGGCCCCTCTCGGGGTTCGCGGGCTGATGACCGCCGGTGGGGAATCGCACCCCGCCCTGAAGAAAGTCTCGAGGGTGAGTTTACACCAAACCCGCGGCGGCGCACCTGCGAATCTGACGAAGGGCCGCCGCAGGATCCTCGGCCCCGAATATCGCATTTCCCGCAACGAGCGTGTCGGCGCCCGCAGACACGACAAGCGGAGCAGTCGTGCAGTCGATGCCGCCATCCACCTCGAGGCGCGGTTCCACGCCCATTTCCCGGCACATCGCACGGATCTCGGCAACCTTCGCTACGGACGTTTCGATGAACGCCTGTCCGCCAAAGCCGGGATTGACGCTCATCACCAGCACCAGGTCCACCAACGGTAGGACCTCCCGCACTTCACTCGCGGGAGTGCCCGGATTCAGCGTCACTCCGGGTGATGCGCCGCCCCTGCGGATCGCCTCGACAGTCCGCCCGATGTGCGCAGACGCCTCCACATGGACCGTGACCATGTCTGCGCCGGCATCCACGTACCACTCGGCCGTACGGTCGGGGTCTTCCACCATAAGGTGCACGTCCAGGGGCTTGCGCACTACACGTTTCAGAGCCTTCACGACCGGCGGGCCGATAGTCAGATTCGGGACGAAGTGACCATCCATGACATCCACATGGACCCAGTCGGCGCCAGCGTCCTCGATCATCTGTATCTCTTCGGCGAGACGCGTGAAGTCGGCCGAGAGTATCGATGGCGCTATGAACAGCTCGTGTCCCGTGGTGCTCACCCCTCGTCCTCGACCAGCCCCATGCCGTGCAACTCGTCCACGGCAGCACGCCCCATCAGGACGCTTACCGCCTCAGAGGGCGAGTGCCCTTCGTAAAGGATCGACCTGACCTGGTGAGTGATGGGAAGCTCCATCCCGATGCTGTGGGCCAGGTCGTCCAGCGATATCGCGCTTCCAGCGCCTTCGGCAACCATATGGGTCTCGCTGGCATAACTCTCCACGGTACCGCCCTTGGCCACCCACTCACCCAACGCCCGGTTCCGGCTATGACGGGAGGTACACGTGACGATAAGGTCGCCCATCCCGGCCAGCCCCATGTACGTCAACGGATTCGCCCCCAGGTGCGCACCCAGGCGGCTCATCTCGGCAAGCCCACGCGTCATCAGAGTGGCCTTCGGGTTGTCCCCGAAGCCCAAACCGTCGCTCATTCCCGCGGCCACGGCTATGACGTTCTTCGACGCGCCACCCAACTCCACACCCACCACATCCGGATTGGTGTAAGCACGGAAAGAGGGCGCCATGAACATCTCCTGGAAGAGCTTCCCGATGTTCTCGTCGTATGCCGCGACTGCAGCGGCCGAGGGAACGCCCTTCGATACCTCCTCGGCGTGGTTCGGACCCGAGAGGGCGGCAAGGCGCGACCGCTCCCCCAGCACGTCCTCCAGAACCTGCGTCATCCGCATCAGGGTACCCTGCTCGACGCCCTTCGCGAGATTGATCACTGGAGTACCGGACTGCAGCAGGGGCTTCATCTGCTCCGCGACACCACGAACTCCGTGACTCGGAGTCACGATAACTACCGCTTCTGCTCCATACACCGCACGCTCGATATCGGCAGTGGCCTTGACCCGGGGATCCAGCACGACGTCTTTGAGGAATAGCGGATTGCGACCGTCAGCGTTGATACCCTCGGCAATCTCGGGCTCGCGGGCCCAGAGTGTGACTTCCGTACCCTTGCCGCCCAACAGCCAACAGACCGCCGTGCCCCAGGATCCCGCACCTATGACAGCGACCTTCACGACCTACGCGCCCCCATCAACATCGCGCGACCTGATGTCGTCCCAGACGCGCCTGCGGAACGTTATCTTCGATTCCTCGCCACGCCATATCCGGCCCATATTGCTTCGATGTCGCCATATGACAAGACCGGCCGCAAGAATGGAGTACGCCAGCAGGGCGTGACGATCCGGGTACATCCACCAGCATACACCCGGGAAGATCGATGCAATGACTATCGATCCGAGTGACACATGCTTCCACACGGCGACTACCGCGACGAACACGACCAGCAGGATCGGCATCACTTTGGGAGCCAACATCGTGATGGCACCGGCCGCCGTGGCAACGCCCTTGCCGCCCTTGAACCCTATGAAGGGCGAAAGCGCGTGCCCCGCGATGGCAGCGGTAGCCCCTATCACTCGGAACCAGTCCAGACCGTCGGCACCCCAAGCCACAGGAGCGAGCAGAGAGGCCAGCCACACACCGGCGGCCCCCTTCCCCGCATCCAGCATCAGTACCGCGACCCCGGGAGCCGTCCCGAACACGCGCAGCACGTTGGTCGCTCCCGTGTTGCCCGAACCCAGAGAGCGGATATCCTGCTGCCAGAAGATGCGCACGACGATGACCGCCCACGGGATCGACCCGACAAGGTACGCTCCGATAGCTGCACCGGCAAGGCGAAGTGCATCTTCCATCTCAGCCCTTTTGCCTGAACTTCAAGCGGATCGGAGTCCCCAACAGGTCAAACGCCTCGCGCAGTCGATTCTCCAGATAGCGTTCGTAGTTCGTGTCCACCAACCGGGGATGATTCGCGAAGAAGGTGAAGACCGGAGGTTTGACGCCCGTCTGCGTCGCATATTGAAGCCGAAGCATCTTGCCGCCCTTTGAGACCGTGTGGCCGCTGGAGCGCAACTCGGTGAGCAGCGCATTGATCTTGCTCGTGGGCACAGACTGCGAATAGGACGCATAGACCGTCGCAACCGTCGGCAGCAGCTTCTGCACCCCCGAGCCTGTCAGGGCGCTGACTCGCACTACAGGCGCGTAACCAATGAAACCCAGCATCTCGGGTAGCCGTGCAACCAGCTCCACCTTGTCCTCGGGAGACTCGACCAGATCCCACTTGTTGAGAGCGATGACGATCCCGCAACCGCGCTCTTCGGCAAAGCGCGCTACTCGCTGGTCCTGGTCTGTCACCCCCGTTGCCGCATCAACGACCAGTATCGCAACGTCCGCCCTGTCGATAGCGCGCATGGCCCGGACGAATCCGTAGTACTCAACCGACTCGTCGATCTGGGACTTCCGGCGCAGACCCGCCGTGTCCACCAGCCGAAATACCGTGTCGCCATCGTGCAGCACGGTATCTATGGCGTCCCGCGTGGTTCCGGCTACCTCCGACACGATCGCCCGCTCGCGTCCCAGCAGCTTGTTGTACAGCGAGGACTTGCCCGCATTCGGTTTGCCAATTATCGCGACGCCTATGCCTTCTTCCTCGACCGTATCGTCCCAATCGGGAAGCGCCTCTACGAGACCGTCCAGCAGATCGCCCGAACCGTGGCCATGCAACGCCGACACGGGCCACGGTTCGCCGAGGCCAAGACCCCAGAAGTCGTGGATCGCCTCCTCGCGCCCGGGCGTATCGAGCTTGTTCACCACCAGGAAGACGGGCTTCTTGCTCCTCCGTAGAAGCGCCGCCACCTCATCGTCCCCGGGGGCAACCCCCACCGCACCATCCACCAGGAAGACGACGATGTCCGCCTCCTCGGCAGCCACCACGGCCTGATCGCGGATGGAGTCTCCGAAAGCGTCTCCTGACGCGAACTCGATGCCCCCCGTGTCCACCAGCATGAAGTCGCGACCGTTCCAGTCCGTGCGGTGGTAGCTACGGTCGCGTGTCACGCCGCTCGTCGGGTGAACGATCGCATCCTGCGCCTGTATGAGCCGGTTCACGAGCGTCGACTTACCGACATTCGGCCTGCCCACCACGGCAACGATAGGTAAAGTCATTACAGCGCCCGTCCTTCATCCGGTTTCAGGGCGTCTGCCAGACTGCCCGCGTCACTGCCGACAATCCGCACTTCGGCTCTCGCAAGCTCCGCGAGTCTGTCGGCCGGTACGTCATCGAGCAACAGCCCGTCGGAGTTTACTACAACGTCAGGCACTAGGTAGGTCCCTTGACCGCCATCGTTCCCTATTGCAGCGATGATGTCGGCTCCGGCCAACAGCCCGGTGACGCTGACATTGCCGCCCAGAACGGAGTTGCGGACAGGGAGGACACGCACTCCCCCGCACCCCCGGTCGGCCAGCAGCCTGCTCAGGAAGGGCGCGAACATCTCCCCCGTCACCAGTGTGATCGCCCCACGGGTTCCACACGCCGACGGATCGAACTCGGCCCGGAACGCGCTCGCCATCCCGATCCCGTTCTCGTACTGCGGGAAGTCGTCGTACGCGCTCGCGGACGGAACGTTCTTCCCCGCCAGGAAGTAGAACTCATCCGCGGCGTAGACCCAACCCACCCCACGCTCGGTTCGCGCCCGGTCCTGCCACTCATCGATGAGCTCCAGCACTTCGGCGGAACCGCCCGCATCGTAGGAGAACATCCAGCGGCTCTGGTGCGCCGTGTAACCCATCGGCACCACACCAACCGACAGGATTCCCGGGCGCTCATACAGGTAGGACAGCGTCTCGTCCAAAACCGAGCCGTCGTTGATGCCCGGAACGAGCACGATCTGCACGTGCGCCTGGATACCGCCCCCCAGCAGCTCGTCCAAGACCTCCAGTGCACTGTCACCCGCTGCAGGGCAGATCAGCCTCGCTCGAACATCCGCATCGACCGCATGCACCGACACGTGCAGAGGAGACAGGCGCTGCTCGATGATCCGGTCGATGTCCGTGCTGTCGACATTGGTCAGCGTCACGAAGTTGCCCGATAGGAATGACAGCCGGTAGTCATCGTCACGCACGTACAGTGCGGGACGCATGCCGGACGGGAGACCCGCGATGAAACAGAACACGCACGCGTTCTCGCACTCGCGCACCCCGTCGAAGAGCCTGTCGGCGAATGTCACACCCAGAGGCTCGCCCGGCGTACGTTCCACGGTGAACGAGATCTCAGCGGGACCCCGGCGCGCGTTCACGGTGAATGCCGCTGCGTCGGTGGACCACCACCAGTCTATGATGTCGCGAACGGGTACGCCGTCGACCGCCGTCACGATGTCGCCCGGCCGCAGACCCGCACGCTCGGCCGCACCGGGTCCGACCGCCGTGACGGTTCCGCCGCGCAGGCTCTCACGCATCTGAGGACAGGGCCTCTACGGCGTCTATCACACCGCGAATCTGAACGTCCGGAGTAGACGCGCCGGCCGTGACGCCCACGACTCGCGCCCCTTCGAACCACGCGACATCCAGCTCGTCGGCCGTCTCGACATGGTGCGTCCGCGGATTGCGCGCGAAGCATATCTCTGCCAGCCGCGTGGTGTTGCCCGAGTTGTGCCCGCCGACCACGACGATGACATCGACCGATTCGGCCAGCTCGGCTGCAGACTCCTGCCGCTTGGCAGTGGCGCTGCATATCGTGTTGCACACCCTCAGCTCCGAGACTCGGGGCAGCAGCGCATCGACCACCTCCTGGAGCACGGAAGGCGGTTGGGTGGTCTGCACCACGACACCGATGCGCCGACCTGGCAGGCGCGCAGGCAGGTCCTCGGCATGCTGGACTATCGTCGCAACGCCTCCTGCATGGGCCAGAATACCTTCGACCTCCGGATGGTCCGATTCGCCGACAATCACCACGGCATATCCCGATTCGCTGAGGTCGGCGGCGCAGTGATGGGCAGCGCTCACGAAGGGGCACGTCGCATCTATGACCTCTAGCCCCTTGTCCTGCGCAGCCGCTATGACAGCCGGATCGACGCCATGCGACCTGATCACAAGCGTCCCGCTCGAGACGTCCTCGAGAGACGAAGCGACGCTCACACCCTTGGCCTGCAGCGCCAGAACTGCCTGGGGATTGTGTATGAGCGGGCCGAGTGTGGACACTTCCCCGCCGACGGCGACCGCCTCTTCAGCCAGTTTGAGCGCACGCTCCACTCCGTAACACACGCCGGCGTGCCTCGCCACAACTACCTTCACGACACAGCCCCCCTGGCCTCGTCCAGCAGATCCGCGATCCGCTTCATCAGCTGCGCGGTGATCTCTTCGACCCGCTGCTTGCGCTTCCCCTCGCGAAGCACGTCCATCGGGAACAACGGCTTCCCTACGTGTATGAAGGTACGGCCAGGCCTGGGGCATCGCGCTCCTCTCGGCCACACCTTCTCTGTCCCTACGAACGCGATCGGCACTATCGGGACACCGGCTCTAAGTGCGATGAACGCTGCGCCGCCGTGCGCCTCGCCCATAGATGCCGCGCCATCCGCCGACCTGTGGCCCTCCGGGAAGACACCTACGAGTTCACCTGCATTCAGAAGATCGGCTGCAGTCATTATGGCGGTACGGTCGGGTTCACCGCGGCTCACGGGGAACGCCCACAGTCTCGGGAGCCCCCATGCGATCACCCGACTCTCCCACAATTCGCGCTTCGCCATGAAGTGCACCGGACGCGGCGAGGCGCACCACAGAAGAATCGGGTCCAGATAAGACACGTGGTTGCCGGCGAGTATCGCACCGCCCGCCGGGATGTTCTCCGCACCGGTGAGCCGTGTCCGGAAGGCGAACCGCACGACATGTCCTGCGGTCGCCCTGACCGACCTTGCCAGCAAGAAGCCCCTCATCGCGCCGCTTCGACTCTCGATACGATCGCATCCACGACTTCGTCGATGGACAGTCCGGTGGTGTCGAGCAGTTCCGCATCGTCGGCAGCCTCCAGCGGACTCGCTTCGCGCGTCGAGTCGATGTGATCCCGGCGCTCCAGACGTGCCTGCACCTCGGCCTGCTCTACGGCGTGACCCTGTGCCGCGAGGTCCAGCTGCCTTCTGCGCGCGCGCTCCTCGGCCGATGCCGTCAGGAAAACCTTGACGTCCGCCAACGGGAATACCACCGTCCCGATGTCCCTGCCCTCTACGACCGTGTCCGACACGCCAGCCAACTCACGCTGCTGCGCGACCAGAGAAGTGCGAACCCCGGGAACGCTTGCTGCGGCACTCACGTTGGCGTCCACCACGGGCAGGCGGATCTGGGTGGTGACATCGCGGCCACCAATGCGGACCGACGTGGCGATCGCCGCACCGTCGGCATACTCGAACGTGACAGGATTCGCTTCCGCCAGTCCTGTAAGCGCCGACCAGTCATCGAGCGGGACGTCTCTCTCGAGGGCAAGCCACGCAACCGCGCGGTACATGGCGCCTGTGTCGAGATGACGCGCGCCTAGTCGCCTTGCTACCGACTTGGCGACAGTCGATTTACCGCTGGCAGCGGGGCCATCTATGGCGATGATCACTCGCAGCTCCCGGGTCAGGTGGACAGCAAGCGAATTCTAGCATGCCCCCCGTCACTGACCGCCCCCCATGAGCGACACGACATCCTCGAGAAATCGCGGATACGAGACCTCCACCGCCTCGAACGAGCGGACTACCGACGTACCTTCGGCCACAAGCCCCGCGATCGCCCAGGTCATCGCAAGCCTGTGATCGCCGAGTGAGTCTACGGTTGTGCCCTGAAGACACGACGGCCCTTTCACCTCGAGCCAATCGGGACCGGCGGTGACGTCTGCGCCGAACGCGGCAAGCCCGCTGCGGATGGCTTCCAGGCGATCGGACTCTTTGACCCGAAGCTCCGATATGCCTTCGAATCGCGTGACGCCGTCGGCCTGGGTGGCCAGCAGAGCGAGGATCGGGACCTCGTCGATCAGCGATGGAGCCTCCTCTGCCACTACCCTTGTGGCGGCGACTCCCTTTGAGTAGCGCACCGAGAGCGTTCCTAGCGGCTCTCCCTCCCGGAACCTCACTTCATCCACCGAATGGTCCACACCCATACGCGTGAGTACCTTCAGGAAGCCTGTGCGAGTCGGATTCACCGCCACGTTGAGGATTCGTATGGCGCTTCCGGGAACGATCGCCGCCGCTACTGCGAGAAACGCCGCCGAAGACGGATCGCCGGGAACGACCACGTCTGCGCCCAACAACGTCACCGGGCCTGTCACCGAGACGCTTGTCGTCTGGTTATCCCGGTCGCACATCACTCCGAACGCGGGCAGCATCCGCTCGGTGTGGTCGCGGCTCAAGACAGGCTCTGCCACGCGCGTGGTGCCTGCCGCTCGCAGTCCTGCGAGAAGAATCGCGCTCTTAACCTGAGCGCTCGCCACCGGCGACACGTAGTCTATGGGCACGAGGTCCCCGCCGACCATACGTACCGGCAGGGTACCGTTGTCGGACGCGTCTATCGAAGCTCCCATTGCGCGGAGCGGTACACAGACCCTCAACATCGGCCTACGGGATAGCGATGAATCGCCGGCCAGGGTGACCGGCACAGGCCATCCGGCAAGTGCGCCCAGGACAAGCCGGGCCGTCGTTCCGGAATTCCCGCAGAACAGAGGTTCTGCCGGCTCTTTCGGTCCCGACTCGCCCCAACCTCGCACGACAAACCGCAGCCCCATCGAGCCGGAGCCTTCCTCGGCCACCTCGGCCCCCAGCGAAGTGACCGCGGCTATCGTCGACCTTACGTCCTCGCTGTCCAGCACCCCCAGGAGACGCGACTCCCCTTCCGCCATGCCGGCGAACAGGACGGCCCGGTGCGAGATCGACTTGTCCCCGGGAACGTGGATGTCACCGCTCAGGCAGACCGTCGCGCGAGAGACACGGGCATCCATCAGCCTTCGTCCTCCTTCAACGCACGCAGCTGGGGCAGGAACCCGTGCGATCTCAGCTCTGCCATGAGCGCCTCGTGGTCCCCCTCGTCGGTGAGCAGCAGGCGCAGAACGGCGCTGTCCTCGGACTGGTGGTCGATCTCGATGTCCTCGATATTGCACCCCGCCCGGCTTACAGCCGTCGTCACTATCCCCACCACACCCGGTCTGTCCTCTACGGGTACCGAGAGTTCACGCAAGCGCGTGGTGGCCGGCACCCACTGCGCGGGAAGACCGCGCCGCACGTCCGCCGCACCTGCTAGCCGGGCACGCACGCCCTCGGCATCGCCCGCCTCCACCGACTCACGGAACTCGCCTAGCACGCGCTCCAGCCCACGAATTCCCGCCACGACCGAAGCCGCGTTGTCCAGGCAGATGCCGGTCCACAGCTCGGGGCTTCCGGCGGCTATCCGCGTCATGTCCTTGAAGCCGCCTGCGGCCAGACGCAACAGGTCGGCGCCTGCCTCCTCCGCCCTGATCCGCGCAAGCTCCACCAGTGCAGCCGCTGCGACATGCGGCACGTGGCTGACGATCGCCACCGCCTCGTCATGCGCTGCCGCATCCACGGACACCACCCTGGCGCCCAGGGATGCCGCGAAAGCATGGACCAGCCGGTAGGCGCCCATGTCCGTATCCTCGGACGGCGTGAGGATATAGTACGCGCCGTCGAAGAGCGTCTCGCTCGCAGCCTCAACGCCACTTCGCTCGGAACCCGCCATCGGATGGCCGCCAACGAATCGGTAACCGCGGCCGGCCCTTCTGGCCGCCTCCACCACTGCGGTCTTGGTTGATGCCACGTCCGTGACTATGCCCGTGTATCCTTCGTACGCAAGTCGCCTCAGCCACTCCACCGTGCCTGCTACCGGCGTGCCGAGGACTATCAGATCGGTCTCCACGTCAACGAACCATCCGGCCGCCAAGGCGGCGTCTGCCGACAATGCCTCATCCGCCATTCCGGAAGACAACACGTACTCGAGCGTGTCCGCATCGTCATCGACTGCGCGGATGCGTACGCCCGCCGACGCACGCCGGGCAGCTGCGGCAATAGACCCGCCTATGAGTCCGAAACCCACCACGGTCAGCTTGCGCACGGTCATCCGGAGACCTCCACGGTCTTGCCCTCCAGCACTATGCGCGGACCCAGGTCATCCATCAACAGATCGAAGTCTTCAGGAGTGAGCGACTGCGGGCCGTCGCACCGCGCGTGCTCGGGGTCAGGGTGCACCTCGATCATAAGCCCGTCGCTACCCGCAGCCACGGCCGCCCGGGACATCGGTCCGATCAGGTCGCGCCGACCGGTCGCATGCGATGGGTCTACCACCACAGGCAGGTGGGTCAGCGACTTCAGCGCAGCCACCGCCGAGAGATCCAGGGTGTTGCGGGTGTACGTCTCGAAGGTCCTGATGCCGCGTTCGCAGAGAATCACGTCGCGATTGCCGCCCTTGAGAATGTATTCCGCGGCAGAGAGGAGCTCCTCAATCGTGGCCGACAGTCCGCGCTTCAGGAGTACCGGCCTCTGCATCGTGCCGAGCTCCTCGAGCATCATGAAGTTCTGCATATTCCGGGCCCCTACTTGCAGCACATCGGCGTACTCGGCCACCACAACGGCGTCGCGTACGTCGAGGACCTCCGTGACCACGGGCAGTCCTACCTCGTCTCCCGCCGCCCGCAGAAGACGGAGTCCCTCAACGCCCATGCCCTGGAACGCATAGGGACTCGAACGTGGCTTGAACGCTCCGCCCCGCAGCATCGTGGCACCGGACGCCTTGACCGCCCTCGCACACGCGAACATCTGTGCCTCGGACTCTATCGAGCAAGGCCCAGCGATCACGGCGAACGCTCCCCCACCGACAGCGGTCTTCCCGAGATCGACCACAGTGTCTTCAGGCTGGAAGTCCCGGCCAACCAGCTTGAACGGCTTCAGAACGCGGATGACCTGCTCTACACCGCTCAGGCCCTCGAACTCGAGAGAGTATATGACCTCACGGTCGCCGATGACCCCGATGATGGTCTTGACCTCACCGCGGGACAGATGCGCTTCAGCACCCGCCTCCTCCAGAAGGTCCACCACATGTTGAACGTCCCCGGCGGACGCGTGGTCTTTCATGATGACGAGCACGGTGCCTCACCCCTTCAGCACGCCTTTGGCGCGCACCTGTGACGGTCATACCCGGCCGTCACAGCTCGGTACCGTCTAAACGCTACCGAGCCGGGCGACGACCGCCTCGAACGCCTCGATCGTCCGGCGCGAGTCCTCGGGGGTGCCGATGCCCACCCTCAGCGCCGGCGTCGTCCCGAACCCCCGGACGATCACGCCCTCCTCGAGGAGAGCGTCGAATACTTCGACCGGCCGCTCCGTCCGGATCCAGACGAAGTTCGCTTCCGACGGCACCCACTCGATGCCGAGCCGGTCGAAGCCCGAATAGAGGTAGGTCTTCTGCTCTTGGTTCTCGGTGCGGCGTCGGCATACTTCGATCTCGTCATCCAGGGACGCCAACGCACCAGCCTGCGCTACGGAGTTAACGTTGAAGGGCTCGCGGATGCAATCTATCGCATGCACCAGCGGAGCTGGCATGATGCCGTACCCGATCCGCAGTCCCGCAAGTGAGTAGATCTTCGAGAAGGTCCTCAGCACGGCTACGGGACGCACGCCGTCGAAGTAGTCCAGGCCATCCGGATACTCCTCCGAGGTGACGAACTCGAAGTACGCCTCATCAAGCACAAGCACGATGTCGTCGCGCAGCGCCGACAGGAACCGCTCGAAGGCGTCGCGAGTGTAGATGGTGCCTGTGGGGTTGTTTGGATTGCAGAGGAAGACGATCCGCGTCTTGTCGGTGACCGCTGCCAGGACCGCGTCGAGATCGTAGTCAATGCCGCCGGTGAGCGGAACCTTCACATGTGTGGCGCCGAACATCGTCGTCACCATGGGATACACAATGAACGAGGGCCACGGGTAGACGACTTCGTCCCCCGGACGGAGCACCGCCTGGCCGATCAGCCTCAACAGCTCGTTGCTGCCATTGCCGACCGCGATCTGCTCCACAGGCACGCTGTGCTTCACCGCAAGCCTCTCCCGGAGCGCCATGCACGCCCCCTCGGGATAGCGGTTCAGCTCCGGCAGCTCCCGACTCATAGCGGCAATCGCGGATGGAAACGGCCCGGCCGGATGCTCGTTGCTCGACAGCTTGCAGATGTCGTCTCTGCCCGAGCGCTCGCGCACCTGCTCCTCGCGCAGTCCCGGCGCGTAGGGCACTAGCGTGCTGAGTTCCTCTCGGATCAACCGTTCCCACACCACAGCGATACTCCTCCAACCAGGGTTGCCGAGGATTGTCCCGCAGCAGCGCCTCTCCTACAAGTGCCAGGCCCTCCGCCCGGGAGACTGCTCGTCGAATCCCGGGGGTGGTGTGAGACTCTCGAGGACACGCATCTCGTCGGTGAATCTCAGCACCGCTATGGCAGCATTCGGGAACGCCAGGCTCCATCCTGACCCAACGGACAGGTCGAGCCAGTGGGTCACAAGACGTCTCAAGACCCCACCGTGGGTCATCACCATCACTCGCATCCCGCTGCGCTCGATCTCCTCGGCCGCTCGCACGACTCGCGCCTCGAACTCGGCGACCGTTTCACCTCCGGGCGCTATCGGACCGCTCCCGGTGTAGTCGAGCTCCAGACCTCTCTCCTGCAGTTCCGCATACGTGTAGCCCTCGGCATCACCGAAATCGATCTCCACCAGATCGTCCAGAACACGAAGCGGTACCCCTGCCGGTACAACCGCCCTGGCAGCATCCAGAGTCCTCTCCAGCGGCGAGGAGAGTACCGTCTCGGGGTTCCATTCGGCCACTGCGCGTGCAAGCCAGCGCATCTGCAGCCGCCCCCGATCAGTCACCGGCGAATGGTTCCGTCCGATGTATCGCCCCACCAAGTTCGCCTCGGTCTCCGGGTGACGCACCAGCATGACCCTCATTGGACGAGCACTCACACGAAGCCTCCTATCAGTGCCCCCGCGCACAGGACGAACGCTTCGCTCAAGACCACCGTGGCTCCAAGAACGTCACCGGTGATGCCGCCAAGGCGACGCGCGAAGACTCCCGGAGCGACCACAGCGAAGGCCACTCCCAGCAATGTGACCAGAGCCACACTGGCAGATGGCGGCCACGCAAACACAAGCAGTGGCGCGACGAACGCCGACGCCATTCCGACGCCGGCGACGCTCGGGTGGCTGGCATACCGCATCGCCAATCCGCCCGCACGCGCAGGCGTGCGGTACATGAGCGCCATAGCGGCACCCCACCTGCCGATGACCGGCGCTGCCACCAGGGCCCACAGGCACTGGCTCTCCACGATTGCAGCCACCGCCGCGACCTCAAGTACGAGGACGAGCACTATCGCGGTGACACCGAAGGCTCCTACGGAGCTGTCCTTCATCACTTCCATGCGCCGCTGCGCGTCCCCGCGGACCCCCAGTCCGTCAGCGCTGTCTGCAAGCCCGTCTACGTGCAGCAGACCTGACAACAACGCCCAGGTGCCCACGACCAGCGCCGCAACGACCACCGCTTCCAGGCCATCTGACCGGTGAAGCAACCCTGAGACCTGAGCGATACCTACCGCTACCAGCCCGTACAGCCAACCAACGAGCGGAAAGTACCGTGCAGGTTCCCCACCTTCGAGCGAGCCGACGGGCACGATGGTCAGCAGACGAATGGCTGCGGCTATGTCCCGAGACGCACTCACACGTCCTCGCGTTCCGTGACGCCCGCCTCCGCAAACGTGGCCATACCGTTCGCGACTGCACACGCGGCGCCCATTATGCCCATCGCGATCGCAGCCCCCGTCCCCTCCCCGAGTCGCATATCAAGATCGACCATCGGCTCGATGGCCAGGTCGACCAGCGCAACTCGGTGTCCCGGTTCCGCCGACAGATGCGACCCGAACATGTGTGGCAGACACGCCGGACACAGACGTGCGGCCGCAAGACCCGCTGCGCTGGATATGAAACCGTCACTCACTACGCAGATCCCTGCAGCCGCGCCTCCTACGAACGCTCCCGCCATCGCCGCGATCTCCAGACCTCCAAGGCTCGCCAGGGTGCCAACAGCATCCGCCGACGCAGGTGCATGAAGCGCCATCGCGCTCTCGATGACTCGGCCCTTCCTGCTCAACGTCGCATCGTCGATCCCCGTACCTCGCCCGACGATACGGCTCACAGGAACCCCGGTGTACGCGGCCACTAGAGCGGATGCGGACGTCGTATTGCCGATCCCCATCTCTCCGACACCGACGACCCGCACTCCTTCTTGCGCAAGATCGGACACGATCCGCGCACCTGAGAGAAACGCCGCAGAGCACTCTTCGCGAGTCATCGCCGGTTCCTTTGCGAGGTTCCGCGTGCCCTGCCGCTCCTTGGCTTGCAGGACCCCCGGCAGATCGCTCGTGTCTGAAGCTACCCCAACGTCGGCCAAGACGAGTCTTGCTCCGACATGGGCCGCCAGCTGGTTGATCGCCGCACCGCCTGCGACGAAGTTCGCAACCATCTGCCGGGTCACCTCGGACGGCCACGCCGATACCCGCTCATCGACGACCCCGTGGTCCCCGGCGAAGAGCACTATCGCGCAAGGCGCCGCCTCGGGAGTCTCAGACTGCTGCGCGACAGCCATCTTCACGACGATCTCTTCCAGCTTGCCGAGACTCTTCGGCGGTTTTGTCAGCGCGTCCAGATGGTCCCACATCCGATCCGCTATCGCGCGATCGGGCTCGTTCACAGAGTCCACAAGCGCGTATAGATCACGTTCGTAGGGGCCGGAATACCCCGTCATGTCGTCGGCCATGACACCTCCCGACCCGCGGCGCCAAGGTCTATGCAGCGGCCGGCCACCACTAGCCACGCCGCGTCAGCCTGGTCCACCAGATCGCGGTTGGCTCGGCCCAGCACATCACGGAACAGGCGCCCCAGCGCAGTGGCGGGGACCACGCCCCACCCGACTTCGTTGGTCACGACCACTGTCGGCCCGGTTCGCGTGACAAGACCCTTCACCAAGGTGCCGGCAGCCTCCTCGGCCTGCTGCTCGGCGCTCGCGTCAGCCACTTCCACACCGCTCTCCAGCAGTCCGGCAAGAATGCCGCCCAGAACAGTGCCGAGGCAGTCCACGACAAGACACGCGTCTTCGGGTACCGCCGCAAGCCATCCGCGATCTGCAGAGGTCTCGACCACGCTGATCCCCGCAGGACGATCCGCCTGATGGCGCGCGATGCGCCTCTCCATCTCCGAATCGTCCGGTTGCGCGCCGACGGCAATCACAACCGGCGCACCCGACGACAGCGCGAGGTCCAGTCCGAAACGCGATTTCCCGCTACGAACAGGTCCAGTGAGCACAGCCAACATCTACCCGGCACCTCCTGCAGCAGCACGCAGCTGCGCGACCTCATCATCGACAAGCTCCCTTACCGCACCCTCCGCAAGCTCGCCCAGCGGAAGCGGGCCGTAAGCGATGCGACACAACTCGAGCACCGGGTGCCCCACCGACGAGAGCATGCGCCGGACCTGACGCTTGCGACCCTCCCGAAGGGTGAGGTGCACGATCGCCCGCCCGTCCAGGACCTCCACTAGCACCGCGCGAGCCGGTGCCGTGAGCCCGTCGTCCAGCTCGATACCTTCTTCAAGCCTGCGGATATCCTCGGCATCAGGTACCCCGTCGACCTCGGCACGATACACCTTCTCTACGTGATGGCGAGGATGCATCAGGGCATGCGCGAGTTCGCCGTCGTTGGTGAGCAGCAGCAAGCCTGTGGTCGCAAGGTCCAGTCTGCCGACCGGGAACAGGCGGGGACCATCCGCGGGCATGAAGCCTGCCACTGTCGGTCGGCCCTGAGGATCGTCCAGAGTGGTCACCACACCTGCCGGCTTGTTGAGCATCAAATACCTGAGTTCGCGCGGCGCCTCGACCGGACAACCGTCCAGACACACGTCGTCCACCCCCGGCCTCACCTTCATGCCCGGCGTCACGACAACGGCTCCATTCACGCTCACGCGGCCGTCGGATATCATCTGCTCGGCACTGCGACGGGATCCGACGCCCGCGCGCGCAAGGAACTTCTGAATGCGTTCTGGCTCACAACACGCTTCGGCAGCCACGGCGTCGGGCGCGGCATCATTCCTCTTCGGCGCCATCGTCGTCCTCTGGATCAACGTCTTCCTCTGCGTCGAGACCTTCGTCGATGTCCAGCACGCTGCCCTCCAACGCGTTCAAACGTTCCCTGATCGCAAGCTCGGTGTCAGGGTCCGGAGCGAATTCCTCGATCGGTGGCAACTCCGAGAGATCCTTCAGTCCAAAGCGCTCCAGGAATGTCCGCGTCGTGCCGTACAGGATGGCGCTCCCCGGATTGCGGTCGCGCCCTGCCTCTCGAACGAAACCCTTCTCTATCAGTGACGAGATGACCGCCTCGCTGTTCACGCCGCGTATCGCGTTCACGCCCTGCCGTGTCACCGGCTGGTGGTATGCGATCACAGCCAGAGCCTCGAGCGCCGCCTGCGAAAGTCGGCGGGTGTCCCAGGACAGCACGTACTCTTCCACCTGGCTGTGGTATGCCGGGTGCGTGTACAGCCTCCAGCCTCCGGCAACCTCCCGCAACTGGAAGCCCCTCTCTTCCTCGGCGTACTCGCTCGCGAGCTCCCGGAGCACCGACTCCACCTCCGCAACGGGGGCCTCTACGATCTTCGCCAAGCGGGAGGTCGCCACCGGCTCGTCGGATACGAACAGCAGGGCCTCTATGGCACCCATCACGTCTGAATCCTTGCGACTCATGCCTTGCCTCCCGTCCCCACGATCTCTATGTCTCCGAACAGCTCGGTTTGCTCCAGCACGATCAAGCCGCGCTTGTACAGCTCCAAAATCGCCAGGAAGGTGACGACTAGCTCCTCCAGCGGGGCGTCCGACCTCACAAGCTGCTTGAAGCTCGTGCGTTTCTTGCTGCGCATAATCCGCGCGACGTCATCGACGTGTGCCTCCAGGCTGATCGGCGCAGACGCCACATGGTCGGCCTCCAGCAGGAACACGTCACGCCGATGTACCAGGTCCGCGCAGATCACTGCAAGGCCGTGGAGAGTCACACCCTCCAGATAGTCGGGCATCAGCTGGAGGAAAGGCTCCTCGAGACCCGCAGCACGCGAGTGGGTCAGCGCCTCCGCCTCGTAGCGAGCCGAGAGTTCCGCCGCAGCGTTCTTAAACTGCTTGTAGGCCAGCAGCCGCGCGATGAGCAGTTCGCGCGCCTCTTCGGGGGACATGTCCTCGAACTCGACCATGTCCATAGGTTCGTCACGAGGGAGAAGCGACGCGGCCTTGATCTCCAGGAGGGTAGCCGCGACGAGGAGGAAGTCACTCGCGACGTCAAGGTCCAGATCGCCCATGCGATCCAGATACTCCAAATACTGGTCCGCGATGTCAGTAAGCGACAGATCGGCGATGTCCACCTTCTGCTTCGCAACGAGCTGGAGGAGGAGATCGAAAGGCCCCTCAAAGCCCTCTGTGTGGATCCGGTAGGACATCTCCTACTGCTCGGCGTCCACGTGCATCGCACGCCTAACAGCACCCATCAGTTCCTCCACAGCAGGCCGGACCTTGGCAGCGCCTTCGGCGAGCACCTCCCAGGCGTACCCGGGAGTCGAGGCAAGCTCCGCGCGGCGCTCTCTGAACGACCGCAAGTACGCGTTCAGGTCCTCGATCAGCTTCCGTTTGTGCGCCACGCACCCACACTCGGCCACACGGCAGCAGCGTTCCCACTCGGCGATCTCAGCCGAATCGGACGTCACCAGCTTGTGGATCTGATGCAGCGGACAGATGTCGGGATTTCCGGGATCCGTCTTGAGCTTGCGCGCAGGGTCGGTGACCATCCCCATCACCTTGGCCGCCGTCTCGTCTTCGCTCTCAGACAGGTAGATCGCGTTCCCGTAGCTCTTGGACATCTTTCGCCCATCAGTGCCCGGAACTCGCGCGCCTTCCTTCGCGATCAGCGCTTGCGGTTCGGGAAGGAGCTGCCCGTACTGGTTGTTGAAGCGGCGAACCACCTCGCGGGTCAGCTCCAGATGGGGCAGCTGGTCCTCGCCCACCGGCACGACATCGCCACGCACGATCGTGATGTCGGCAGCCTGCATCAGCGGGTAGAGGAAGAACCCCACGTTCCCGAGGTCCTTCTCGGTGATCTGCTCGCGCTGCTCCTTGTAGCTCGGCACCCGCTCCAGCCACGTCATCGGCGTGACCATCGACAGGTACATCGTCAGTTCGGCGACTTCCTGGACGTCAGACTGACGGTAGATGACCGATTTCGATGGATCGATCCCGGCGGCCACCCAGTCCAGCACCATCTCTTCCGTGTACTGCCGTATCGCGTGCGTGTCCTGCCAGTCGCTGGTCAGCGCATGCCAGTCCGCCACGAAGTAGTACGCCTCGTACGAGTCCTGCATCTCGCGCATGTTCAGCAGGTTGCCGAACCAGTGCCCGAGCGTCAGCCGCCCTGTGGGGCGGTAACCGGTAAGCACGCGCTTCCTAGGGCTCACAGAGGTGCCTCTCCTCGTGCAGGTGACGGATGCAGGTATTCTACCGCACCCACCGACGCACAGGTGGTGCGACTACGAGAGCTGCCGGCGACCTACACCCCGGTCAGAAGGTGCATCAGCGGGCCGACGGTAAGGTTGAAGTAGCCTCCCAGCAAGTCCACGTTCGGAAGAAGCCTCGGGAGGAACATCAGGAGCCCGAAGAAGATGAGGATCCCGTAGCGCTCCACGCCATGGTAGACCTCGAGCGCGCGGTCGGACAGGAACAGTGGCAGCACGCGCGAGCCGTCAAGCGGCGGGATGGGGATCAGGTTGAAGAACATCAGAACCAGGTTGACCATCGCGAAGTAGTACAACGCCAGGGCGACCCAGTCACCCGCACGCATGACCTCTGTCCCGAGCGCCCCGAACGCGACCATAAGGCGCACGCTTAGACCCGCCACCGATGCCAGCGCAAGATTCGTCACCGGCCCGGCGAGTCCCGTAAGCATCATGCCTTTGCGGTAGTCCTTGTAGTACGCAGGATTGATGGGCACCGGCTTCGCGTAGCCGAACACCGGCCCACCGGTAGCCCAGAGCAACAAGGGCAGGAGCACCGTACCGAAAGCATCAACGTGCTTGATAGGGTTGAGCGTGATCCTGCCACGCATCTTGGCGGTGGGGTCTCCCAGCTTGTACGACACGTACCCGTGAGACACCTCGTGCAGCACGATCGCCGGTATGAACATGGCGAGTTGGAAGAGCCCGAGGGCAAGGTCCGACATGAGTCTCCGCTCCTAGCGGGTCTCGCGCCTGGCGAGCCGCTTTAGATTCGCAAGTTCCGCTTCGCGGCCCTCTACCTTCCCGTCCAGCCTGTCGGCACGGGCCTGAGCCAGAATAGCAGCAAAGGCCGGACCCGGTTCAAGCCCGAGCTCGATAAGGTCCTCCCCGCTAACCGCCGGCCGCATCGAGGCCAGCACTCGCAAGAACTCCTCAACCCTCTTGCGCACGGTACGCCCGCCGATCGCCCACAGGTACACCAGCGTCTCGGCGGGCAGTGTCTCCAGCATGAAGTACAGCCTGCTCGGACGGATCTTCCTGCGATCGCCCAGCCTTGCCAGAAGCCCTGTGGCGCGTTCTGCGGCTGCCAGAGCCGGCTCCGCGTACTCCCGCCCGAATCTCAGCCAACGGCACCACCGGTCCGCCTCGGCCTTCTCTGCCGAACCTGCAATAGCCGCGATCAGCGTCGTCCGACGCCGCGGCATCCTCTTGAACGAAAGCTTCAGCTCTTCGTACGCCGTCGCGCACGCGCGCACGTCGGCAATAGCCTTCTGCACCTTGACGCCCTCCGGCAACAGCCCTCCGAGGGCACCCATCTCGTGCAAACGCGCCAGGATGTCCGCAGGCACGTCCTCGTCGATGATGTCGAGTAGTTCTTCGCGAAGACGCGCGCCACTGACTTCCTCCAACATGGCCATCTCGACAGCCTGCCGCAACAACGCCTCACTCGCCGGGTCCACTGCGAAGCCGAACCGCTTCTCGAAACGAGCCGCACGCATGATGCGCGTAGGATCTTCGACGAACGACAGAGAGTGCAGGGTCCGCAGAACCCCTCGTTCAAGGTCGAACAACCCTCCGAACGGGTCGGCTATCTGCCCGAAACACTCCGGATTCAGGCATACCGCCATTGCGTTGATCGAGAAGTCCCGTCGGAAGAGGTCCTGCCGGAGCGACGAGCGCTCCACCGTCGGCAGGGCGCCGGGCCGCTGGTAGTACTCGGTTCGCGCGCTGGTGATGTCCACATGCAGCGTCTTGGACCACACGAGTACTGCCGTACCGAACCTCCGGTGCACCTTCACCCGCTTCCCGAGCCGCTCGGCGACCTCGAGAGCGAATGTAAGGCCATCACCTTCGATCACGATGTCCAGGTCCAGGTTCTCCTGTCCCAGAAGCATGTCCCGCACGAACCCTCCCACAGCATGAGCTCGAAGACCCGCCTCGTCTGCAGATCGGCCGATCACAGTGACGGCTTCGCTGACATCTGCCGGGAGCCGTCCGAGAGACTCCAGGAATCGCTGAGATGCTTCGCTGTGCTGCCGGGTCAGCCTTCTGTCGAGATACGACTCGCCGTGCTCGGCGCGAAGCAGGTCCTTTCGGGTGACGATGCCGGTCAACACCCCACCCTCGACCACAGGAACCCGGCCAATGCCGGTGCGAACCAGCAGGCGCTCGAGCTCGATCATATCGGTGTCAGGCCCTACCGTTATCGGGTCCCGGGCCATAAAGCCCGTGGCTGGCGCGTGCCCCAACCCGTGGCGTGTCGCTTTGTCCACATCCTTGCGTGTCACCAGCCCCACGAGCCGCCCGTCTTCAACGACCGGCAACCCGCCGTGTCCCCAGGTCGCCATGATACGGCCGGCTTCGGACATTGCGGTCTCAGGTGTAATCGTACGCACGGGTGCCGACGCGATGTCCGTGGCCTTGGCCGGTGGTTGCACCTCGGCCAAGAGGGCCTCGTGCAACGAGGGAAGCACATCGTCGATCGAGGCCCCGCGAACCGCAGCAGCCGCCGCCTGCGGATGGCCTCCCCCGCCTATATGCTTGAGCACCTTGCCGATGTCCACCTCAGCCAGACGGCTGCGACCGACAACCTGCAACCTCTCCGGCATTGCCACCAGGGCGATGGCCACCCTGTAGCCGAGGTCCTCGCAGATGTAGTGCGTCAGCACGGATGCCGAGTCGATGTACTCCTCGACACTCGCGCGCCCCACCGCCACCTCCTGTCCGTGGATGTCCCACACCTCCAGCGAGTCGAGCAACATGTCCAAGACCCGCCTCTGCTCGGGAGACAACGTCCGCGAGAGGAACTGGTTCAGAACCTCCATCTCTGCGCCGGAGGCCATGAGATAGGTCGCAGCCTCCAGGTCGTAGGCGGTCGTTCCCGGATACGTGAGCGAGCCGGTGTCCTCGTGAATGCCGAGGAGCATCACGGTCGCCTCGAGCGGCGTGATCGGGATACCCCGGTCTCTTATCTCGTGCACCAGGATCGAAGTGGTGGCGCCCACGTTCATCGAGTGGTCCTGCGAAGGAGTGACATCACCCGCCTGGCGGGGGTGGTGGTCGTAGACGATGACCTCTACACCCTCGCGCGCGACCACACCACCCAGTTCTCCGACACGACCGGGTTCCCGGGTGTCCACCATGATCACGCGTTCTATAGCGTCCAGGTCGAGGGTCTTGAGATCGGTGAAAGCCACAAACTCCTCGTGCAGGTTATGGAACTCCCGTACGTTCGCATTCTGCGATCCCAGGTAGACGGCCCGGGTGTCCTCGTACAGCTTGGTCGCCGCGACCATGGACGCATACGCGTCGAAATCGGGATTAGCGTGGCCGACGACGATACCTGTGATGTGCGTGCGCCCCCGGGGCACTGGGCGAGTCATCGCCGTATCTCCATCACGAGCGGTGGTGGCGCGCACTCACCATCGATGATCGATATCGCATGCACCAGCATCCCCTCGGCCTCGTCAAGCCGCGATAGCTCGTTGGTGTGAAGTGTTGCCAATGGGTCCCCAGGATCCACCCTAGCACCGATCTTCACAGCAAGCTCGATGCCTGCCCCCGGATCCACGGGCTCCCCTCTCCTCATCCTTCCAGCACCCAGGCCCATCGCGGCACGCCCCACACCCTCGCCGTCGAACGCAGCGACCAGGCCGCCGCTTCGCGCCTTCACCACGCGTCGGTGGGCTCCCACGGGCAACCGCGATACGTCCTCGGCAACCCCCGGGTCCCCCCCTTGCGCGGCTATCCATCTCGCGAAGGTCGCGAGCGCCCGACCCGACTCCACTGCATCCGCCAGAAGACCTCGCGCTGCAACCTCATCTGCAGCCACGCGTCCGGCTACGAGCATCTCCGACCCCAGTACGAGACACAGCTCCCACAGGTCCGGTGGTCCATCGCCACGAAGCGTCTCGATCGCCTCTCGCACTTCCAGGGCGTTGCCCACCGCGTATCCCAGAGGCTGGCTCATGTCCGTCATCACCGCCGTGACCGTCCGGCCCAGGGCCTCACCGACCCTGATCGATTCATCGGCAAGCGCGCGGGCCTGCGACTCGTCTTTCATGAACGCGCCCGACCCGCACTTGACGTCCAGGACGATCGCATCTGCTCCACCCGCCAACTTCTTCGAGATGACCGAGGCTACGATCAACGGAACCGACGACACAGTCGCTGTCAGGTCTCGCAGCTCGTACATCCTCTTGTCCGCCGGAACGACGTCATCGCTCTGGGCGATCACCGCCACCCCGATATCGCGAACCTGCGCGATGAAGGCATCCGGCCCGATGTCCACGCGAAATCCGGGGATTGACTCGAGCTTGTCCAGAGTCCCTCCCGTGTGACCGAGGCCGCGGCCGCTCATCTTGGCCACCGGGACTCCGCAGCTGGCCACCAGGGGCGCCAGCACGAGAGTCGTCGAATCCCCCACTCCCCCGGTAGAGTGCTTGTCCACTTTCACTCCCGGGATGCCTGATAGATCGATCATTCGGCCCGAACGAGCCATCGCATCCGTCAGTGCGACGGTCTCGTCCCCGTCCAGCCCCCTGATGCAGGCTGCCATCAGCCATGCAGCCATCTGGCAGTCCGCCATCTCGCCATCCATGAACGCGCCCACGATCCGCTGCACTTCGTCAGTGGTGTGCGTGCGACCATCACGTTTCGCTGCGATCAGGCGCTCGACAGACCTCACGCGGAGCGCACCTCCTCGAGAAATGAAGTGCCGGCCGTGTGCGCGCAGTCCAGATCGTAGAAGTCCAGAACGGTACGACCCACATCCGCGAATGTACTCCGGATACCAAGATCGACTCCGGAATCCACTCCCTTGACCTTCGCCAGCAACGGCACGTACTCACGGCTGTGGTCCGTGGAGTCCGTCGTGGGATCGCACCCGTGATCGGCCGTGACTATGAGCAGATCGCCGTCTGCCATCGCTTCGAACAGCTCCGGCATCCGACGATCGACCGCTTCAAGCCCTTCGGCATAGCCGCGCGGATCGTTGCGGTGACCCCATAGCATGTCGAAATCCACCAGGTTGCAGAAGACGAAGCCCTGTTCGGCGCGACTCACCTCGGCCAGCAAGCGATCGAAGCCGTCCATGTTGTCGGTAACGTGTGCCGAGGACGTCACGCCCTGCCACGCGAAGATGTCGCCGATCTTGCCCACGCCCAAGACCCGTACGCCCGCCTCCTCGAGAATATCGAGCGCCGTCGGTCCGAAGGGAACCACCGAGTAGTCGCGCCGCCGGTGGGTGCGCCGATAGACGCCGTTGCCGTCCGGCCCAACAAACGGTCGGGCGATGACCCGGCCTACGCAGTGCTCCCCAGTGAGAACATCGCGCGCGATCTCGCACGCGTCGTACAGAGCGTCCAACCCGAAGCGCTCCTCGTGTGCGGCGATCTGGAACACGGAGTCCGCCGACGTGTATACGATGGGACGCCCGCTGCGCAAGTGCTCGTTGCCGAGCTCGTTGATTATGGTCGTTCCACTCGCAACGGTGTTTCCCAGGACTCCGGGGAGTCCAGTCAACCTGCAGAACTCGTCGATCACCTCGGGGGGGAACCCCTCCGGATACGTGGGAAAGGGCGCATCCAGCACCAGCCCCATCATCTCCCAGTGCCCTGTCGTGGTGTCCTTGCCCGAGGAGCGCTCCGCACACCGTCCCCACGACGCGGTCGCCGACGGAGCAGCCGGAACGCCCTCGATAGCCGTCAGGTTCCCCAGGCCCATCGACTGCAGATTCGGCATACGCAGACCGCCGACGGCCCGCGAGATGTTCGCCAGCGTATTCGCCCCGACATCCCCGTACTCGGCCGCGTCCGGCAGCTCCCCCGCACCGACGCTGTCCAGAACGAGTACGATCGCCCGTGATTCGCGCACTGCAGCCGTCACGACCCCTCCCGTGGCTCACACCCGCAGGGCTACACGACCGGTCCCACAAGAACCCCGAGACCACCTGGATTCCCTCAATCAGCACCCTGGGGAACCACGTCACAGCAGCCGACACGGCTACCGTGTTCGCCCCGGCCGGGCCACAATCCCATGCTAACAGAAGCGCGGACCCCCTTTGGGAGCCCGCGCCGTGAACCAGCACTCTCACCTGCGCTATCTGATGGAGTCTGAGACCAAGCGCCCTATCAGTTTGGCCGCCAGTTCGCCCGACGACGGCATCGCATACTCAACGAGTACTCGCCCATGGGCGACGCGGTCTTCGCGCACGTCGGGGAGCTCCCTGACATGCGTGACCATCCTCTCGAGGAACTCCGGCGAGACCTGCCGGGATTCGCGCAAACCCGAGCACCCGAAACCGCAAGGGCTTGCCCTGTATTCCGCTGCTAGCCGTATCTGCTGGTTGGAGATCATCATGACTAGCCTATCGGCACCACTATCCACGGGCTTGACACCGCGTGAGTGACTTGCCGACGGACGGTACTCCGTGATTCAAACCACAAAGGTTGAGCCCCAAGGCCGGCACCTTGAGGCTCAGGGGTAAGGGGTCACCGTAGCAACACCTTCGGAAAGTGTACGGCACAAGACTCCTTAATGCAAGCGTGAATATGCTCACAAGTGCCGGAATATTGCAGGACTTCTCACCTACCGCCGTCAGCCATCCACATCTCCCGCTTCTGCCGCAAAAGCCTCGATGTCCTCGTGCAACTGCATCCACTCACCCTCGAGCGCTGCCAGCGTATCCTTCACGCCCCTGTACTCGTCCATCGTCGCCTCGAAGCGGGCCTTGTCCTGATACAGCTCACTGTCCCCCAAAGCTGCTAGCAACTCCGCGTGTCTCGCCGTGACGACGGCCAACTCCTGATCCACACTCGCCAGACGCCGCCGGGCCTCCCGGGTACCACGGTAGAGCCGATTGCGTCTCTCCGCCTCCGCACGTCTCGCTCCACGGTCCTTCTGAGCACGCTCCTGCGACACCTGCTGCACGCGGCTACCTGCGGTCTCGGAGGCGTCCGACATTCTGCTCGTCCCACCGCCTCCTAAGCCCGGCATTGCACTCTGTGACGAGGCGCGCTTGCGCGCGTAGTACTCGTAGTCGCCATCGTATACGCGCACTGCACCGTCGCGGACATCGGCGACGCGGTTCGCTACAGACCCTATGAGATGACGGTCGTGGGTGATCAGCGCAAGCGTGCCCGTGTACTGCTGTAAAGCCGTCTCCAGCACGTCCCTGCCCTGGATGTCCAGGTGGTTTGTCGGTTCGTCCATACACAGGAAAGATGCTGGCCGAACGAGCATCTTCGCCAGAGCCAGGCGCGCACGCTCACCGCCCGAGAGAACCTTCACCCGCTTACGAACATCCTCGCCGTGGAAGAGGAAAGTCCCCAGAAGTGAACGCGCACTCTCCTGACTCCAGTCCGGAGCGGCGGCCAGCAGCTCGTCCAGAACCGAGTTCTCCAGCCCGAGCGCCTCGAGTTGGTGTTGCGCAAAATATGAGACGGTCACCTTGTGACCCAGGGTCCTCTCTCCGGCATCGGGCTCCAACTCTCCCGCCAGGATTCGCAGCAGCGTGGACTTCCCTGCGCCGTTCGGACCCGCGATGGCCACTCTGTCACCCCTGTACAGGGTAAGGCTCAAGTCGCTGTATACCACGTTCTCGCCGTAGGCCTTCCCAACGCCGTCAAGGCGTACGACCTCGTTACCCGTGCGTTCCGGCTGGGGGAAGGTGAAGCGTACGGCCTTCCTGCCCTCGGGCACCTCCACCCTCTCCACACGCTCCAAAGCCTTGATGCGGCTCTGAACGGCCTTCGCCTTCGTGTTCTTGTACCGGAACCGCTCGACGAACCGCTCCTGCTGGCCGATGTACCGGTCCTGCTGCTTCTTGGCCGCCCGCAGCCGCTCGACGTCTTCGGCCTTCTGCTTCTCGTACTCCGAATACGCGCCGTGGTACACCGTCAGCCTTCCACGGTCGATCTCCGCCACCCGCGTCACGAGCGCATCCATGAACGAACGGTCGTGGCTGACAAGGACAACCGCGCCCTCGTAGCTTCTCAGGAACCCTTCCAGCCAGGTCAGGCTCTCCAGATCGAGGTGGTTCGTCGGCTCGTCCAGTAGCAGGACGTCCGGCTCCACAAGCAGCAGCTTTGCCAGCGCGACACGCATCAGCCACCCGCCGGACAGCTGGGCGACATCGCGGCCCAGGTCGCTCTCCTTGAAGCCGAGCCCCGTGAGCACGGCGCGTGCCTCCGACTCAACCGTGTATCCGCCCATGTGCTCGAAGCGCTCCTGCAGCCGGCCGTACTCTGTGAGGAGAGCTTCGGCATCCTCGTTCGTTGCGGTCTCCAACTCCTTCTCCAGCAGGCGGATCCGGTGCTCTACCCCTTGGACTCCGGAGGCCTCGGACAGCACCTCGTCGAGCACGGCCCGGCCACCCATCTCGATAGCTTCCTGGCGCAGGTAACCCACGCTCGCATCCTTGATTCGCGTGACGACGCCCTCATCGCACTGCTGTTCCCCCGCGATGATCTCCAGCAGTGTGGTCTTGCCCGTACCGTTCGACCCGACCAGAGCGATGCGGTCTCGCGCACCGATACGAAGGAACGCGTCCGCAAACAGGACGCGTTCTCCGATGGTCTTGGTCACATGGTCGACAGATATGATCACGCCGAACAGTCTACCAGCTGCCGATTTCCTCTGAGTACGCGACGGGGCCCCGACTTGCGCCGGGGCCCCGATAGTGGCTGGTGGGCGATACAGGATTTGAACCTGTGACTTCTTCCGTGTGAAGGAAGCGCTCTCCCACTGAGCTAATCGCCCGCGTGTCGCCTCAAACGACGCCGCCCATTGTAGCAGTCTCGCGCCCCAGCGCTAGCCCCACCGGACGCTCTAGACATACCCGTCAGGGTGAAGCTCCTGGAAGCGCCACGCGTCGGCGACGATCGTATCAAGGTCCGGACGTTCCAGGCGCCAGCCGAGCTCGTCTCTCGCCTTTGCGGAAGAGGCCACGAGCCGTGCGGGATCCCCCTCCCGGCGCGGTCCGAAGCGTACATCCACTTCGCGGCCGATGGCGCGCCCGCATGCGTGGGCGACCTCGAGATTTCAGAAGCCCTCCCCGTTGCCGAGGTTGTAGACACCACCCGCGTGACCAGAGCCCAGGGCCTCCAAGGCGACGAGGTGCGCCGCCGCCAGGTCACAGACGTGCATGTAGTCACGGACGCACGTTCCGTCACGTGTCGCGTAGTCGTCGCCAAAGATCTCGAACGCGCCGGTCGCCGCGATCGAGCGCAGGGCGCGTGGGATGATGTGGGTCTCGGGATCGTGGGCCTCGCCGAGGGAGCCGTCGGGCAATGCGCCTGCCACGTTGAAGTAGCGGAAACGGATCGAACGCAATCCGTGAAGTGCGGCTTCCTTGTCGAGCATGCGCTCGAACTCGAGCTTCGTGCGCCCGTACACGTTTATGGGCTCGGTTGGCGCCTCCTCGCGAATCGGCACCTCGCGGGGTTCGCCGTACACCGCCGCGGTCGACGAGAAGACCAGCCGTCCGACACCGTTGCAGGTCATCCGATCTAGCATCATGACCGGCTCGGCCAGGTTCTTCCTGTAGTAGAGGTCGGGGTCGCGCTGCGACTCAGCGACATCGATATACCCGGCGAAACGCAGGACGACGTCCATCCCGGGGAGAACTGAATCCAGCACTTCCCGATCGCCAACAGATGCCACGACCAGCGTCGCCCTGGGATCGACCGCCCTGCGATGCCCGCGCTCCAAGGAGTCGAGTACGACCACTTCATGACCGGCTTCAATGATCGACCGCGTGCAGACGCTGCCGACATACCCCGCGCCGCCGGTGATAAGAACGCGCATGGCGCTATCTCCTTGCCGGTGCCCCCTGCCGGGAATGGTACACCACCCTGACTACGACCAGCACCCTAACACAGTAGCCAGACCACGCCCTTACTGGGTTACCCCCAAGTACTCCAGAATCCCCCGCGTTATCCCATCGGCCAGCCGATCCTGATACTCAGGGTCCGCCAGCTGACGATCGTCCACCGGATTCGACAGATAGCCTGTCTCCACCAGGATCGAAGGCACGGTCGCATAGTTGAATCCTGCCAGATCCGAGCGGGCCAAGACACCGCGATCAGAAGCACCGGTAGACACCAGAATCTCCTGGTGTACCAGTCCCGCGGCCCTGAGGCTCTCCTCGCTGATAGCCGCAACCCACGCATTGCCCCCGGGGTACAGAGTAGAGACTCCCCGAACGTCGGCGTTAGTGCTCGAGTCAGCATGCACGCGCAAGAACAAGTCCGCGTTCGCCTCGTTGGCAACAGCGGCCCTCTGGCTGTTGGAGATATCCACATCTGCAGTGTTGCGGGTCATGATCACGGTCACGCCATAACGCTCGAGGCGCTCCTTGATCTTCATGCTCAGAGCGAGGACCATAACGTGTTCCGCCTGCCCCGTGACCACGCCAACAGCCCCACCTGTGACCTTCGCTTTGGTTTCGGTGGCACCCGGACCCACTGGTTCCTGCCCGTTGTTGGCAACCGCCTGGTGACCCGGGTCGATGCAGACCACAAGTCCGGCCGCCGATCCGTTCAGTGCGGTCGCCACTGCTGCGGGATCCGCATAGACCACCTCCACCACAGTGCCCCGCGCAACCCGCTCACCACCGCTCGGAGCATGTGAGAGCACGCAGCCCACTGCGCTGTCTCCCGGAGGCGTCGGAACGCGCACAAGCGCCAGTCCTGCGGCCTCCAGCATGAGTTCAGCCTCGGCGATCTGCATCCCCACCAAGTCCGGGACCTCGACAGAGACGGTGGGTGTCGAGACCCTGGACGACGAAGCGGTCTCCGATGAGTCGGCAGAAGCCGGTAGCCCTTCATCGCGCCCTGCACTACCGTCTCCCCACGAAGCGACGGCTGCGAACCCTATGCCGACTGCTGCAACGCCGAGAACGGCAACCGCCGCAGCCACCGCGATGTAGACGCGCTTGCGCTTGCCGCGCACGCGCCCAAGTCTCTCGGCTCTGCTACGCTGCGCCATGCCTGCTGCTTCCTGTGGTGGGCCCGGCAGGATTCGAACCTGCAACCAAGGGATTATGAGTCCCCTGCTCCACCGTTGAGCTACGGGCCCCTAAGGACATGCGTTCGCGAGCGATTATCATACCGCAAGCTGGCAGAATCGACCTCAATCATCCGGTTGCGGAGCATGGAGGCTATCCGTATAATCGGCAGTCGCGCCACGCACAGCGCGACCCAGATTCCTCGGTAGCTCAATTGGCAGAGCATCCGGCTGTTAACCGGAGGGTTGTAGGTTCGAGTCCTACCCGAGGAGCCAGCCAATCAACCGAAAGCCCCGTTCTTGCGGGGCTTTCGCACGTCCGACGACCGCGAACAGATTACTCCAGATACTCTTTCAGGCGGCTACTCCTCGAGGGATGCCGGAGCTTACACAGGGTCTTGCTCTCGATCTGCCGGATGCGCTCGCGTGTCACTCCGAACTCCCGACCGACCTCCTCGAGAGTGCGCGGATGACCGTCTTCCAGACCGAAACGCAGCTCGATCACTTTGCGCTCACGCTCCGACAGACTGTCCAGGACCTTTGCAAGCTGCTCCTGCAACATCGAGAAGCTCGCCGCGTCCGGCGGCACGACCGCCTCGCCGTCCTCGATGAAGTCGCCGAGCTGGGAGTCTTCTTCCTCGCCGATGGGCGTTTCCAGAGATACCGGCTCCTGGGAGATCTTCAGGATCTCGCGTACTCGCTCGGCAGTCATCTCCATCTTCTCGCCGATCTCCTCCGGAGTCGGCTCCCGCCCGAACTCCTGAAGCAACTGACGCTGGATTCGGATCAACTTGTTGATCGTCTCGACCATGTGCACCGGGATGCGAATCGTGCGCGCCTGGTCCGCGATTGCTCTGGTGATAGCCTGACGAATCCACCACGTGGCGTAGGTAGAGAACTTGAAACCCTTCTCGTAGTCGAACTTCTCGACCGCCCTGATCAATCCCAGGTTGCCCTCCTGGATCAGGTCCAGGAACAGCATCCCGCGACCCACATATCGCTTGGCTATCGACACGACCAGACGCAGATTGGCTTCCACCAGCTGCTTCTTGGCCTCAACCCCGATTCTCTCGAGACGCTCAAGTCGTCTCACCTCGGCCCGACCGAGATTCACACCCTTGGCAGCTGCGGCATCAAGTTCGTCCACCGCCAGCAGCCCGGCTTCGATCTTCATAGCCAGATCAACTTCCTGACGCGCCGTCAGGAGCGGCACCTTCCCAATCTCCTTCAGATACATACGCACCGGATCGCTGGTAAGAGGCGCCGATGCGACAGTGTCTACCTTCCGCCTGGCCTTGCGTTTCGCGGGCGTCTTGGCCACAGGCTTCTCCGCTACGGCGACAGTCGCCGCTTGGTCTTCATGCACGTCCCCAGCCTCTGGATCGATCACATGGTCCTCCGGGACGTCATTGATGTCTTCATCAGTCACGTGCGCTTCCGTGATGTCTATCCCGCTCTTCGCGAAGAAGGCGTACACGTTCTCGAACTGGTCCTCGGAGAGATCGATGTCCGAAAGCGCACCTTGGATCTCCTCGTCGCTGAGATTCCCCTTCGCCTTGCCCATCTTCACCAGGGTCTTCACGGCTGACAGCTCGAGTTCTGGAGCGGTCTTCTCGTGCGCCTCCTTGCGCTCGGCGGCCTTGGGTGCGGCCTTGGGCGCCGCCTTCGGCGCGGCCTTCTTCGCAGGCTCAACAGATGTTCTTGGTGCGGACTTCCTCGGTGCCGCCTTCGGTGCAGCCTTGGGCGCGGCCTTCGGTGCGGGCTTCGGTGCCGCCTTCGGTGCAGCCTTGGGCGCCGCCTTCGGCGCGGCCTTCTTCGCAGGCTCAACAGATGTTCTTGGTGCGGACTTCCTCGGTGCAGGCGTCACGTCTTGTGCTCCATCTCAACATCGGTTGCCCCAGCTTCGTGCGTCTTGAGCTGCTGCTGCGCGCGCTGCAAATCGGCTATCTCGCCGAAGAGGCGGTCGAACGCATCTGTGTCACGCTTCGGGTCGAGCGCGCTCAGCTCAGTCTTCTTAAGTAAGATTAGACGTCCGAGCGCGAACTCCTTGACCCGGGCAGCTATTTCACGAAACGCATATTCTACTTGTTCCACTTCACGCGCGTCCACCAACCAGCCCGTCAGCAATTCGGCCGATTGTCTATCCGCCACAGCTACTGCTGAGTACAGGGCCTCTCCGACCGCTTCGTCTGCATCGCAGATCAGCCCCAGTAACCGCACCGCGACCTCATCAGTGACTGCGCCCTCATCTATAAGTGCCCGCGCTCTCCTGCGCACCGACGGCGCCACCGCAGCCAGCCGGACCAGTTCCCGCTCCGCCTTCACCTGGATCGATAGCGTTGGCGGTACCGGGGCTTCAACACTCTCGCTCTTCTGCGCAATCCTCCTACCCTTGGGAACCGCGCGTTGGACCGTAGCGAAGTCCGTCTGCAACCTCCCCGCCAGGTAGTTCATGTAGTCCTTGCCGAGCAGTGAGTCCCGCACCGGAACGAGAATGGCTGCCGCGTCTGCCAGCGCAGCGCTGCGTCCCTCGGGCCGTCCGAGATCGTGAGCCTCCAAACGCGAATCGAGCGCAAACTCGATGAGAGGTCGCGCGCCATCCACTATCGCCTGCATCGCTTCGACACCCTTGGAACTCACGTACTCCGCCGGATCCATGCCGTCCGGGATCAAGGCCACGTCCAACTCGATCTGCCCGCTCCCCGCCTCCGGAGTCACACTCCAATCAAGGAACTCCACCGCGCGAAGTGCGGCACGCCGCCCGGCTTCGTCGCCGTCAAAGAGATACACTACCCTCTTCCCGAAGCGACTCAACAACTTGACGTGTCGCTCGGTCAGCGCCGTGCCGAGCGTGGCCACGGCGCACGTTATGCCCGCCTCCTGCAGCGCGATGACGTCGGTATATCCCTCCACGACAACCGCAGAGCCACTCGTCACGATGTTGTTCCTCGAGCGGTCCAGGCCGTAGAGGTTCGCCGACTTGTGGAAGATGGGCGTCTCCTGCGAATTCAGGTACTTCGGCTCACCGTTGCCCACAACACGGCCACCGAAGGCTATGACTCTCCCCGACAGATCCGCTATCGGGAACATGATTCGGCCGAAGAAGCGGTCCTTCAGGCTCGCCCCGTCAGCAAGCGCGAGATTAGCCTCCAGAATCTCATCGCGAGAGAACCCGGCCCCGGTCAAGTGCCCCACGAGCGCTCCGCGGCCCTGAGACGCGTACCCCAGTCTCCATCGCTTCGCCACATCCGAACCGAAGCCTCGGTCGGCCAGATACTCCCGCGCTTCTACTGCACCTGGATCGCGCGCAGTCGTCAGCTGTCTGTGGAAGTAGTCGGCGGCCTCCTCGCACGCTGCGATCAGACGCTCCTTGCGGCCTGACGGCAGCCCAGACCCGCCTTCCTCCTTGATGTCTATGTGGGCCCGCTCAGCCAGACGGCGGATGGCTTCCACGAACTCCAGGTG
>JAFGNP010000065.1 GCA_016926975.1 Coriobacteriia bacterium | reverse complement strand
GACTCCCGCAAGAAGCGTGACGGCAAGCCCAACCTGTTCCACCTGCTGCTGCTGGCCAAGAACGAGACCGGCTATCGCAACCTGATGGCGATGATCTCAGAGGCGCATGTGGGTGGCTTCTACTACAAGCCGCAAGTCGACCTCGAGCTGCTCGAGCGCTATGCAGGCGACCTGATCTGCACCTCCGCGTGCATGTCCGGTATCGTCAGCAAGTCCATAGAGCGGGGCGATTTGGATCTGGCCAGAGAGTGGGCCGAGACCTACGCTCGCATCTTCGGCCCCGATGATTTCTTCCTAGAGATCCAGGAGCAGGGCATCACCGCCGATAACGGCGTCACTCAAAAGCAGCTCAATGTGGCTATCGCTCAGATGGCGTCCGAGATGGGCCTGGGGCTTGTCGCCACCAACGACATCCACTACGTCATGGCAGAAGACGCTCCGGCCCAAGACCTGCTTCTGTGCATCGGCACCGGCTCCACGGTGGAGGATCGCGACAGGATGCGCTTCTCCTCCGACCAGTTCTATATGAAGTCCTCGGACGAGATGTCTGAGATATTCGCGGATTACCCCGAGGCCATATCGAACACCGGACTGATAGCAGAACGCTGCAACCTCTCGCTTGAGTTCGGGCGGATCATCCTTCCGGTCTTCGAGGTCCCGGAGCCCGTGCAGGTCCATGACGCTAGCGGCGTCTATGACGAGCAGGCGTCTCTCAACGCGCACCTTGAGGAGAAGTGTCTGCTGGGGCTCAAGGAGCGCTACGGCGACCCCATCCCGCAAGTCGCGCTTGACCGGCTCGAGCATGAGCTCTCGGTCATTCGCGACAAGGGCTTTGCCGGCTACTTCCTCGTCGTCCAGGACTTCGTGCAGTGGGCCAAACGAAACGGCATCGGCGTGGGTCCGGGGCGAGGGTCGGCGGCAGGCGCCATCATCGCGTATGCGCTGAGCATAACCGCGCTCGATCCGCTGGAGCACGGTTTGCTGTTCGAGCGGTTCCTCAACCCCGAGCGTACCGACATGCCTGATATCGATATCGACTTCGACGACGAGCGTCGAAGCGAGGTCATCGACTACGTCCGCGATAAGTACGGCGAGGACAAGGTCGCCCAGATCATCACGTTCAACACCATGAAGGCGCGTGCCGCGGTGCGCGATGCCGGTCGCGTACTTGGTTACCCCTACGGCGTGCCCGACAAGATCGCGAAGCAGATCCAGGAGGGTCCGGACGCCACGATCGAAGGCTCGCTGAAGGAGAACCCCGATCTTCGGGCGGAGTACAAGGCCGGTGGAGACACCAAGCGGATCATTGACGCGGCGCTCTCGCTTGAGCATATCGTGCGCGGCGAGGGAGTCCACGCCGCCGGGGTCGTCATCTGCCGTGACCCGCTGCACTACCACACCCCCGTGAAGCGCGACACCAAGGGCGACGCGGTCGTCACACAGTACGAGGGCACGCTCATCGCCGAGCTCGGCCTGCTCAAGATGGACTTCCTGGGCCTGCGCACGCTCACCGTCATCGCCGGCGCTGTGCGGGCCATCAAGGCGAACCATGGCGTGGACTTGGACATCGACCACATCCCCATGGATGACGAGAGCACGTTCAAGCTGTTGCGTCGTGCTGACACGGTGGGCGTGTTCCAGGTGGAGTCGCCCGGTATGCGCCAGCTGCTCAAAGACCTCAAGCCGACGGTCTTCTCGGATCTCGTCGCTATCCTGGCGCTGTACCGCCCCGGTCCGCTTGGCTCGGGCATGGTCAAAGACTTCGTCGAGCGCAAGCACGGCCGCCAGAAGATCGTCTATTACGATCAGCGTATCAAGCACATCCTGGAGGAGACCTACGGCACGATGGTCTACCAGGAGCAGGTCATGCGTATCTCCATGGAGATGGCCGGCTTCTCGGCGGGTAAGGCCGAGAAGCTCCGAAAGGCCATGGGCAAGAAGAAGCAAGAGATCATCGACGCGCTGCGCAAGGAGTTCGTTGAGGGCGCGGTCGGCCGCGACTACGAGCGCAAGCTGGCCGAGCAGGTCTACACCGATATCGAGAAGTTCGCGCAGTACGGCTTCAACAAGAGCCACTCGGCCGCCTATGGACTGGTCACCTATCAGACCGCGTATCTGAAGGCGCACTATCCCACCGAGTACATGGCCGCAGTGCTGACCAGCTACGTGGGCAAGACGGACACCATCGTCAAGTACGTCGCCGAATGCAACCGCGCCGGCATGACCGTCCTTCCTCCGGACGTGAACACGTCGGGCAAGGACTTCACCGCCGTTGCCGGCGATATCCGCTTCGGCCTGTCCGGCATCCGGGGAGTGGGCGAGGCGGTTGTCGAGCACATAGTGGAGATTCGGTCCCAGGGCGGGCCGTTCACGTCGTTCCACGACTTCTGCGCCCGGGTGGATCTCAGGCAGATGAACAAGAAGACGCTCGAGGCGCTCATCAAAGCGGGTGCCTTCGACTCGACCGGGTACACGCGCAAGCACCTCACCACGCTCATGGAGCCGTGCGTGGAGTCCGCGCTCAAGAGGCAGCGCGACCAGGAGAGTGGACAGGTTTCCATGTTCGACCTGTTCGATGCGGACGAGCACGGCATGGACGACGAGGTGCCGGTTCCTGACGGCGAGGAGTGGGACAAGGGCGTCAAGCTCGCCTTTGAGAAAGAGATGCTGGGCATCTACGTTTCGGACCACCCGCTCAACGCGGTGCGTACGGTCATCGAGAATGCGCGGAGTTATTCGCTGGGCGACAGCGACGAGTTCGCTGATGGCACGAGCGGATGGTTTGCGGGCATCCTGTCGAAGGTGGACAGGATCGCGACGCGTGCGGGCAAGCTCATGGGCACCATCGTGCTCGAGGACCTTGAGGGGACCATGGAGGGCGTCATGTTCCCACAGGTTTACGAGAAATACCGCGACGTGGTGGCCGTTGACGCCATCGTGAGGGTTCGAGCCAAGGTGGAAGCGTCAGACCGCGGGCGTAAGCTGATCGTGCAGGCGGTGGAGTTGCTTGCTGGCGATGGTCGTTTCGAGGCACCCCCGCAGACGCTGTGGGTCCGCTCGGATGTCCGTATGCTCACCAACGGTCGGGGAGCGCGCTTCAAAGAGATACTCGCATCGCATCGGGGTAACGATACGGTGATGTTGGAACTCAGCAATGGGGGAGATGAACTCAAGAAGGCGCGCATGCCCCAGGAGTTCAATGTGGATGCAGGGTCTCCGGCTCTGCACGCAGAGCTCAAGGAGCTTCTTGGGGAAGGGTGTGTGCGGGAGGCCTGAGGGTTGACCTGCATGTGCGTGCTGGTATACTCCATTACTGCATCACTTTAGCGCAGTAAAGTACCGTAACAGGAGGTGCGTGCTGGTGCGACCAGTCACCCCAAGGGGATTTCGAGATGTCCTTTTCGCCGAGGCGGCCGAACGAGAGGCCGTTTCTGCTGCTATGAGCGCGGTGTTCGACTCGTGGGGCTACGGCCCGGTGGAGACGCCGGTGGCCGAGGAGTACTCCACGCTGGAGGCAGCGGTCGGCCGATCGCTTGAGGCGAGCACGTTCCGGCTGTTCGATGTGGACGGCTCCTTGCTGGCCCTCAGGCCGGAGATGACCGTGCCCATCGCCCGGCTCGCGGCTTCGCGCTTGTCCTCCGAGCCCGGCCCGCACCGCTTCCGCTATGTGGCGCCGGTCTTTCGTGAGTACGCTTCATTGCGCGGCCAGTCGCGTCAGTTCACACAGGCCGGTGTCGAGCTGGTGGGCGCTCCCGGTCCGGCGGCAGACGCCGAAGTGGTCTCGGTGCTCTCCGATGCCCTGGCAGCCGCAGGGCTGAACGACTTCTGCATCGTCATCGGTACGGTCCAGTTGCTGCGCGCCCTGATCGATGCCGCACAGTCGCCGGAAGCGTGGGGGCAGGCCGTGCTTGCCGCCGCTCACCAACGCAACCTCGTGGAGATAGACCGGCTGTCCCGCCGAGAGGGTCTGGCTCCGCAGATCGCAGAGGCGCTGCGCGCCGTGCCGCGGTTGCACGGCGGCGTCGAGGCCATGGAGGTCGCAGGCAAGCACGCGGCTGCATGCGGTTGTGCGGCTGTGCTGCGCGACATACGGGACACCTATCGCATCCTGGAGACGACCGGTCTTAGCGACTCGGTGACCGTCGACTTCGGCATCATGCGATCGTTCGACTACTACACGGGGCTGGTCCTTGAAGTCTATGCGCCCGGGCTGGGCCTTCCGCTAGGCGGAGGTGGCCGGTACGACCGCGTGCTCACCGAGTTCGGTGCGCCTGCGCCTGCGGCGGGTTTCGCGCTCGGTCTGGAGCGGATCATGATCGCGCTTGCCGAGCAAGACGCCACGCCTCGCGTGCGTCGGCTCGATGCGGTGATCGGCGGTGAGGTGCCCGCCGAGGTCTTCTCGGCAGCGAAGTCACTGCGAGAGGCGGGTTGGCGTGTGCGGATCGCAGCAGGCGAGGTTGGCCGTGAGCTGCTGGAACAGGCGGAACGCGCCGGTGCCGAGGAAGCTCTCGAGGTCGCCGGTGAGCGCGTGTTCAGGCTCGACAGGGCTGCGCAGCGCTCGCTCCCCGTTGAGACGCCTGTGCCCGCGCCTCCATCGCTCACCTGGGGCGCGGACCGAGAGGGGGGCGTCAGATGATCGCTCGAAACCCGGGATCTCGTTCCCGAGGTGGACGCATG
>JAFGNP010000064.1 GCA_016926975.1 Coriobacteriia bacterium | reverse complement strand
TCAGGTTCCGGCCCGGCGTACGTCGCGGTGTTCGTAGACGCTCTGGCGGAAGCCGGGGTAGCCGAAGGGCTCACACGTGAGGAGGCGCAGCGTCTGGCCATCCGCACTTTCGCCGGGGCTGCCGAGATGCTCAGGGCCACCGGCATGCAACCGCAGGAGCTCGTCGATGCGGTTTCCAGCCCCGGGGGTACGACGGTCGCCGCTCTGAACGTGCTCGAGGCAGCAGGGGTGCGCGCTGCCATATCTGCCGCGGTGGCAGCGGCAGTCGCGCGAGCCAAGGAGCTGGGTGCATGAGCGCGCTGGAACTGATCACCCGGCTGATCGACTTCTACGAGATGCTGATCGTCGTGTACGTCCTGATGTCGTGGTTCCGTCCGAGCACGGGGTTTCTCTATGACGCGTACCACACGCTGGGCACCATAGTTGAGCCGTGGCTCGGCATATTCAGGCGCATCATCCCGCCGCTGGGCATGTTCGACATCTCTCCGATAGTCGCCATCGTGTCACTATCGGTCATCTCGTCGTTACTTGTGAGATTCTTGGGTTAGAATCCCGAAGTAGGTCACACGCGGTCTAGGAAGGACCAGGATCGATGAAGCTCACTCCGCTAGACATTCACCACAAGGAGTTCGGACACGCGCTGCGCGGCTACAACGAAGTGGAAGTAGACACTTTCTTGGATCAGGTGGCCGACGAGCTGGAACGCCTCTTCAAAGAGAACATCGACCTCTCCGAGAGGATCGAGGGGCTCGAGGAGAAGGTGAGGTCCTACCAGGACATGGAGCGGACGCTTCACAACACTCTGATGAACGCCCAGAAGTCGGCCGACGAGCTCGTGCACAAGGCGCAGCGTGAGGCTGAAGTAGTGTTGAAGGACGCCGAGGTCAAGGCCAAGGAAGTCATCCATGTGGCTCTCACCAACAAGCAGAAGGCGACATCGGACCTCGGGCGCATCAAGCAGGCCGAGGACGAATTCCGGTCCAAGTTCAAGGCGTTGCTCGAAGGCCATCTCGGCGCTCTTGGTGAAGTGTCGCTCCCCGAGGACGTCAGCCTGATGATGGGGCAGGCCGGCGAGGAGATCGTCGTGGAGGCAGAAGTCTTCGACAAGGTCCCGACGTTCGAGCCGGCTCAGCCGATAGAGTCTCCCGGTGCGGTTTCCGAGTGGATCGAAGAGAACGCAGAGCCTGAACCCGAGCCTGAGGCTGTTGCGGAAGAGGCTGGGTCGGAGGCCGAGCTTGCGACCGAAGTCCCGGAGGCCGAACCCGAGCGACCGGCGGTAGTGGCGAGCCTGCACCTTGGCGATCTGGGGACCCCGGATATCGAGCCTGATTCCACGGTCGAGTTCGATGTGGCCGAGTTCGGTTTCGGCGAGCGCGACGATGAGGTCGACATCGAGGAGATCGACTAGGCGCGTCGCATGCGGATAGCCGTTCACGTCACCCCCAAGTCCTCTCGCGACGAAATCGCGGGCTGGCGAGGGGGTGAGCTGTCTGTGAGGGTCACAGCGGCCCCTGAGGGCGGCAAGGCCAATGCTGCGGTATGCGAGCTGCTCGCGCGTTCGCTCGGCGTGCCCAAGAGCACCGTGCGAGTTGTGCGCGGAGAGACCGCCCGTCACAAGCAGGTTGAGGCAGTCGGCATTGAAACGCGAGACATCACGCGGGCGTTCGGTGAAGCGCCCGGGAAACTGTTCTAGGGGAGAGGGATGGGCGACGAGGCACGGGTCTCAGTGGGAAGACGGAACAGCGTCAGCTACGGGCGGGCCGTTGTGACCTTCAAGCGGGACGGGCTGATGATCGAGGCTCCCGGACCGCGCGACGACTCGTGGCCGAAGGCTGTGACCTTCTACGGAGCACCGTGGTTCATCGCCGTGCTTGTCGGTAGCGTGTGGTATCTCGGCTGGGGCGTGCCCGATGAGTTCTGGGTGCGGTGCCTCCTCTGGGTGGTTGTGCTCGCGATGACCAGCAAGCTCCACACGCTGGCGCTGATCTCGGCGTGGGACGCTCTCTACATGCGCACGGGCACCGAGACGCTGGTCATAAACCCGGAGTTCATATCTGTGAAGCGGCGTGCCGGGGACGTGCCGAGGAACTTCCGCATCCGGAGGAAGATCATCGAGCGCGTGGAGATGCTGCCAGACCAGGAGGGGAAGGCCTGGCTTCCGAAGATGGAGATCAAGTCGTGGCGGTCGGCGATCAGGTTCGGCGCCGGTCTGAACCGTGAAGAGGCCGAGCAGTGCGCGCGTGTGATCAACGAGCTGTTTGCGGTGGAGGAGGCACTCCGACACGCGTTGACCCCTGTTCCCAGTGAAGATACCATCGCAACAATGCAGCCGGTCGGGCTTGCAGGTGGTTCTGCGGCGAAGAAGGGGAAGAGTAGGATCGTCAACGGCCTCAGAGAGCGAGCGGAGACAGTGAAAGTCCGCGTGGCGCGTCGATCTCGAAAATCACCCCCGAGCCTCGACCCGAAAGGCACTGAAGCCGAGTAGACGTCGACGGAAGCCCCCGTTACCGGGCAACCAAGTGGCGCCGACCGTCAGTTCGGCGCAAGCTGGGTGGTACCGCGGAGTGAGACCTGAGTGCCGGGCGCGCTTCGTCCCAGATGCGGACGGGCGTGCTTTGTCTTGGCATGAGCTGTGCGGATGCGGAGAGGATCTACTGGATGGGCGAGAAGAACGATTACAAGAGCACGATGAACCTGCCGTCGACCGAATTCCCGATGCGGGCGAACCTGTCGCAGCGAGAGCCGGAGTGGCTGAGATTCTGGGACGAGCTGGATCTCTACCAGCGCTCGCTTGAGGTCAATGAGGGCGGGGAGACTTTCGTGCTGCACGACGGCCCGCCCTACGCCAACGGCCATATCCACATGGGCACCGCCTACAACAAGGTGCTCAAGGACCTGATCGTGAAGTACAAGACCATGCGCGGCTATGTCGCCCCTTACGTGCCCGGATGGGACTGCCACGGTCAGCCGATCGAACATCAGGTGGAGAAGAACCTCGGCCCCGAAAAGATGGCTGCTATGGACCAGGCGAAGCTTCGCGAGCTTTGCCGAAAGTACGCCCTCGAGTTCGTGGATGTTCAGCGGGAGGAGTTCAAGCGCCTGGGAGTCCGCGGAGACTGGGAAGATCCGTACCTCACGCTTGCGCACGAGTACGAGGCGGGTAACGTCGAGATTTTCAAGAAGATGTACCTGGACGGGGCTATCCACAAGGGCGCCAAGCCGATCCACTGGTGCATCCGCTGCCACACGGCGCTGGCCGAGGCGGAGATCGAGTACGGGGATGAGACGTCGAACTCGATCTACGTGGCGTTCGGTGTCACCGACGAGACCCCCTGGGATGCTGACGGGCCGGTGTCCGTCGTCATCTGGACGACCACCCCATGGACCCTGCCGGCCAACGTGGCCGTCACGCTTGCCGACGACGCTGACTACGTGGGCGTGAAGTCGGCCGATGGCCGGGTGATGGTGATGGCCGAGGCGCTGGTCGAGTCGGTTGCAGCTGCTGCCGGATGGGAGACCATCGATATGGTGGGCCCGCGCGTTCGGGGTAGAGACCTGTCGGGCCTTCACTACGCGCACCCTATCCATGGTGGGGTGCAGGGCGTCATCATCACCGGCGATCACGTCGATCTCTCGACCGGCACCGGCGCGGTGCACACGGCGCCGGGTCATGGTGACGAGGACTATCAGATCGGCATTAAGTACCAGTTGCCGATGCCCATGCCCGTGCTTGACGACGGTTCGTTCGACGCAGGGGGAGGGCCCTTCGAGGGCCAGAACGTGTGGGACGCGAACCCGAAGGTCGTCGAGTGGCTCCAGGCCAAAGGCACGCTTCTCGCCGCTTCGGACATCACTCACAGCTATCCGCACTGCTGGCGCTGCAAGCAGCCTGTCATCTTCCGGGCAACGGAGCAGTGGTTCGTGTCGATGGAGAAGACGAAGCTGAGAGACCACTCGATGCGCGCGATACGTGAGGTGGAGTGGGTCCCGGGCTGGAGCGTCAATCGGATCTCGGCGATGGTCGAGGACCGTCCGGACTGGTGCATCAGCAGGCAGCGCGCCTGGGGAGTACCGATACCCGTGTTCACTTGCACCAAGTGCGGCGAGACGGTGGCGACTGCTGCGACGTTCGATTCGGTGATAGCCCTGTTCTCCTCAGAGGGCGCCGACGCCTGGTTCATCAAGCGTCCAGACGAGTATCTGCCGCCCGATACGACGTGCAGCCGTTGCGGCGCAGGTGTGAGCGACCTGAAAGCCGAAGACGACATCGTGGACGTCTGGTGGGAGTCCGGAGTGTCTCATACGAGCGTGTTGGAGGCCCGCCCGGAGCTCTACCGTCCAGCTGAACTGTACCTTGAGGGTTCCGACCAGCATCGGGGATGGTTCCAGTCCAGTCTTCTCACGAGCGTGGGTGCGTACGACGTTGCCCCCTTCAAGCGCGTGCTGACCCACGGCTTCATCGTGGACGGCGAAGGGCGCAAGATGTCCAAGTCGCTCGGCAACGTAATCTCGCCCCTGGACGTCATCGAGAAGTCCGGAGCGGACATCATCCGCCTTTGGGTCGCCGCTTCGGACTACTCGCAGGACGTCTCGGTGTCGGACGAGATCCTCGAGCGCACCGGCGAAGCGTACCGCCGCATACGCAACACGTTCCGCTTCCTGCTGTCCAATCTGGCGGACTACGACCCGTCGTGTGTCGTGGAGTGGAACCACATGCCCGAGCTCGACCGGTTCGCGCTCGTGCAGCTGGCCGATCTGGCGGAGAGGGTGACCGCATCTTACGAGGACTGGAAGTTCCACCAGGTCTTCCACGCCGTGCACGGTTACTGCGTCACCGAGCTGTCGTCGTTCTACCTCGATGTGCTGAAGGACCGGCTTTACGCCGACGCGCCGGATTCGTCCGGGCGGCGCAGCGCTCAGACGGTTCTCTCGCAGGTGCTGCTCACCATCGTGCGTCTGATCGCCCCGGTGCTCTCGTTCACTACCGAGGAAGTGTGGCAGTACATGCCAGCCGCGCTTCGGAGCGATGTCGTGAGCGTGCACCTTGCCGGCTGGCCCGATGTCGAGGTTCCGGCCGAAGACGCTGCGAAGCTGCGGGAAGCCTACGGAGCCGTGCTGGTGGTTCGCGATGCGGTGACCAAGGCGCTGGAGAACGCTCGGAACTCGGGCGAGATAGGCAAGAGCCAGGAGGCGCGCTTGCTGCTCGGCGTTCCCGACGGAATGCGTCTGGCGCTCGAAGAGCGTGGCGAAGCGGCTTTGAGCGAGATGTTCATCGTGTCTTCGGTCGTTGTGTCTCCGGAGCCGGTCGCCGAGGTGACCGTGACGGTCGAGCGCGCCTGCGGTGAGAAGTGCCCGCGTTGCTGGAACTGGCGAGAGCTCGGAAGTGATGGTCTGTGCGCGCGCTGCTCGGAGGTCGTCGGGTCGTTGTGACGCCCCTGGGGGCGACCTGCGAGTCGGCATTTCGTAGGGCGCAGGTGCTATAATGAACCAAGCACGGAGCTTCAGCGCCCCTTGACCGGGGCGCTTTGCCATACACCCCCGTAAATCAGGGAGGAACTGCAGTTGGAGGCGACTGATATCAAGGCATTGAGAAGTGCGCTCGAGGCTGAGCGCGCGAAGCTCGCTGCCGAGATCGAGGAGTACGAGCGTGAGGGTCACGAGACGCTGTCCGATGTCTCGGGCGAGAACAACTATCGCGACCACATGGCGGACCAGGGCTCGGCGACTTTCGCGCGCGAACTGGACGCGACGCTGGAGGGGCAGGCCAGGGAGAGTCTCGCGCAGATAGACCGTGCGCTTTCACGGATCAGTGACGGCAAGTACGGCACCTGCATCCGGTGCGGTTCCGAGATAGCCGCGGAACGGCTCGAGGTCATGCCGGAAGCCGAGCTGTGCCTGGCATGCAAGGAACGCGAGGAGAACATCTAGTGACGAAGCGCCGCGCGATCTTCCTCGCGGCGACGATGTTCGGGATCATCGTTGCGGACCAGGTGACCAAGGGACTCGTGCGGGCGACGATGGAACTCGGCGAGTCCCGACCCGTCATCGAAGGCATTCTCTGGCTTACGCGCGTCAAGAACACCGGTGCTGCCTTCGGCATGCTCCGCGACCACCAATGGCTGCTCGTGTCCGTAGCAGTGGTGGTTCTGGCAGCGATAGGATTAGTGGTAGTGCGCTTCTGCCCCGAGAGCGGTCTCGCGCGAACGGCGCTTGCGATGATCGCAGCGGGTGCGTCGGGGAATCTCATCGACCGGGTCTTCCTCGGCGGAGTCACCGACTTCCTGGATGCCGGATGGTGGCCCGTGTTCAACGTTGCCGACGTCTCGCTCGACATCGGGGTCGCCTTGCTCGTCTTCTGGCTGATCTTCGGGCACGAGCACAGGACGAGTACGAGTACTGTGCCGTCGGCCGACGCGGTACCGGAGTGCATGCCGAATGCGGCGCGCGATGGCGACTGAGCCCTACACGCACAACGTGCGTGCTGATGAGGCGGGTCTCAGGCTGGACGTTCTTCTCGGCCAGCTTGAGGTGTTGCCGAGTCGTGCAGCGGCGCAGCGGCTGCTTGCCGGGGGGTACGTCCGCGTGAATGGAGAGATCGTCTCCAAGCGGCACACGACGCGGGCAGGAGAGCGGATCGAAGTCTTTGCCGAGGAGCCCGCCGAGATGACCCTCGAAGCCGAGGACATCCCTCTCGACATCCGGTTCGAGGACGAGCACCTGATAGTCCTGTCCAAGCCCGCCGGGCTCGTGGTGCATCCGGCGCGCGGACACTCCACCGGAACGCTGGTCCACGCGCTGCTCGGGCATACCGGGAACCTCGGCAGGCAGGCCGGGGAGCAGCGTCCCGGGATAGTCCACCGTCTCGACAAGGACACGTCCGGGTTGATGATGGTGGCGAAGGACGATCCCACGCAGATAGCGCTCTCCGAGGCGCTGAAGGTGCGGTCCATCGAGCGGCGTTACGTGACCCTCGTCCACGGCTACATCGCGCCGGACACAGGGATAATCGATGCGCCTCTGGCGCGTCACTCGAAAGACCGCATGCGCATGGCCGTGAGCGATCACCCTGACGCCAAGCAGTCGGTCACCACGTTCCGCGTGCT
>JAFGNP010000063.1 GCA_016926975.1 Coriobacteriia bacterium | reverse complement strand
GCTCGCGCGACCTTGCCGTTCGGGTCGATCAGGAAAGTGCGTCGTTTGGCTGTGACGCCGAGGACCTCGCGCGCGCCGTACGCGTCGATGATCGTCTTGGTGGTGTCCGAGATCATCGGGAACGTCAGCTCGAACTTGTCGATGAAGCGCTGCTGTATCTCGGGCTTGTCGGCGGATACGCCCACTACCAGGGCGTTCAAGGCTTCCAACTCGGCGCGATGCGCCTGGAAGTCCTTGGCCTCGTGGGTTCAACCGGGGGTGTTGGCCCTCGGGTAGAAGTAGATGACTACCCACTTGCCGCTGTGGTCCGATAGGCGGAACGCTTCTCCGCCGGTTGCCACGGCATCGATCTCCGGCGCGACTGCTCCGGCTTCCAGCAGGACGGGTTCGCTCATCGCTCCTCCTCACACAAGGTGTCATTGTGTACGTTCCACTCGGCGCCCCATGCGACTCACGTCGGGCAGGCCGGATCTGTCCGCAGCTGGTAGCATGACCGCATGCGCTTTCTTGTGGACGGCTACAACATCACCAAGAGCGATCCCGCTTCGAAGGACCTTCCTCTCCGGGACCAGCGCGAGGCGCTCGCGTCGCGCCTGGCTGTGCGCGGGGCTGACCTGCTCGGCCGGGAGCCCATCGTGATCGTGTTCGACGGGGCCGAGGGTGGAGGCAGCGAGGCGCGACGTGGTCAGGTGGAGGTCCGCTACGCAAGGGGCGAGACTGCCGACGACATGATTGTGCGCATGGTGACCGGCGGCGACACTGTCGTCACCTCCGACAGGGGTCTGGCGGAGCGTGTGAGCGCCGCAGGCGCCCGGGTGCTGGGCGCAGATGCGTGTTTCGAAGGACGGCATGTCAGGCGCACCGGACGGTATCCAGCCCGAACGGCGGGTCTGCCGAATGGCGCGAACAAGATAACCGAGGAGCTCAAGAGCATCTGGCTAGACGACGAGGAGTGACATGCCCGGAATAGGCGTGATCGTGAACATCGCGGCAGTGCTGGTCGGCACGGCGATAGGACTGGTGTTCGGTCGGCTTATAGGCGACAGGTTCCGCTCGATCGCATTCTCAGCGATAGGCCTGGCCGTAATGGTGATCGGTGCTGCGATGTCGCTGGGCGGGCTTGCCGACCTGCGCGAGACGCGGCTCGGAGACTATGCGGCCCTCGTTCTGGTCGGGGCGCTGGTGGTGGGCTCGCTTCTCGGCGAGGCGTTTCGCATCGAGTACTGGCTGGAACGCTTCGGTCTGTGGCTGCAGGAGCGGGCTTACCGCGCGCCGCTGTTGAGCCCGGGCAAGGCCGATCAGCCGGGCGAGAAGGCCTACACGCTTGTCGAAGGATTCGTCACGGCCAGCCTGCTCTTCTGCGTCGGGGCGATGGCTGTTCTGGGTTCCCTGCAGGATGGCCTTGGCGACCCGTCGCTGCTGTTCCTCAAGTCGCTCCTGGACGGCATTGCGGCGATAGCGCTCGCGACGACACTGGGAGCCGGCGTCGGGCTCTCGGTCATCCCCATCTTCGTGGTGCAAGGCGCCATCGCGCTCGCTGCGGGGGCCGTCGAGCCGTACGCGACTCCGGCAGTCATCTCCTCCATAGAGGCAGTGGGAGGCGCGCTGATCCTCGCCATCGGACTCGATCTCGCGCAGATCAAGCGGTTGCCCGTGGGCAACATGCTCCCGGCGGTGTTCCTGGCCGCGCTGGTGGCCTTGCTGCTCGCATAGGCAGTGTGCCACCGACGGCCCTACGCCTGCTCGCGCCAGCCCTTCACCGAGTAAGCGCTCGGACACAGTTCGGCCAAGACGCACTGACCGCAGACTGGCCTTTTCGCGTCGCATACGGCGCGCCCGTGCTCGATGAGGCGGTAGGTGAGCGCTCCCCACTCCTCGCGCGGGAATAGCGCCATCAAGTCGCGCTCGACTCTCTCGGGGTCTTTCTCGGAAGAGAAGCCGAGACGGTGCGAGAGGCGGAAGACGTGCGTGTCTACGGCGATTCCCTCGGTCTTGCCGAAAGCGTTGTAGAGCACGATATTGGCGGTCTTGCGCGCCACTCCGGGCAGCGTGAGCAGCTCCTCCATCGTGTCGGGCACACGGCCACCGTATTCGGCCACGATCCGCCTCGCCGCTCCCTGGATGTTCTTGGTCTTGTTACGGAAGAAGCCGGTGGGGCGAACGATCGCTTCCACCTCAGCGGGGTCGGCCGCGGCTAGCGCATTGGGAGTAGGGAAGCGGCCGAACAGGATCGGGGTGACCTTGTTCACGCCCACATCCGTGGTCTGAGCCGATAGTATCACCGCTACCAGCAGCTGGAAGTCGGACTCGTAGGTGAGGGCGATGGCCGCCGAAGGGTAGAGCTTCCGGAGCCGGGCATCGATCTCGGCTGCGCGCCCTGGTGTGGCCATTCGTCCTCCTTGTATCCGGCGTCTCCATGGTAACCGAGGGACGGGTTTGCCCGCGGTTAGGTTCCGGTAACGGTGTCCTGCGAGACTGGCCTCGGTCTGCGGCAGAGGGGGGAGATCGCGGGCCGGCTGGCGGGCATTCCTCCTGGCGAACATGCCGTTCCGCCGGCCGTGTCTGTCGTACACGAGTGAGGGGAAATCATGAAAGGCTACAGGCGACTACTCGCCGCGGGCCTCGCGCTCGCATTCGCGTTGACGCCAGCTACGGCGCATGCCGCCGGCACGGGTGACAGTCCGAGGCACACCAAAGACGTGCCGACCGAGGCCACTTTGGAGGCGGCAGAAGACTACGAGCGCTGGCTTGCAGAGGAGGCGGAGTCTATCCCCGCCACCGATACCGTGGGAGCGGCCGCGATCATCGGGCCCTATAAGTACTTCTACACACCCACACACCCGCAAGAGAGGTCCTACTGGTGTGGTCCGGCCACCGTTCAGACGCTCGACGACTACTGGGGAACGCCAGCCTCTCAGAGCGCCATCGCTCTGTTTCTTGGCACCACCACGAACGGCACCGATTTCCTGAGGGTGGACGATGCGCTGCGGTTCTTCACCGGGGTCAACTATGTGGTCTCGCCGAAGTGCGCCACGTATTCGGACGTTCTATGGCAGATCCAGTACGGGCTGTCCATCAGGTGTCATCCGGCGGCGGCCGACGTGCGCATCCTGGGTTACGTATGGAACAACTACGTCTACTCGCACAGCGGCCACATCATCCCGATCGAGGCGTTCGACTGGCGGTACATGACCGTCAGGATCAACGATCCGTATGACGAGTCGCGCTGGCAGTCCGGTGGTGGCAACACCCTCGGCCACAAGACGTATCCCGCATCTCAAATACAGTCGGGAGTCATGAATCACTGGCAGAAGGTACTCATCTACTAGAAAGCGGATGGATGGCGGCCACTCTTCGGGTGGCCGCCATCCGAGGAGGTCAGAGCTTTGAGACAAGTGCTGTGCAGCATCGTCGTCTGCGGTTGCCTGTTGTTCGGGACCGCATGTGCGTCCCATTCGCAAGCGGTGGATTCCGAAGCGTCGGCGCCTGAGCCAACGCCGCTGCCTCCCGAATTCCCGCTAGTGGAAATCGAGGCTCCGGAAGTGCCTTTCGATGAGTTCCGGCTACCACAGAGTTGTGCACTGATGGACTACGACACCCGTTACGGGATCGCACTGGACAACTGGGCCAATGAAGGTCATGGCGCCATGATGCTCCTCGACATGGACTCAGGGCAGAACGCGGTCGTGCTCGATGAGCCTGTGGGAATGCCGGATGGCTTCATCATCATCACAGTGCGTTGCTCCAACACCTGGGTAGCCTGGGAGGAGTTGCGCGGGAACGAGCAGATGGATCCTCTTGGAGTCGAATGGAAGCTGTGGGTCGCCCCGATAATCCAGGGTCCCGATGTTGCGACAGGTGCACCGGTGCTCGTTGCCGAATCGGTCACGTCGATACGTTCCCGGCCTTTGATCCAGGTGGTCGGTGACTCGGTCTACTGGATGACGAACAGCTATCCCAACCCTGCGCAGGAAGGAGCTGTGTACCGTAGCAGAATCAACACGATGGACTTACTGACGGGTGACAAGCGCGAGGTCTTCACCAGTGACCGTATGGTGCACACGTACTGCGTTCAGGAAGATGAGCTGATAGTGAGCATGTTCGTGGATCCCGAGGGCTGGGACATGGTTGTGGAGGTAGTGAGTCTGTCTGACGGCGGCAAGCGATTCGAGGCGCTGCTGGGCAACGAGGACCAGGTCTCGCACTGGGTCGCGTACCGTGACGAGAGCCTCATGTGGGGCGTCTTGTACTCACCGCGCGCGTCCTATCCCAGGCTTCTCATGAGGACTGCCGATGGCGAGGAGTACGTACTGGATGAGTCAGCGGCGGACCCGACTCTCGTGGGTTCACGGGTGGTGTACGAGTCTTTCACGATGGGGACACCGGCGAACCTGGGCTGGCCGGCCATACACGTCCTGGATCCCGAAACGGGCGAGCACTTCCTGCTCGTTCAGACGAGCGGCTCGATGACCGACATAGTCTGGCAGATGATGCCGGGCGAACCACAACAAGAAGAGGTCCTGGTGGTGACGGGTAGCATCTTCGGCGACGAGAGCGAGGAGAAGACCGGTTCGTGGGTGCGACGCTACAGGCTGTGAGAAGATCTCGTTTCCTGCGTGCTACACGAAGGTGTCCGGGGGCGTGTTTGACCGACAAGCCTGGGGGCCATACACTCGCACGGTCGCCCGCCCCGGTACGCCGGATGCGGGCCCTTCGCGCTGTCCGACATCGGGAGTCCGCCCGTGACACCGTTCCTCAAAACCATAGCTCCGGCAATCGCCTCCGAGCCGGTATTTGCCCGCGCCCTGGAGAGGCTCGTTGCCGGCGCTGACGTGACTCTGGCAGCACCGGGGCTGGTACGGCCGGTTCTGACGGCGATGGTCGCACGGGATAGAAGCAAGCCGGTCCTGGTCGTCCTTTCAGGTGCGGAGGCCGCCGAGCGCTTTGCGCGTCAGCTAGGCACGTACCTCGGACACGAACGCGTGCTCCTGTTCCCGGACCGCACCGACATGCCGTGGGACCGCACGACTCCGGATCTCGAGGTGATCGGTGCTCGTGCTCGCGCTCTGCACGCGCTGGACAGGAGCAGGGCGGTCGTCGTGGTTGCAGGAGGCGGCTCGCTGCTCCGCGTCTTGCCGCCGCAGGGATCTCACGTGTTCGAGCCTTTGCTGCTGAAGGTCGGCGGGACGATCGATCTCGTCGAGACCGCGCAGCGACTGGTGCGCATGGGTTACGAGCGTGTGGATACTGCAGAGGATCGCGGGCAGTTCGCGCTGAGGGGAGGTACGCTCGATATCTTCGGCTCGGACGCGAACCACCCCGTTCGCGCGGAGTTGTTCGGCGATGAGATCGAGACGCTGCGCCGCTACGTGCCATCCACCCAGCAGGCGATTGCCGATGCGGAGCCCACTGAGGTGTATCCGTGCCGGGAGGTCGCACCGGGAACCAGGGCCGGTCAGGGTGCTCGCCGGGCATTCGGGGAAGCGGCGCGAGAAAACGATTCCATCGCGCGGGACCTTGAGATGATCGAGCAGGGGATGACCTTCAACGGGATCGAGCAGTATCTGCCGCACTTCTACAAGAGCGCGGCCTCGGTACTCGACTACCTGGCACCGGGCACGCTGGTCATCGTGGCCGAGCCTCGCGCGCTGTTCGACGACACCGTTCGGACTCGCGAGCGACTCGAGGCTCAAGCGGATGCTGTAGCTCGTCGGCTCGATGGTCTGTACTTCAAGCCTGCCGAGGTAGATCTCGGTGGTCGCCAGCGGCTGACCTTCCTGTCTCTGCTACGTTCCAGCGGCGCTACCGATGGCGAGATCCAGGCTAGAAGGCCGGAGGTCGGCGGTCGGGAAGAGGTGTTTGCAGCGGGCCTGCGTTCGCTGCTGGACACCGGACACAGAGTCGTTGCCGCTGTTCGCGACCGGCAGGGCCGCGAACGGCTGTCCGCCGCGCTCGTTGGAGCCGGGATGTCGGTGACTGCTCTCGAGCCGGACGCCGGTGAGGTGCCTCCCGGCCTGGTCTCAATCGCTGTCGCAGACGTACCTGCCGGTTACGTCATGTCTGGCGCTCGGCTTGCGGTCGTCTCCGTCGACGATGTCTTCCCCAGGGCGGCCGAGCGTCGCAGGCAGGCCGCGGATCCCACCAAGCTCACCTTCGCGTTCGCTCCCGGCGACTACGTGGTCCACGAGGTGCACGGCATCGCGCTTCTCCGCGACATAGTGCGTCAGAGCGCACTCGGCGTTGAGCGCGACTACCTGCTCCTCGAGTACGCCAAGGGCGACAAACTGTACGTGCCCGTGGAGCAGCTGGACCGTGTGACGCGCTACGTCGGGCCCGAAGGGTCCGCGCCCCGGGTCACACGTCTGAACACCGCAGACTGGTCGAGGGCCACAGGTCGTGCGAGGAAGGCGGCTCGCAAGCTGGCTTTCGATCTGGTCGATCTTTACGCACGGCGCGCTGCGGTCGCCGGTTTCCCGTACTCGGCAGACACGCCATGGCAGCTCGAGATGGAGGCCGCGTTCCCGTTCGAGGAGACGCCGGACCAGCTGTCTGCGATAGCCGATGTGAAGGCCGACATGGAGAGCGACCGCCCGATGGACCGTCTGGTGTGCGGTGATGTCGGCTACGGCAAGACGGAGGTGGCCATCCGTGCGGCATTCAAGGCCACGCAGAGCGGCAAGCAGGTCATGGTTCTGTGCCCCACGACCATTCTTGCGCAGCAGCACTTCACCACGTTCTCGGAACGCTTCGCGTCCTATCCCGTCCGGGTGGAGGTCCTCTCGCGTTTTCGCTCCAGGGCTCAGCAAGCCGAGGCGCTCGAGGGCTTCGCGACCGGTACTGTCGACATCCTCATAGGCACGCACCGGCTCCTGTCGCGCGACGTGGTACCCAAAGACCTCGGTCTGGTGGTCGTCGACGAGGAGCAGCGTTTCGGCGTGGAGCACAAGGAGCACCTCAAGAACCTGCGTGAGCAGGTGGACGTGCTGACTCTGACGGCCACGCCGATTCCGCGCACGCTGCAGATGTCGCTTTCCGGCGTGCGCGACTTCTCCGTCATCGACACGCCTCCGCCGGAGCGCTTCCCGGTTTCGGTGCATGTGGGCGAGTACGACCCGGATGTCGTGTCCGGGGCCATCCGCATGGAACTCGAGCGCGGCGGTCAGGTGTACTACATCTCCAACCGCGTGCGCGGGATAGAACAGGTAGTGAAGCGGGTGCAGGCCGTGGTTCCCGAGGCGCGCGTTGGCGTGGGCCACGGGCAGATGTCCGAACATCAGCTCGAGCGTGTCATGGAGGACTTCGCCGCCGGCAAGATCGACGTGCTGGTCGCCACCACGATCGTCGAGTCCGGCATCGACAACCCGCACACCAACACGCTGATCATCGACGACAGTCATCGGCTGGGCCTGGCTCAGCTCTACCAGCTCAAGGGCAGGGTGGGCCGCAGCCATGTCAAGGCCTACGCCTACTTCCTGTTCCCACGCGGCGGGGCGCTGACCGACTCGGCATACGAGCGTCTCACCGCGATACAGGAGCATGCCGATCTCGGAAGCGGCATCAAGGTCGCGATGCGGGACCTTGAGATCCGGGGGGCGGGCAGCCTGCTCGGCGCGGCGCAGAGCGGTAGCGTGAGCGCGGTCGGTTTCGACCTGTACGCGCAGATGCTCCGCGAAGCGGTGTCCGAGGTGCGTGGTGAACCGCTCCCGGCACACCCCGAGGTGCGCGTGGACATACCGGTAGCCGCGTTCCTGCCCGAAGAGTACGTGCCCGAAGTCGACGAACGCGTGCTTCTCTACCGGCGTATCGCCGCTGTCTCCAGCCCGGAAGGGGTCGAGACGATAGCGACGGAGATCGGAGCTCGCTTCGGCGATCCACCGCTTCCCGCTCGCGCTCTGCTGGCGATTGCGAGGATGAAGGTGCTGGCCGCCGGGCTCGGCATCGATACGGTCGCCTTCTCCCGTCACCGGGTCACGCTGTCCCCGATCTCGCTGTCCGCCGAAGAGCAGGGAGTACTGGCGGCCGAGGGGGCCGTGTACGTTTCGCGTACGCGTTCTGTTCTTTTCGTGGAGGAGCCGGGAGAGGCTCCAAACGGCGCGTGCCTGCGCGCGCTCGGTGCTATACTCTCCGCAGTCCGTGGCCCTGTCAGTGGCCGTGAATCACTCTAGAGGAAGGCAGATACGTGCTAAGACTACGCGGCATCGCCACCCTGGTACTGGTCGCCGCTCTCGTAGCGGCGCTTGCCGGCTGCAACAACGTCGATGCAATCGCGCGCGTGAACGGCGAGAACATCACCCGCGAGGAGTTCGACCGCTACTACGACCAGGTCGTCTCCCAGATGGGAGCCGAGCTTGATGAGGCGACGGCGCTGAACTACAAGCAGCAGCTTCTCGACATGATGATCGAGTCGATGCTGATCACACAGGAGGCCGAGGAACTCGGCGCCGATCTGTCGGAAGAGGTGGTTGACGCCAAGATCACCGAACTCATGGGTGGCTCGACGGATACGGCGGCGTTCGAGGAGCAGGTCGCAGCAGCGGGTCTCGATATGGAGGACGTGCGAAAGAGCGTGCGCGACCAGATCGCCCGGGAGTACCTGACCGAGAAGGCGCAGGAGGAGTACTCGACCGATGCGCTGACGGAGACGTACACCCTGCTGTCGCACATCCTCGTCGCCGATGAGGCGACCGCCAATGACCTGCACGCCCAGATCGTGGCCGGTGGCGACTTCGCGACGCTTGCAGCGACTTACTCGACCGACACGGCCAGCTCCATCGACGGCGGTAGTCTGGGCTGGTCGCCCACGAGCGCCTACGTTTCCGAGTTCGCGGCTGCCGCTGATGCTCTCGAGGTCGGCGACCTGAGCGACCCCGTCCAGTCCGACTTCGGCTGGCACATCATCTTGAAGGTGGATCAGCGCGACGCCGGCGAGGAGCTGGCAGACGCTCCTGCTGAGCTGCAGGAAATGATCGACTCGATGGGTGGCGACGTGGCTCTCCAGCAGTACGTGGACAAGCTCTGGGAGGACGCGGAAATCAAGTATTACGACGAGACCCTGATGCCGGCGGAGTAGGCTTCCGGCCGGAGGGGGCGACGTGGGATCCATAGCGATCGTCGGACTTGAGCAGGACGCCGAGGGCGCTCTGGATGCGCGCGCGGTCGAGCGGCTGCTTGCCGCGGACGTCGTGATCGTTCCGTCCGAAACGAGCGCTTCGGCTGCGCTTATGGAGACTCTCGGAATCACTCCGGTGACCTTCAGAGAGCTCGGGCTGAGCGAGCGGGCCGCCTCGGACCAGGTGGTGGAGGCCCTGCTCGAATGCTCCCGGAGCCAGGACGTGGCTCTTGCGGCCTTCGGCTACCCGTTTGTACGCGAGGGGCTGATATCCGGCATTCTCGCACGTGCGCGCGGCGGCATCGATCTCTTCCCGGTAGTCTCACCGCTTCAGGTGCTGCTGCTTGCGCTTGATGTTGACGCGACCGCGGACCTTGCGATTGTCGACCCCGGCAGTCTCGCCGGAGCTCCACTGAAGCGTGACGCGCATCTGATCGTCACCGGAGTGGACAGCCCCGACCTCGCGCATGCGATAGCCGAGCAGTTGCGCGCGCACTACCCGCCGGAACATATGGTCGTCACCGCCGGATGTCTTGACGGCGGCGGATTCGATCTCACGCCCCTGACCATCTCGGACCTCGCGCTTGCCGGGACAGTGTGTCGCGACACGGCGCTGTACGTCCCGCCCAACCTCATCACTCCACCCGGCGGTTTCGCAGAGCTTGTGAGGATAATCCGGCTATTGAGAGCGCCGGAGGGCTGCCCGTGGGACCGCGAGCAGACGCATGCCAGCCTTGCGCCGCACCTGGTCGAGGAAGCGTACGAGGGGACGAGCGCTATTGATGCCGGAGACGATGCGGCGCTGGCGGACGAGCTGGGCGATGTCCTGCTCCAGGTAGTGCTGCACGCGCAGATCGGCGCCGAAGACGGGACTTTCACGATCGATGACGTGATCGCCGGGATCATCACCAAGATCCGCCGTCGCCACCCGCACATCTTCGGCAGCGTCACCGCTGAGACCTCGGCGGAGGTGACGCGCAACTGGGACGCGATCAAGCGCGAAGAGAAGCCGCACGCCGGAGTCCTGGGCGAGGTTCCGGAAGCGCTGCCGGCGCTGATGCGCGCGCAGAAGATATCCCGTCGGGCCGCCGGGATGGGGTTCGAGTGGGAGGACATCGACGGTGTGTGGGCGAAGGTCCACGAGGAGATCGATGAGCTCAAGGCTGCCGAGCAGGGAACCGGTGAAGCCGAGGCCGAACTCGGCGACCTGCTCTTCACGGTTGTGAATCTGGCGCGGAAGATGGGCATAGATGGCGAGTCGGCTTTGCGCGGCACGTGCAACAAGTTCACGGGGCGGTTCGAGTCGATGGAGGAGGCCGCGGCCTCTGCGGGCCGTCCGCTCGAGGATCTTGAGCCTTCGGAGTGGGAAGCGTACTGGCGGCAGGCCAAAGAGAGTGAGTCCTCGGCCAAAGACAGCCGAGACGAGTGAAGGAGCCGGATGAGATGAGCTACATCACCGACGTAACAGCACGCGAGATCCTGGATTCGCGCGGGAACCCGACCGTAGAGGTAGAGGTTGTTCTCGATGACGGCAGTTGGGGTCGCGCTGCGGTTCCGAGCGGAGCGTCCACGGGCGCGTTCGAGGCAGTGGAACTGCGCGACGGGGACTCGGCACGCTACCTGGGCAAGGGCGTGCTGACGGCGGTCACAAACGTGAACGAGATCATCGCCCCTGAGATCGCCGGCATGGAGGCCACCGACCAGCGAGCGGTCGACGAGTTCCTGATCGAGCTCGACGGCACCGAGAACAAGGGCCGCCTGGGCGCCAACGCCATCCTCGGCGTGTCGCTTGCGGTGGCGAAGGCGGCCGCCGAGAGCTGCGAGCTCACGCTGTACAGCTACATAGGCGGATGCAACGCGAGCCTCATCCCGGTCCCGATGATGAACATCATGAACGGGGGCGTGCACGCCGACAACAACGTGGACCTGCAGGAGTTCATGATCATGCCGGTCGGCGCTTCCACCTTCGCCGAGGGCCTTCGCATGTGCGCCGAGATCTATCACACCCTGAAGGGGGTGCTCAAGGAGCGCGGTCTCGGTACCAGCGTTGGAGATGAGGGCGGTTTCGCTCCGAACCTCGGCAGCAACGAGGAAGCGCTGCAGGTCATCTCGGCAGCAGTGGAGAAGGCCGGCTACACGCCAGGCGAGCAGGTCATGTTCGCGCTCGACCCCGCTTCGACCGAGTTCTACGACGCGGAGCGCGGGGTCTACATGCTCAAGGGCGAGGGCCGCGAGCTGACGAGCGCCGAGATGGTGGAGTTCTACGCCGGTCTGGTCGACCGGTACCCGATCATCTCGCTTGAGGACGGCATGGCCGAGGACGACTGGGAGGGTTGGGCGCTGCTCACCGAGCGTCTCGGCGATCGCGTTCAGCTTGTCGGAGACGATGTGTTCGTCACCAACACCGAGCGTCTGGCGCGGGGCATCGACATGGGGGTGGCGAACTCGATCCTCATCAAGCTCAACCAGATCGGTACGCTCACGGAGACACTCGAGTGCATACAGATGGCTCACCGCGCGGGGTACACGACCGTGATCTCGCACCGTTCGGGGGAGACCGAGGACACGACGCTCGCCGATGTCGCGGTGGCCGTGAACGCCGGCCAGATCAAGACCGGCGCACCGGCGCGTTCGGACCGTGTCGCCAAGTACAACCAGCTACTGCGCATCGAAGACGAGCTTAACGGCTCGGCGGTCTTTCCCGGCATCCAGGCCTTCAGCAGCATCAGTAGCAGCTAGAAGAAGCGGACGGCGGGTGGTCTGCGCGCAGGTGCGCGCCACCGGGTCTGCCGTCATGCGGAGGTGCGTATGCGCCGAACAAAACTCGTAGCCACACTCGGGCCCGCCACTGACGGGCCCGAGGTTCTCGATGCGTTGGTGGACGCCGGGCTCGACGTGGCGAGGCTCAATACGTCGCATGCGACCCGCGATGCTCTTGCGCGGCAGCTCGAGGGGGTTCGCGAGGCGGCCGCACGCGCCGACGGGCACGTGGCGGTCATGCTCGACCTAGGTGGCGCGAAGCTCAGGCTCGGGGAGGTCGCGCTGGGAACGGAGCTCGTAACGGGAGGGTCCTTCGAACTGCGGACGGCTCCGGGCATAGGCGACTCGACCGGAGCGTCGGTATCGCACCCAGCGCTGGTGACCGACCTCGGCGTGGGCGATCGTCTCTTGCTGGATGACGGGCGCATAGAGCTACTGGTCACTGGCACGCGCGACGGGGTCGTGAGCACGTCCGTCGAGAGCGGCGGGACCTTGTCGAGCCGAAAGGGACTGAACGTACCCGGAGTGCGTTTGAGCGTGGATGGAATAACCTCCGGCGACCTCGAGAACCTTGCCTGGGCGATGGATGCGGGCATCGATCTGATCGCGCAGTCGTTCGTGCGCTCGGCAGACGATGTGAACAGGCTCCGCGCCGCCATGGGCGACAGACCGATTCCGATAGTGGCGAAGATCGAGAAGCACGAGGCCATGGACGACCTGGACGCCATCGTCGACGCGGCCGATGCCGTGATGGTCGCGCGGGGGGATCTCGGTGTGGAGCTCCCGCTCGAGCAGGTTCCCGTGGTCCAGCGCCGCGTGGTAGAGGTGTCGCGGTCGGCCGGCAAGCCGGTGATCATCGCAACGCAGATGCTGGAGTCGATGACCGAGGCGCGTCGGCCCACACGGGCCGAGGCTTCCGATGTGGCGAACGCGATCTTCGACGCGGTCGACGGGGTGATGCTGTCGGGAGAGACGGCCGTCGGCCGGCATCCGGCGCACGTTCTCGCCACCATGGACCGGATAGTGCTCGCCGCAGAAGAGGTGGCAGTCGAGAGCTCCGTGGAGATCTGTGCTGCGGCCACGGATGATATCGCAGCTGCAGTCAGCCGGGCGGTATGCGATTTGGCCGAGACGCTCGATCTGGCCGCCATCGTCACGGCGACGCAGTCCGGAGCGACTGCGCGCGCGGTCGCAGCTCACCGGCCGAAGGTCCCGGTACTCGCCGCCACGCCCGACGATACCGTTGCCAGGCATCTAGCCTTGGTCTGGGGTGTCAGGCCGACTGTCATCGGGTCCTACGAGACGATAGACGAGATGATCCTCGCAGCCGCGAGCGCAGCGCGCGACTGCGGCCTGGCAAGCCCGGGCGAGCTCATAGCCGTGACCGGCGGGGTGGCCGTCCACGTCGCCGGGTCGACGAACCTCGTGCAGGTGCACAGGGTCTGAGCGCGGCCCTACTCAGTCTCAAGCTGACGTATAGGGTTCTACTCGGCGCCACCGGGTGCTATCATCTGCGGTGAGGGTGCGCCCTCGAGTACCGGGCTTCGCTGGCCTTGTCACACTAGTGATTGTGCATTCATGGCTGCAACACGAACGCAGAAGCGGGCATCAGCGAACGCCGGGAAGGCCACCGCCAGTCGGCGGTCCGGTTCCCGCGCGTCCGCTTCGCACACCTCCAAGTCGCCTTCGCGCAACTCTTCGCGCGCCGCGCACCCTAACGGCAGCCGTCGGCCCGGCAAGCAGCGCAGGTCGAGGGGTCAAGCCCGTCTCGCCACACTCGTGGTGCTGATAGCGGTGGTCCTTGCCGCGTGGTCGGTGTACCCGGTGCTGCGGATGCAGTACCAGCAGCAGCGAGAGGTCGAGTCTCTGGAACTCGAGCTCGAGAGCCTCAAGTCGCGCAACGATGAGTTGCGCGAGGAGGTCGACGAGCTGAAGACGCCTGCGGGTGTGGAGGAACTGGCGCGTGCGACGCTCGGTCTCGTGAAGTCCGGGGAGCAGGCCTACGTGGTGACCGGAGGGACGATCGGGGAGTCGACGCCGACGGTCGAGCCCGAAACTGCCGCCGAGGTGCCGATCTGGCAGCAGGCCCTAGACTCGCTGTTCGGCCTGGAATGATGCACGACCACGCTGTCGTGACGCGGCAGCTCGGCCGTGCGCCTCGCGGAACATGGCGTCCGGTCGCAAGGTGCTCGTTCGGTCACCCCACATGCATCGTGACGGCTCCGATGACGGGCCCGGGTGAGCCTTTTCCCACGCTCTACTACCTGACCTGCCCGCACCTTAGCGAAGCGGTCTCCGCTCTGGAGTCGGACGGCGCGATCGACCGGTGGCGCATAAGAATCGCGACCGAGCCGGAGCTGGCCGAGCGGCTGAGACGTGCCGACGCCGAGTACCGCAGGGCCCGGGCGGCCGAGGGCGGGGGCGAGGACCCCACCCCGGATGTCGGCATCGCCGGGCAGCGCGACGTCGGGGCTACCAAGTGCCTGCACGCGCACGTCGCGGCCTTCCTCGCCGGGATCGACGATCCTGTGGGAGAAGGGGTGCTGGGTTCGATTCCGGCCGAGTGTGCCGACGGGCGTTGTGGGGAGGCGACCGGATGAGCATGGAACGTGTGGCGGTCATCGACATCGGCACCGTGACGGCGCGTCTGATGGTGGCCGAGGTGGCCGACGGCGCGATCGGCGAGGTCGTGCGGCGATCGGTAATAACGCACCTGGGTGAGGGTTGGACGGGGTCGGGTGTTCTGGCGGAGCCCGGCATGGCGCGCGTTGCAGAGGCGGTCCGCTCGTTCGTCGCGGAAGCGGATTCGCTCGGCGTCTCGCGGACGGTGGCCGTCGCCACCTCGGCGGCGCGCGACGCGGTCAACGGCGAGGTGTTCGTGCGCAGGATAGAAAGCGCGGGAGTGCGGCCGGAGATCATCTCGGGAGAACGCGAGGGCTACCTGACCTTCCTCGGCGCTACCTACGACCGGCGCGACGAGCGCATTCTCATGGTGGATGTCGGGGGCGGCTCCACCGAGCTGGTTCTCGGTAGCGGGTATGCGGACGAGAGCGGCCGTCGCGTGGAGATCGAGCTCTCCCGTTCGATAGACGTCGGCTCGCGCCGGGTCACGGAGCTGTTCCTGCATTCCGACCCTCCGACCGCTCGCGATCTGGACGAGGCTGCCGGATGGGTGGCCGATGAGATGAGAAGCTGCTTCTCGGCCATGAGCCAGCGCCCGCGCGAGATGGTGTCTGTCGCGGGCACGGCCACTTCCCTGGCGGCGATAGATCTCTCGCTCGACCCGTACGATCCCGAGCGCGTGCACGGGTACCGCATCAGCGGGCCTGCACTTCTCGACATGATCGAGCATCTGGCGGGCCTCACCCTTCGGGAACGTCAGCAGGTGGTGGGCCTCGAGCCGGAGCGCGCGGGGGTCATCGTCGGGGGTGCGCTCGTCCTGCAATCGGCGATGGCCTACGCAGGGCTTTCTTCGACGCTCGTGAGCGAACACGATATCCTCTACGGGATGGCTCTTGACCTCGGCTGAGCTGCCGGGGCGAGGGCGCATCGGCGGTGTATCCGAATTGGCACAGGAGGGGGCCTTAAAAGCCTTTGGCCTTCGGGCCGTGTGGGTTCGAATCCCACCACCGCCACCACAGGGGCATGTCCTCGCGAATCTGTAAGCGGGGTGAGTTGATCTGGAGGCCGACGTGGCCGCCGAGGAAGTGGCGCAGCTCTACCAGGCGTTCGTCGACCAGGACCCGGCAGCAGCTATCCAGGTCGTCGAGCGTGTCCGCGCGTCCGGGGTTCCCCAGGACGCACTCTTCGATCGGCTGTACGCGCCCGCGATGGGGCTTCTCGGCGGAGCGTGGGCCGAAGGGGCGGTCGACGAGGTCGCGTTCGCGCAGGCCTCGGTCATCGCCGATCAGGTCGGCTCGTTCGTCATGCCCGCTCTCGCGCGCGGCGATACCGGAGTCGCGGTCGTGGCGGGCACGATGCAGGGGGACCTGCACTCTATCGGTCGCACGATCATCGCCGCAACACTCAAAGAGGCCGGTTTCCGTGTCAGCGATCTGGGCGCGGACGTACGACCGCGTGGGTTCTGCGAGTGCGTCGAGGAGACGGGCGCGCGTATCGTGATCGTCTTCGCCGAGATGATGGAGACCGCGCGCGAAGTGCAGCGCGTACGCGAGGCGCTTGCTTCGAGCGGATTGGACGACGTCGTGATGCTGGTCAGCGGCGGGCCGTTCACGGCGGACCCGTCGTTGGCGCGGGCGGTGAGCGCCAACGGGGTGGTCCCTGGCGCCGAGAGCGCGCTGCGTCTGGTGGCCCGCGTCGCCCGCGACCGCGCCGTGGCGGTGGACGGCAAGTGACGGCGGGCAGCTCCACAGCCCTGATGACCGCCGAGGAACTGGCGCGTTCCGGCGCGGTCGGCGCCGCCGTGGAGGCCTGCTTCGAGGCGCGGGCGCTCGGCGATCGAGAGCCCCGGGTGCACGCTCTGCTTGCGCACCTGATGCTCGAAGGCGACTTCTACGATCAGGCGATAGCCGAGGCCACGCAGGCCATCGAGATAGACCCGAACTGTTCGGCGGCGTATCTTGCACTCGGCCTGGCTTACGACAGGCATGGCGGCATGTCGGACCAGTCGGTGCTCGTCTGGCACGAGCTTGCCGAGGTCGTCCCGGACCTTGTCACCGCGCACGTCCAGCTCGGCGAGGCGTTTGCTGCCGCCGAGTTCGAAGACGAAGCGCTGGAGAGCTGGAACCGCGCGCTCGAACTCGATCCGAAAGAGGCCAGGGCCACCTACAACCTGGCGATAGCGAGTCTCAAGCGTGAAGGCATGGCGCTCGCGCTTCCTCTCTTCCGTCAGGCCGGCGAACTCGACCCCAGCCAGGACGAGCTCTTCTTCCGGCTTCTCGGTCTGAAGGAGCCGTCGTCGGTCCCGATCGATCCTGCCGGGGTGGAGCCGACCCGCGAAGCACGCATCGCCGCGGCCGGGCTGGCGCTTCAGGCGGAGGACCTCTTCTCGGCTGCCGACCTCGTCCGAATGGTCCTCGACGAGAACCCCGACGATCCCGAGGCGCTTGCGCTGGCCGCCTACGCCTATCTGAAGCAGGAGGCTGCCAACGAGGCGATGGCATGCGCTCTCCGCGCACTCTCGCTCGATCCCGAGCTTCCGATCGCCCTCTACTGCCTCGGCGTGGTGTACGCGCGGCGCACCGGGCTGAACCGTCACGCCGCACGCGTCTTCATCGCACTCGCCAAGCGCGCGGGGAGTCACGCGCTCGTTCACGTGCTGCTGGCCGAGTCGCTGATGGGGCTGCAGCGTTTCGAGGCTGCGGGCGGGTCGTACCGCCGGGCGGTCAGGCTCGATCCGGCATGCGTCCGTGCGCGCTTCGGCCTGGCGGCATCTTGTCTGACCGAGGGGCGGCACGCCGAGGCCCAGTGGGAGATCCGGCGGGCCGGGTACTACGACACCAAGCGGCAAGGACTCTTCTGGCGCCTCTACGACGACTACGCGGGGGAGGTGGGAAGCGGTGAGCGCACCTGAGGAGGCCGCGACACAGACTGAGGCTACGGCGAAGTCCGGCCGGCTGCGCAACCTGCTGTTCCCCGTCGGCGTGGACTACTACCCGATCGATGAGGAGCGCGCCTCGTTCGGGGAGTGGTACCGGGGCGACCTCGATGCGGACTTCGCCGCCATAGCCAAGGCGCGGATCTCGCTGGTAAGGGTGTTCGTCTCCTGGAAGCTGCTCGAGCCGCAGGTGGGCCAGTACGACACCGGCGTCGAGGACCATCTCGGCGACGTTCTCGCCTCGGCAAGGACTCATGACATCAAGGTGATAGTGACGTTCTTCGCCGACGACCTTGTCGCCGAGCTGAACGACGTACCGTGGGGCAGGAAGCGCGACCCGCGCTCGGACGACTACATGATCCAGCGCGAGATGTCGCTCGTGCAGCGGGTGGTCAACCATTTCAGGGCCGAGGCTGCGATCTGGGCCTGGCAACTCGGCAACGAGGCCTTCTTCAACGGCTTCTCGAGTGAGGAGGCGCTGCAGAAGTGGGTCGGGACGCTCCGGGAGGCGATTCGCGAGGTCGATCCGGCCCGGGCGATACTGCTGGGCATGAGCCCGGAGACGCTGGTCCGCGAGAGTGGGGTGGACGCGCGTGCTGCGGTCGGCGACTCCGAGTACGGCGTCTCGCAAGTCACGGCTCCCTACCGCGCGTACGCCGCGGAGGGGCCGCTGACGTACGGGCCCGCGACCTACCTGGACTCCTTCCTGCTGCGGACCGCGCTGGGCGATGCGCCGGTCCTCGCTGACGGCATCGGCATCCACGCCCTCGACTGTTCCGCATCCGAAGAGGCCGCCTACGTGCGGACCGCGCTGTACTCGGCGTTGATGAACCGGGCCTCCGGCGTGGTCCTCCGCCGCTGGCGCGATCTCCGGGTCGAGAAGCGCGAGCCGTACTTCCGGGACCCGTTCGAGGTGCTGGTGGGGCTGACCGACACGAGCGGTATGGCTAAACCGGTGCTTGCCGAGGTGCGCAAGTTCGCGCGGGTGGTCGCGCGGCTGGACCTGCGAGCGAATTCTCTGGTGCCCGAGCGCGCGGCGGTGGTGATTCCCGCGGAGCGCTACGAACCGCTGCCTTCGCTTGCGGGACTCTACGCGCCACGGGCGTGCCTGCAGTCCTACACCGCTGCCAAGGAGGCGCACCTGCCCGTGACGCTCGTGCACGAGGGCGAGGGTATCGGCGGCTACACGACGCTGTTCATACCGTCGGTGGCGAAGCTCTCGCACTCGACGTGGGTGAGTCTGGCATCCTTCGTACAATCGGGAGGCTCGGTCGTCCTCTCTTACGGGGGAGGGGATGTCGACCCGGCCCTTCGCGAGATCTTCGGGGTGGAGTTTCTGGGCGACCACGGCGTCCGGCCTGTCGTCAGTTGCCGGATCGCTCAGCCCGGTCTTCTGGGCGACCTCGAGCCGTTCGACGCGCAGCTCGATCTGCCCCACTACGCCCTTGTCGGCAGCGGCAGCTCCACCGTAGCGGCGACCGACGCGACCGGAAGCCCGCTGCTCACTCTCAACCAGTACGGTCAGGGCTGGGCCGTGTTCCTGGCGACGCCTCTGGAGCGGGCGATAGCGCAGAGTGATCCGTGGGCGGCACCCGGTCCGGTCCGCGCTCTCCTGAGAACGGTGTACGGTTCGGTGGCCTGCGCCGCCGGCGCCGGGCCGGTGATCGGTTGCGATGAACCTTCGGCGGAGATCGCAGTGTTCACAGGGGCTGCAGAAGACGTCGTGTTCGTCTTGAATCACAGTGCCGAGCAGGTGACGGCGACGCTGACCCTGGAGCGTGTGGTAGCCTCTGTTAGAGACATACGCGGAGGCGAGGCGGTGGAAGTGGGGGAGCGCGCCTTCGCGGTGCCTCTCGGGGCGAACGAAGCGGTGACCCTGCGTCTGACGTACGGGTGAGGAAGCGAGGACCGGATGCAAGAGCAGGATGCCAAGCGCCCGTTTCTGCTGGAATCTTGGCTCGAGTTCGATGACATAATCGCCGAGCGGCCGGAAGTCCGTCGGCTGCTGTTCGACCCTGTCACTGGCTTGCCGACGACACCCCTGCTGTTCCCGCGCATCAAGTCGCTCCTGGAGGAGCGTGGCGAGATCTCCATCCTGTGCCTGAACATCGTGAAGTACTCCAAGATCGAGGAGATCTACGGCTGGGACGTCTTTGACGAGGTGATGTGCCAGGTCGCGTCCTCGCTGGAGCACATCACGGGCACCGAGCTGCGCGACTCGGACATAGTGGCCGAGCTGATGATCTCCGGCAATTCCTTCGTCGTGCTGCTTGCGCCGCCGAGGACCACAGACTGCATGGACTGCGAGAGTCTCAAGGACCTGTCACAACGGGTCGAGATCAGGGTTCGCGAGGACCTGAAGCAGGCGCTCGATTCCTCGGTCTATCCCAAGTTCGGTTGCTACATCGGTTCGGCCATAGCGCGCAAGGACGAGAACGTGCGTCTCGAGCGACTCGTGCACACAACGCTGGAGGCCGCTCTGGCCGAGTCGGACTCGAGGGAGGCCGTAGATGCCGAGCAGCGCAAGGCGCGACTGGAGGACATCATCTCCTCGGGCAACGTCCGCACGCTGGTACACCCGATCTTTCGGATAGCCGATCTCGGCATCGTCGCCTACGAGGCGCTGTCGCGCGGTCCGGAAGCGAGCGAGTTCGAGCGGCCGGACAAGCTCTTCAAGGTCGCCTACGATGCAGACCTGGTCGTGAGACTGGAGCGTCTTTGCCGCAAGCGCGCGTTCGCGACCGCGGAGTCCCTGCCGGAAGGCCGGATGCTATTCATCAACATCGAGCGGGAGGCAGTGGCAGACCCCGAACTCCAGGACATCATGTTCACGACGATCCTGGAGAACTCCAAGGTCAAGCCGGAGGACATCGTTCTGGAGATCACCGAACGCAGCGCCATCACGGACTTCGTGGCGTTCCGGGCCACGCTCGAGTACCTTCGCACCCTCGGCTTCCGCGTGGCGGTCGATGATGGCGGCGCCGGTTACGGTTCGCTGCAGTGCCTTGCCGAGGTCCATCCGGAGTGGCTCAAGATCGACATGTCGCTGATCTGCGATATCGATACCGACGACGTGAGGCGCAGTTTGGTCGCCAGCATAGTGATGTTCGCCGAGCGCATGGGCGTAAAGCTGGTCGCCGAGGGGATCGAACGTGTCGAGCAGTTGAACGTGCTGCGCGAGCTGGGCGTTGAGTACGGGCAGGGCTTCTTGTTCTGCGAACCGGTAGAACCTTACCCCGCCGACGAGGACGTCACGCCCTCACTCTGACCGCGCCCAGCGACGAGTGTTGCCATGAGCGGACCGATCGACGGGCACATGCAGGCCGCGCTGTGATCGAGGCGTGGGACTCGGCGGCACGAGCAGCGCGGTCACGATCATGTCCGCCAGGCCGATCACGACTACGATCACGTCGATAGTCAGCGCGGTTGCTCTGTTCATGACACGTCTTCGTTCGAGTAGCGCGCACCGAGTCAGGATTTCCACATCGGCAGGTTCTGAATGCTGCGTGGAGGTACAAACCTGACAGGCGGTGGAATCGGAGGAGCGGTGGAGCACGCGCGGGACGAGCATCATCAACATACGGGCGGCGCTGACGCCCACGGTACGCCCGCTGACCGCAGCACCCCGGCCGACGGCGGTCCGGGCGAGGTGCACGACGGCGGTCGTCACGAGGGCCACTCGGTAGCCGACTTCGGGCGCCGCTTCTGGGTTTCGCTTGCGCTCACCGTCCCGGTGGTCGCCCTCTCGCCGCACCTGCCGTTCGTGTCTGTCGTGCGCCTCGTGGATTTCCCCGGCGCGGACTACGCACTCTTCGTGCTGGCAACGGCGATCTACCTCTACGGCGGGCGGCCGTTCCTGCTCGGTATGGTTCGAGAGCTCCGCATCCGGCGACCGGGCATGATGATGCTCGTAGCCGTGGCGATATCGGTCGCCTACATGTACAGCACCGCTACGATCTTCGGGCTTGCGGGGATGCCGCTGTACTGGGAGCTAGCCACCCTCGTGGACATCATGCTGCTCGGCCACTGGGTCGAGATGCGCTCGGTCGGTGCGGCCTCGGCGGCGCTGGAGTCGCTCGCGCGGCTCATGCCGCAGGCGGCTCACCTGAGGAGGTCCGACGGCACCGTGGTCGACGTTGCGCCCGACACGCTTCTGCCTGGCGACATCGTGCTCGTCCGCCCGGGGGAGAAGGTGCCTGCTGACGGGACGGTGGCAGACGGCGAGTCGTCGGTCGACGAGTCGATGCTTACCGGCGAGTCGGTGCCAGTTGGCAAAGCGTCGGGCGACGAGGTCATCGGTGGCGCGGTCAACGGCGAGGGATCGCTTGTGGTGACCGTCACGCGTACTGGAGCAGAGTCATTCCTGGCGCAGGTGACCGAGCTCGTGCGACAGGCGCAGGAGTCGAAGTCGCGCACGCAGGACCTCGCTGATCGGGCGGCGTTGGTGCTGACACTGGTCGCGCTGGGCGGCGGCGCGATCACGTTCGCGGCGTGGCTGGTACTCGGCAGGCAGCTGCCGTTCGCAATCGAACGAGCCGTTGCGGTCATGGTCATCGCATGCCCTCATGCGCTCGGGCTGGCGATTCCGCTCGTCGTGGCGGTGTCCACCGCCGCCGGGGCACGTCGGGGGCTGTTGGTGCGCGACCGCATGGCGTTCGAGAATGCGCGGCGGATCGGCGCGGTGGTCTTCGACAAGACCGGCACGCTCACCAGCGGACGCTTCGGTGTGGTCGAGATTGTGGCGGCGGGCGACAGGAGCGTCGATGAGGTGCTGGCGCTCGCCGCGGCGGTGGAGGCTCTCTCCGAGCATCCCATCGCGCGCGCCATCGCCGCCGGAGTGCAGCGACCTGAACCCGCCACCGGATTCCGTGCACTCCCGGGACGCGGTGCCGAGGCAGTCGTGGGCGGCCGGGCGGTGGCGGTCGTGAGCCCGGGATCGCTTGCCGAACGCGGTATAGCGATCGATTCTGCGGCGGCCTTGCTGGCCGCGGAAGGCCGGAGCGTTGTGCACGTTCTCGTCGATGGCGAACTTGCGGGCTCGATCGCGCTGGCCGACGTGGTGCGACCGGAGTCGGTCGCCGCGGTAGCAGATCTGCGGGCGCTTGGCATCGAGCCGATCATGCTCACCGGAGACAGCCGGACCGTTGCCGATCGGGTGGCCGCCGGACTCGGCATCGAGCGGGTGTACGCGGAGGTGCTCCCCGCCGACAAAGCCCAGACCGTGCGTGAGATTCGCTCGGACGGCACGGTCGTGGCGATGGTAGGTGATGGCGTTAACGATGCGCCTGCGCTCGCCGAGGCTGATGTAGGTATCGCCATTGGAGCCGGAACCGACGTGGCGGTGGCCACTGCCGACGTGGTGCTCGTGAGGAGTGACCCGCGGGACGTGGTGACGGCCATCAGCCTTTCGCGCGCCACGTACCGCAAGATGCTGCAGAACCTTGTGTGGGCGACCGGGTACAACGTCATCGCTATCCCGCTTGCGGCGGGAGTGGGTTACTCGGCGGCTATCGTGCTCAGCCCCGCGGCCGGCGCCGTGCTGATGTCGCTGTCCACGGTAGTAGTGGCGGTTAACGCGCGCATGCTGCGGCTGTAGCGAGCGGACCGCAGCTAATCAGAATCAGTTATGCTATCTATTGTCAGAACGCAAGCCAGAGGAGCGCCCATGGAGCTCGTCCGCCTCACCGAGATGTCCACGAAGGCCGGTTGAGCTGCCAAGTGGGGTCCGGGCGACCTCGCCGCCGTGCTCGAGACGATGAGTCCCGGTGAGTCCGAAGACCTGCTCGTGGGCTTCGAGACCTCCGATGATGCCGCCGTCTACATGATGGGCGACCAGGCGGTGCTGCTCACCGTCGACTTCTTCACCCCGATGGTCGACGACCCGTACGACTTCGGTCGTATTACTGCAGCCAACGCCCTTTCGGACATCTACGCCATGGGCGGCAGGCCACTCACGGCGATGAACCTGCTTGCGATGCCGTGTTCACTGCCGCCGGAAGTGACCGCCGAGGTTCTGCGCGGCGGCGCCGATAAGGTGCGAGAGGCGGGCGCCGTTATCGTCGGGGGACACACGATCGACGACAGCGAGCCCAAGTACGGCCTCTCCGTCATGGGGGTCTGCGAGCCCGAGAAGGTGGTCCGCAACGTCGGTGCGAGACCCGGCGATGTGCTGGTGCTGACCAAGAAGGTGGGCGTGGGCATCATGAACACCGCGCTCAAGCAGGGCCTCGAGACCGAGGAGTCCATCTCCGACGTCATCGAGGAGATGGCGCACCTGAACCGCGTCGCCTCGGAGGTCATGGTCGAAGTGGGCGTGAGCGCGTGCACGGACATAACCGGTTTCGGGCTGGCCGGTCACGCACACGAGATGGCGCTCGGCAGCGGGTGTTCTTGCGAGATAGAACTGGAGAGCGTGCCTCTGTGGCCCAAGGTAATGGAATATGCCAAGGCGATGGTGCGCCCGGGGCGCACCGCGGACGTGGTGGCTTTTCTCGAGCCTGCAGTGATCTGGGGTCCGGCCGACTTCACCTGGAAGGGGATACTGGCCGATCCGCAGACTAGCGGTGGCCTTCTGATGGCCGTCGCTCCAGAGCGCGTGGACAGGCTGCTCGTGGCGCTCAGTGGTCGCGGCGAAGCGGCTGCGGTAGTAGGCCGGATGACCGAG
>JAFGNP010000062.1 GCA_016926975.1 Coriobacteriia bacterium | reverse complement strand
CGTCTCGATGCAGTCGCCTTCGTGCAGAACGGCAGACAGCGGCGCAGCTTTCCCGTTCAGCAGAACGGTACCGGACATACCCGAAGACTCGGCAAGCACGCGACTGTCCGATGCAGCGAGTATGCGGCCCTCTGGCATCTCGGTCATGCCACCCAACGCATCACAAACGTCCGCACCCCTGCGGACCAGTACCTGCTCACCGTCGATGGTTACCGGGAGACCGGCCACGGACTCGCGAGCGGCGGCGGACACGAGTCCGACCACAAGGGCCAATATCACGAGACGGACGCCTCCGCGTATGAGTTTCGCCGTGGTCATCCTTGGGATTATGCCTACCTGGTCACCGTCCGCCCACCGCTACCCTCGACCGGAGACCTCCGGCCCCGCACCGCCGTCGAGCGAACCGCGCCTCCTTTTCCGACTCGAAGACAACGTCGCAGGGGCTCGCTTCGGAACGCGCACGGGAATGCGGAGCGACTCAAGGACGGTATCGAGATTGTCCGTCCACGATACGAGTGACTTGAGGTCAAGCCGCAGTAGCGGCACATCGGGATGGGGGCGGGCAACCGTGAATCCGTTGCGTAAGAGGAAGTCAACGCCGACCATCGGCGCGGTCTCATAGTCGACTCGCTGCGCCAGCGCGTACGCCTGCACCGTGCGCTCCCCGCGTCCGACGAGGTCGCGCAGAGCATCGCGCAGCAGCACCCCTCCGAGACCGTGCCGACGTGCTTCCGCTGCGATGTGCATACAGGTGATGAGCGGCGCATCATCGAGCGGCGGACCGGCTGGCATCGCTCTTGTCTGTGGCAGATACCGGGGTGGCGCGTACTTGATGAAGCCAAGGAACTCGCCGTCTTCTACTGCCACTCGCCCGCACTCGCCCCACTCGGCCGATACCTTACTCACCCAGTCATCGGCGGCCTGCCGATCACACAGAGCACCACAGCGCATGGGTAGTATCTGGACGCTCTGCCAGTACATACACCCGGCGCAACGGGACGGCAGACTCTTGCTGTCCACCACGCTCAGACCGACGAATCTGCGAGACATCTCGAACCGCCTACTCTTCGTCCATGAGTGACTTCACTTTGTCTATGGCCTTCCTGCCGAAGCCACTCTTCATCGACCTGCCGAGCGCACCGGCCGCCGCCACGCCCACCTGAAGCACTCCATCGGCAACCTGCTCACCTCGAACCTTCACAGCAGCTGCACCTGTAGCCGCCGCTTTCGCCACGCCACCGGTCGCTACAATGTCTCTGTATCCCGGAAGCACTACCACGTGATCGCCGCTGAACCCGCGGACAAGGGCCCCGGGCACCTCGAGCCTCCCCAGCGCCGCATCCCCGACCATGCCGGTCGAAACCCACACCCGTATCACAGCTCCGGTGTCTTCGGCGAACTCGACGTCGTGGACAACCCCGACAGGATCGCCCTCGGCGGAACGAACAGGCATGTTGCGCCAGATCACAGAACTGTCCCAGCCGAAGCCGAGCGTTCGTTCTCCGGCCTCCTGTCTTGGGAGTTTGTTCGTTGAGAGCTGCAGCGAGTCCTCGCCCGTGCCCGTCAGGTCCGCGAGCAGTGCGAAGCGCCGCGGGCGGTCGACCACGCCCAGGACCGCACCCGGGTCGATCTCGACACCGACGACGAGTGGCTGATCGGCGTGGAACAGCACCGCACTGACGCGACCCAGGAAGCGTCCGTCCGCTCCGATAACGCGTCGACCATCGTACGACGACACGTGCGGCACCATTCTCACCTCCGTCCGGGTAGCGAAAGGGCCGGCCGCACGCGCGACCGGCCCTTCAATCATACAGCGTGTGCCCGGTTACTCTGCTGTAGGAGCTCCGGAATCAGGTGTGATGCCCGCGTCCGGAGCTGCCGGAGCCGTCTTGTCTGCCAGCTTGTCCAGCACGCCCTGAGCCTTGGTCTCGGCCGAATCGACGCCTGTCTTCACAGACTGACCGGCCTTCCCCACGGCGTCCTTCGCAGCCGGAGCCATCTCATGGACCTTGCCCTTGGCCTGCTGTGTCACCGTGTCGACCTGGTCCTTAAGCCTGTCGCGTGCGGCGTCGATCTTGGCCCGCAGCTCCTCGGTCTCGTCCACGACCTTCGCGCGACTGGTCTCGTAGAACTCCCTGCCCTCGCCCCAGTACTCCTGAGCCTTGGCTGCCACGAACTCGCGGTTCTCGCGCCCCGAGCGCGGCGAGAACAACAGTCCAAGTGCGGCACCTACGATGCCGCCCAGAATGAACGCGCCAAGGATGCTCTCACCCCTGCGATAGTCATACATCGTTCCAGCCACCTCCGGAATCGTACGGATACTTCACTCGCGCCAGACGGCAATGTTGTATGTACCCATCAAGCGCCAGCATCGAGCGTAGAGCGTATCAGATGTTCTACCAACTCTTGGAAGTCGATTCCCACGGCGGCTGCTGCCATTGGCAGAAGCGAAGTCTCGGTCATGCCCGGCGATGTGTTCACCTCGAGAACGTTCGGCAAGCCGTCTCGCCCGAGGACCATGTCGACCCGGCTGACATGCTCGCACCCCAGAAGCGCGTGTACCCGCGCGGCAAGCGCGACCACCTGCGCCTCCTCCTCCGAACTCAGACGCGCGGGTACGTAGTAGTCGGTCTCGCCCGCGGTGTACATCGCAGAGAAGTCGAACAGTCCCGACTTGGGCACCATCTCCACCGGTGGCAGCACCCTTGGTCCGTCCGGGTCATCGAGCACCGATACGGCGAGTTCGCGGCCTTCGATCCACTTCTCGACGATCGCAGCATCGCCGTACGAGAGCGCCGTGAGCAGGGCCTCGGCAAGGCCGCCGGCATCATCGACTTTCGACAGTCCCAGTGCCGAACCTTGCTTGGCAGGCTTGACCGCGACCGGAAAACCGCCGACGGCAGCCGGTACCATGTCGAGCGCGGTCGCTGCACCCATCTGCTTGAAAGCATCCGCGGTGAACGTGACCCAGGCTGGCGTAGGCACACCCTCGGCAACGAACAGCCTCTTGCACAGTGCCTTGTCCCACGCCAGCGCCGAAGCGATCACGCCGGGTCCCGTGTAAGGAATGCCCAGGAACTCCAGAAGCTCCTGTACGGTCCCGTCCTCTCCGTACTTGCCGTGCAGAGCGATGTAGACGACGTCCGGACGTTCGCTGCGAAGCGTGGAGACCAGCTCCGAGGTCACGTCGAGGGGCAGCACCTTGTGACCCGCGGCCTCCAACGCGTCGCACACTCGCCGACCGCTGGAAAGCGATACCTCGCGTTCGAGCGATTGACCACCCATGAGCACAGCGACCTTCTCTTTCACGACCGTCAGCCCCTCTCCTCGGTGATACCAGCCGCAGCAGACAGCGCTCCTGCGTCAGCGAATGCGCGATACAGCTCCAGACGATCCTCGAGCACCTCCGCCAGTCGGCGGATACCCTCACGTATGTCGTCAGGCTTCGCGAAACAGAAGCCGAGCCGCATGCAGTTCCGCCCTCTCCCATCGGGGTAGAACGCGTCGCCAGGAACGTAAGTGACTCCGCGCTCCACTGCCTCGGCAAGAATCGACTTGAGATCCAGGAAGGACGGCATCTCCACCCAGATGAAGAACCCCCCGGCTGGCACCGTCCAGTGCGCCTCGACCGGGAAATACTCCTCCAACGCCTCGATCATCGCGTCACGGCGCTCGGAGTAGCCACGGATCAGATCCTGCAGCACCTTGCGCCAGCGAGTATCGGCGAAGTACCGCTCGGCGGTCAGCTGCGCGTACGCGCTGCCGCACAGATCGGCAGCCTGTTTGGCCAGCAGGAACTTCGCTAGCACCGGCTTGGGAGCGATCACCCAGCCCAGGCGCAGCCCAGGCGCGAGTATCTTCGAGAAGGTGCCGAGGTAGATGACTTCCTCGTCCAGTGCGCGAAGAGGCAGTGCGTGGCCCCCCTCGAACCGTAAGCGACCGTAAGGGTCGTCCTCGATGACCGGGATGTCGTACTCCCGCGCGAGATCGAGAAGCTCGCGCCGCCTCGAAGGCTTGAGGGTTACTCCGGCCGGATTCTGGAAGTTCGGGATCGTGTAGATGAACTTCGCGCCACGCGGTCCGAGGCGCTTCAGCTCCTCGGCCAGCAGGTCCATGCGCATGCCGTCGTCATCCATGGGGATGCAGACGACGTTCGGCTGATACGCCGAGAACGCCTGCAGCGCGCCAAGGTACGTCGGCCCTTCAGTGATGATCGTGTCCCCGGGATCGATGAATATCTTCCCTAGCAGGTCCAGTCCCTGCTGCGCTCCGGCGGTGATCACGATGTCGTCGAGCTTCGCGCGCACGCCAACTTCGGCCATGAGGTCCACGACCACCGAGCGTATGTTGGGACGGCCCTCGGATGAGCCGTACTGAAGCGCCTCGAGACCCGAATCGCGCAACGCGGAGGTGGCCGCTGCCACGACCTCTTCGATCGGAACGCGTGCGATGTCCGGCATCCCGCCCGACAGCGAGATGACATCCGGCCGAGTGGCGGCCGCGAACAGATCGCGGACGGCGCTCGAGCGCACGTCTGCCATGCGCTTCGCGTAGCGGTCACTCCACCGGTCGAACACGACTCGTGCGGTACCCATCGTCGGCTCCTCCGGGCCTCATCCGGCCCTAGACAACAGAAAACGACCCTGCCGACAGGGCGAGGGTCGTCGCGGTACCACCTGTCTTCGTCCGGCGCTCGAGTTTGCGCTCACCGGACCTCGGTTCCGGGATAACGGCCCGGGCGACCGTCTGCTTCCTTCCGCTCTCGGGAGCGGGACTGGCAGAGGACCTTCGGAGGGGTGGCCGAGCGGATGATGCCCTCTTCCCTCACGTCCACAAGTGCTGTGGCCCCCGCACCTGCGGGGTTGCAGGCAACCTTATCACCGCGATTCGCCAGCGGTCAACGCACGAGACTGTTCGATGGGTCAGGATGCCGAGGTATCGGGCCAACCTCTCAACGCGACCAGACCGTCTGTCCGCGCACGAATGTCGGGCGGCTCTCCGCCATTCACGATGTAGGACACCAGCTCGTCGGCTGCCTTGATAGCCCCCAAACACACCAAATCATCATCGTACTCCAAGGACACCCGGAAAACACCTCGCCCGTCGCGCTTGAAATCCCAGAAGGTTTCGCCCTTCAGGCTGCGCGGAGAACCCGACCCGGCCATCAGCTCCAGGACTACATGCTCGAACAGGTGGGGCACTTCGGTATCGGCCAGCTCCTCGGCAAACGTGCGCCCGTCATCGTTGAAACAGCGATGTCGGGCAAGCCCGGGCAGGACCTGAAGAGCGCGGTGCGCGATCGAGCTGTCCGCCGAGGTCCGCATCGCGGTCGCACTATCGACCTGGACAACGACGTCCACCCTGTCAGAACAGACCGTCACGCTGTGCACCCGCATACCGATCCTCCCGACGAGAGCCGACCGGCAGTTCTAGCGACGGCGAGCACCGATGTAGTAGGCCAGCGAGACAACCGCCAGCAGAGCGACAACACCTATGATGACCGCCTGGGTGGCACGCTCCTCGGCGACGAGGCGCACCTCGGCTTCGGTCATGTCCTTGATGTGGACCGCTTTGCGCCGCAGGTCGTCGACAGTGATGGCCGTGGCAGTCTCGTTCACTTCTGTATCAACCTCACTTTGATTACAAGGAACACCAGCGACACCAGCACGTACACGCCACCGATGATCAGCAGTGCGCCCGGGTAGCTGACCCACTCGGCAAGAAGCAGGAACAGCGCGACCGCGATGAACATGAGCCCGAACACCAGCAGCGCGCCAGCCGCGACTGCCGACGCCAACGTCAGCCCGAGCCTCTGGACCGGCAGCACGACCTTCTCACGGACGACGGCCGCAGCCTCCTGGCGAAGCCAGTCGACCACAGTCTGCAACAAGTCGGCTACTGCATCGATTATGCCCTCGACGCCGGTCTTGGGCGCCTCGGGAATCTGGCCGGACTCCACCATGACTCCTCCTAGGTTGCGAACCCGCCACTGTCGAAGATACCCCAAAGAGGGCATCGACGCCCTGCCAGTGTACGAAGGCGGCGCCTCCTTTTGCAGGAAGCGCCGCCAGAGAGTCCTATCTGATGTCTTACTGGGAGAGTATCCGGTACTGAACAGTGTGGACGCCATCGAATCCGAGAGCGGCCGCCGTACCGGGACCGAAGTCGAACACCCGGCCGGAGATGTAGGGGCCGCGGTCCATGACGACCGCTACGCATGTGTTCCCGTTGAATGCGAACTCGATCCGGGTGCCGAACGGGAGCGTCTTGTGAGCGACGATCATGCTGTCGCGCTGCAGAACGGCCCCGCTGGCCATTGTGCTCCCGATCCAACCGGGTCCGTACCATGAAGCTTTGGCACTGGACCATCCGTCGCCGCTCGGTGCAGCGGGGGCTGGTGCACCCGGTTCGCTCGGCGCGATCGCGACCGGCTTCGGTGCGGCCTTCTTGATGACGGTCGGAGTGAGACTCCCACCCGCCTGGGCCTCGATCTCACCAAGCCCTGAAGGCTGGCGGATCTGCTCGGCCTTCTGCTGTCCGTCGACTGGAGCCAGAGAAGTCGACTCTGTCGTAACGCGGCCCTCTCCGGTTCCGGCCATCTGCGCCAGGGCCGCCCGGGATGGGACAAAACCGGTTCCGGCCAGCACCGTCACTGCAAGCACCGCGCCCGCGATGGCGGTCGTGGCCACCGGCAATCCGAGACCCTTCCTACTGTCTACCTTCACACTGTCCTCCAAGTACGGGTACAGGACAGGCGGCGTTCCGAGACATACGACGACTACAGTCGGGGCGTTACTTGGGGATGAGTGTCGCCGTGCTCCTCGGCCACGCAGATCGGACGAATCCGCCGCCTTGGCCACCCAGCACATGCTCTGCTGTTCGTGGTATGGACCGTGATCCTCATCGGCTACGCGCACCCTTGCGCGGTCAGCCGTTCGTGTCGATGCCGGGGAGATGCGCGCCGCCGGTCCTGCGTGGCAGCCCTTCGGCCAGATCACGCACGCCGCGCACACTCCACTTCCAGCCAACGAGGGCGTAGATTAGCACAGATTCGGATCGATGGGAACCTCAGGGGCGCTCTCCGACCTAGGGAGCCTCCTGCGTCTCGAGCACCTCCGACTCGCCCGCTAGCTCGGTCAGCATCTCGCCCAACTCCCCGATATAGCGCCCGTAAGCCTCCCAGTCACCGCTGCGCTGAGCCTCGAGCGCCTTCTCGTAGAGCTCCTTCGCGGCTGCCGGATTCGCAGTGCTCGCCGCACCCGTGGACTCTGCAACTTCGCCGAAGACTTTGAGCAGCGCCGTCGGCAGGTCCGCTTCCATCGCCACCGTGTCGCCGTAGGCTACGATGACGCGCGTGAGCTGGGGCATGGAGGTCTGTTCCGACTGCAGGTAGAGCGGCTGGATGTAGACGATGGAGTTGTTGACCGGGATCACGAGCAGATTGCCGAACAGCACCCCACTCCCGCGCTGGCTCCACAGAGTCAGCTGCTGGGAGATGATCGGGTCCTGGTTCACTCTAGCCTCGACCTGCTCGGGGCCGAGTACGAGGCGCTGTTTCGGAAACGTGTACACGACCCGTTCGCCGTACGAATCGGGATCGGACTTCGCGGCCATCCATCCGATCATGTTCGCCTTCGTACGAGGAGTGAACGGCAGCATGAGCATGAAGTCCTCGTCCGCCTCCTCGGGAAGCTCCATGAGCACGTAGAACGGTTCCATCGGTGTACCGGTGCCATCGGCGCCCTCGCCCGGCAGCGCCCACTGGTCCTCCTTGTTGTAGAAGACCTTGGGATCGAGCATGTGATACGTCTTGTAGACCTCGGCCTGCAGCGAGAAGAGGTCGGCCGGGTAGCGGAGGTGCTCGGATATCTCGGCAGGCATCTGGCCTGCATCAACGAGCAGACCCGGGAACACGCGGCTCCACGCGGCCAGCAACGGATCCTCCGGATCGAACGCATACAGAGTAGTGCTCCCGTTGTACGCGTCTATCGTCACCTTCACGGAATTGCGTATGTAGCTGATACCTCCGTAACGCTCCGAGTACGGGTAGCGATCTGAGACCGTGTAGCAGTCGGCAACCCAGATCGTGCGCCCGTCGGCGATCACAGGGTAGGGATCGCTGTCCATGTAGAGCCAGGGTGCAAGCGCCTCGATACGCTCAGCGATGGTGCGCCGGTAGAGAACCCGGCTGTCCGACTTTATGTAGCTGCTCAGCAGGATCTGCGGAGCAGAGAACCTCAGTGCGAAAGCGGCGCGCCCGACCGCACCACCGATCTCCACTCCACCGGAGCCGTTGTAGCTCGTCTCGGCGTTCGAGTCGCCCACCGGGTAGTCGAACTCGGGCAGATCGGTTCCGGCGATCACATAGCCTGCAGTCTGCTCGCCGAAATACAGCGCCGGTTGCTCGAGCGTGAGATCGGTATCGGAGGTGGGTGGTATGTCCTTCACGATGAAGCGCGGGTAACCCTGCCCGCTCGACTCGTTGACCGGACTGACGACCAATCCGTATCCGTGCGTGTAGACTAGATGCTGGTTCACCCAGGTCTGAGCCTGATCGGCCAGACGCGTCACATCCAGTTCGCGCGCAGACACGAGCACCTGACGCCGCGCGCCGTCCACCAAGTAGCGATCAATGTCCACATCGTTGAAGTCGTAGTAGGGTCGTATGCCCTGCAGCTGCCTGTACGTCTGGACGACGACAGCAGGGTCCCATAGGCGCACGTTCTGGATCGTGCGCTCGTTACCTGCAAGATCCGAAGCCACCAGGCTCTCGTCGGCAGAAAACGCCCTGACGTCGATATCGTCCAGGCCGAAGGCGACCCTTGTGGCGGCAATGTTGCGCTCGATGAAGGGCGACTCGGCCTCGACCTCGTTCGGTGCCACCCGGAACTGCTGAACCGCCGAAGGGTACAGCCCGCCCACTACTACGGCCGCCACCACCCATACGCCCACCGCGATGACAGGGAGGCGCCAGCCTCGGATCTTGATGTTCACCATCAGAGCAAGACCGGAGAGCACCGCGATCGCTATGAGGATCGTGTAGGCGGGAATCTGCGCGTGGATGTCGGTGAAGGACGCCCCCACGACCTGGCCGCGCGGCGAGTAGTTCAGCTCGAAGATGTCCAGCCAGTAGCCGAACGCTTGCACGACCACGATCAGCCCGCCCAGAACCGAAAGATGTGCCTTGGTGTGCGGATCGAACCCTCTCCAGCGGTCCCACGGCCGAATAGACCCGTTGAGCAGATGCATGGCTCCTGTGACCAGTAACGTGAAGATTAAACCGCCTGTGAGCCAGTTCTTCACCAGACGCAGAGCCGGCAGCGTGAAAAAGTAGAAGCCCAGGTCACGCCCGAATTGAGGATCTGCGATCCCGAACTGCTCCCCGTGAAGCGCCAGCGCGAGTGTCTGCCAGGATTCCGCCAAGGCGGCGCCGGCTACCGCTGCCGCCAACATGCTTATCACGAAGATGCCTACGCCGGTGATACGCCCTACCCGGTCTCGGAACTGATCGAGCAGCGACGCGAGCGGCGCCGAAGAACCATCGACGGCATGCAGGACCTTTTCGGGCACCATGGCGCGGGCTACCCGGAGGTTCACGTAGACGAGTGCGAACAGGAGTAGTGCCGAGGCGACTCCGGAGCCCCATTGCCAACCCAGAGTCCTCCAGAAGACGCCAATCTGACCCAGGTCCTGGTACCAGAGAGCATCCGTGTAGAAGCCGGCGATCGCGCCGGACATGACGAACAACGCTATCAGGACGAATGCGAGCAGCGTCGTAGGTCGCACTCTTGTGCGCGATTCACTCATGGTTCCTCCCCGGGCAGTCCGTACACGGTATGTTACCCAGGCTCGGGCGGCTTCCCACGTCAGAGGAAGTCAACGACATCGATGTTCATGCCTGCAGGATCCAGGCACCGGACCACCGAGCGACCTTCGGCATGCAGACCGTCGCTCAAGTCCATGTCGATGGGGTCCGTGAAACCTCCATCGCTGTTCGCGATTATCCGCACCGTCGGAAGCTCTGGGTCCCTCGTGCCCGGGCTGAGCACGATCGCTATCTCCCCCGTGCTCAGCAAGACCACCGAGCGCGGTGGAAAATGGCCGAGCATATCCACGAACAGCCGCACGAGCGTCGGATCCAACGCGGTGCCGGCGCTCTTGACCACGATGCCCATCGCCTCGTCTTGCATACGCGCCGCACTGTACGAGCGCTGAGACGTCATGGCGTCGTAAGCATCCGCAACCGCGACTATGCGGCTGGTGACGTGCTGCTTGCGTTGGGGGGCGCGCGACGGATAACCCCCGAGGTCATAGCGCATGTGATGTTCGAGGATACACACCATCGATGAGCGGTCGATCCCCTTGGTCAGAGCGGTCATCTCTGCGCCTCGCACCGGATGCTCCCTGATCTCGTCCCACTCCCTACTGCTCAGTGGCGTCGTCTTGTTGAGTGTCTCGATGTCGACCGACATCTTGCCGATGTCGTGCAGGAGAGCTCCGACCCCCAGGGACGAGAGGAACCTGTAGTCACGGCTCAGCGTGGAGCCAAGAGCCAATGACAGGATCGCGACGTTGATGCAGTGGTAGAACGTGTATTCGTCGAAGCTCTTGAGGCCGGAGAGCTGAAGCATGGCCAAGCGGTTGCGCAGGACGTTGTCCACCAGGCTGTGCGCCGTTCCCTTTATGTGACCCGCGTTCAGTGACTGGTTCTGCCTGATCAGCCGCTCGAGCTCCCTCAACAAGTCCAGCGCTCCGGTGTAGGCGGCCCTTGCGGCCTGCCCTGAGTCTTCATCCCTGGAGGTGATGTCCTCTGTTACAACGCTGACAGCGCTGATGCGTATATGGGGCATCGGCGCGCGCTCCACCAAGGTGGTGATGCCCTTCTCGAGAGCCGCTACCTCGTCATAGCGCGATCCCACGACATCCGCGAAGCGCTCGACCTCCTGGACCGTCAGACCACGCGAGAAGACGACGCTTCCCGCGCCGATTGCGGTCATGTCGCGGATGAGCTGGTCGAAGAGCACGCTGTCCTCTGCAAGAACGTGCTCCCCCAGCAGCACTTCCTCCTCGAAGAAAGTGAGGGGTACGTCGACACCCTCTTCGTGGTAAACGGAGATAACCTCGAACAGCTCACGGGCGGCCTCGGCAACCGCCGGGTGCTCAGGTGGGTAGAGGCGCCGCGCGCGTCGAAGGGCGTACAGGTGCGCGAGCAGATCCCGGGCGAGCCTGATCTGCCTGCCCGAGAAACCATGGATGCCGGACGTGACTTCCTCTGTCTCGGCATGTATGAGATCCAGAGGGGCCTCATCGGGCTCTGGAGCATTCGCGCGACCGTCGTCCGACATCACTTGCCTCCTCTCCTCTCCGCTTCCGCGATGCTGGCGAGCGCTGCTTCAGCAGCCGCCTGGACCTCGCGGGACCTGCCAGTACGCAAGATGCCACGCTGCCTGGCGACGTCCTGGATCGCGGTCTTGGCTGCCGGCGTGCCTATCCTGCCCAATGCTTCAATGGCCTCGATGCGTGAAGCCGACTCACGATCGCCCCTTCCCTCCCCGCGCGCCACGAGCGCCAGCGCAGAGACGGCGTTGCTCGCCCCCAGGTTGCCGAGATAACGGGCGGCAAGCGCGACGTTCTGGCCGTCTTCGTCGGACAGGGCCGCACACAGCATCTCCTCGGAGAGTCTGTCCCTGATCGACGCGACAGCACGTATCGTCTCGCGCCTGACACGCGCGTCGCCGTGACGGAGCGTACGGTTCAAGTGCGACAGCGCGTCGACGCTTCGCGTGGAGCCCAGTATCGCGATGACATTGCGCACGAAGAACCACCGGGGATCGGAGGTTCGTTCGCCCAGTTTGGCGATATGTTGCGGAGCCATGGACGAGACCACATCCACCAGCAACTTGCGCGCTGCCATGTCTGGCTCGTTTGCGAGGACCTCAAGCAAGGGGGGGATCGCGAGCCCGCCGAGCGTGGTGATCAAACGTCTGCAAGACTCGTGTTCTGCCGTCCCGCGCGCGTGGATACGAATAGCTCCTACCACTTCTCGCATGTGCCTCGGAGAGGCCATTTCGACGAGCGCCAGACGTACGCGCTCACGTTGAGCAACGACCAGAAACTTGTCGTCTTCAAGAACCTTCAGTGCGCCCGCAACCGCCGAGGCATCGTCGTACTCGCCTATATCAAGGAGAAGCCCGATGCTGTCCTCGATGATGCTCATCAGCGACGCGAACATCTCAGGTCGGCGCTCACTGCTCACAAGCGTGACAACCGCTACGAGGATGTCACCGTTCGAGATGCCTTCGGCCACCTCTCTTCGCAGTTCCGTAACCCCTTCGTCGACTGCGTCCTGCGCTACCGGAGCCAGATCCACAACCCCCAGCATCTCCTCGAGACTGCCGGTGGACGCCTCTCGAACTTGCGCGACACTGAGCCGGTCCGGCACTGCAGCAGAGACGACCGCCGCGATGGATCCCGCATCCATACCCGCCTCGCGCATCGCTTTGGAGGCTGCTTCAAGTACCTCTTCACGCGGGTGCAGGCTGATCATCGCCAGATTCCGAATCGCACGGCAGAGCCCGTCGCGGCAAACCGGGTCCGGCTCCATGCCCTCCACGAGCGCCCTGCACAGCTCGCCTGTGTCGAACTGATGGATCACCGCGGCGACAGACTCGTCCAACCTCGATTCGGGCAACAGGCGATCGACAAGCACGTCCCGACGAACCTGCGGATCCAGGTCGAGTAGCGACTCGGATATGGAGCGCAAGATGGCGGGCTGGTCCTCGTCGAGCTCGGTCATCGCCGCATGCGCCAGAGAGACGATCTTCCCCGCTATCAGATTGGTCAGCGGCCTGCCTGCCCTACCTTCGGAGACGAACTCGTTCAGATAGCGAGACAGAAGGTTCGGGTCCTGCGCGAATCTGACCAGCGTCCGGTGATCGCGCGGTCTTGCATCGTATGCACTGTCTATGAGCTCGTCGATACGCTGCCTGGATGGCGGCCACTTCTCATCGGAGTCCTGGGCGCCGGGCTCTTCGGTCAACCCTGTGTCCACGATCTTCGTTGAAGCGCTGCGCACCGTGATGCCGTCGACCTGCTGGTCCCACAGCCTCTGCTCGATCCCACCCGCCGCCGTGATTGCGTCAGGACTCTCCTGGAGCACGCGGAGGAAGTCCACTGCCTCCTTAGGAGTAACACCGGCGTGGAATCGCAACTCGACGAGATTGCGCTGGTACAACTCGCGTGCGAAAGACTCGAACGGCCGGGCGCCCGGCAACACCGGAACACCGTCATACAGCAACGCGTCCCTGGTGACATGAAACCGTAGCTCAGGCTGCTCTCTCAGAAGCTCGTGCAACATGGTCAGCAGATCCGCGGCACTCTCCCGCGGGATGTCGCTTGCGGGCGGGTAGAGCCTGGCGGCCTTGTGCGCCACGAGGAGCTGCTTGACGAAAGCCTCAACCGCCGCAGGCACCTCTTCCTCTGTGTGCGCTTCTTCCCGCATGCGGTCTCTTCTCGATGGGCCTACTCGTCGTCTCGATTATGCCGCTTAGCCCCTGGCGATGCTATTATCGCCGGCATGGCAGCCCCCTCACTCGTACTTGCATCGGCGTCACCGCGCAGGCGGCGTCTCGTCGCCTGGCTCGGGCTGCCTGTCGCGGTGTCCGTCGCCGATGTGGACGAAGACCTTACCGCACCTCTACCGCCCGACGCCCTCGCGTGTTCCGTGGCGGCGGACAAGGCACTGGCTGTCCGCGGTCGAGGAGCCACTGGCCTGGTACTTGCCTTCGACACGATCGTCATCGACAGGGGGCAGGTCCTCGGCAAGCCCGCGGATCGTGACGATGCCAGAAGGATGCTCCATGCGCTCTCGGGCGGGGTGCACGAAGTGATTACCGGCGCAGCGATCCTCCCGCCAGGTGCAGCGCAACCGGACGTCTTCGCGGTCACAACGCCGGTCACGATGCTCTCGCTGCCGGAGACGACGATCGAGGCATGGGTCGGCGGTGAGGAGTGCCTCGGCTGCGCAGGTGCGTACAACATCGAACACCATCTTGCGAGTGTCGCCGACGACGAATGCTTCCAGAACGTCGCGGGCCTCCCTCTGTGCCACCTCTTTGCAGAACTGGCCTCAGGCCGTGCCGGGGAGATACCCCCTGGTCTCACCAAGCCCGTCGACCGATGCGAACGTGCCCTGGGTCGACGCTGCCTTCTCGGTAGACGTCTTTGCGCTGAGGGAAGTTAGCCTGCCGCTCTTGTCGCCACTACGATGACGCTCTCGTCGCTGTCGATCTCGAACTCACGCCCTCCATGATCGCCGAACGCGCGCACCTCGGTGAACCCGGCGCGCTCCAGTTCTGCCGTCATCAATGCCAGCGGCATGGCGAAGTGTAGCGAGCGGCGAGACCGCAGCGTCCAACCGCCCGACGGATCGTCTTCCAGTGTTTTCGGCCAGCTATCGATGGTGTGAGGCGTATCCCTGACACTCGCATCGCGCACCAGCGTGACGAAGTCGAAGAGCACGCCATCGCCGGAGGGTGTGTAGTCGAGCAGGCGCAGGAAGAACTTGTCGCCAGAAGGCGTCTCGCGGAACACGGGCGTCATGGTCCGGATGCGTTTCGAGAGCAGCCGATCGTGATTCAGGTAGTGGAGCACCAGCACACCGCCGGGGAGCAGCACGGCGGCAAAATCATCGAGCGCCTCGCGCAGCCCATCAAGCGATCGTACGTGCGGAAGCGCGTTGCCGGTGCAGGTGAGAGCATCCACCGGTCTGCCGACTATTCCGGCCACTTCGCCGAAACGGCCCTCGATCACCCGCACATCGCTTCCGAGTCGCGACACGTTCTCGCGGGCGAGAGCTAGCATGTCCGCGCTCGGGTCGATGGCCCATACCTCCAGGCCCCACGAGCGGAACATGATCGAATGGCGAGCGCTTCCTGCTCCCACGTCGGCGACTGACCGAACTCCACGCTCCACGAACAGACGCTTGAAGAACGGGCCCTCGCGCGCGAGCCGCGATTCCCAATCCACCAGCTCGTCGTACTCCCGCTCCTCGTTGCGGTCGCCCGGGCTCACTCGGCCCCCAAACGGTCAGCGTCAAGCGCACCCGGTGATTGAGGCACCAAGACAGCCATCACGATGTAGGCCACGATCAGGCCTCCTGCGTTGAAGAACAACACCAGCGCCATGAAGACAAGCCGCAGCAGCGTGGAATCGAAGCCGAAGTACTCGGCAAGACCGCCCAGTACTCCTGCGACCCACTTGTCCTTCGTCGACCGATACAACTTCGTTGCCTGCCGCGGACCCGGGACGGCGCGACCGGACTGCGCCCAAACGATGAGGAGCACACCGACCAGCAGGACTCCGACGCCGAGCCTCGCCTTGTTGAACACCTCCCAGACGACGCCGAACGGCCAGGACACCAGTCCGAGGCCGCGCGCGCCCAAGAGAAGCCCCGCGAGAATCAGAACGAGCCCCACGATGATCCAGCCCCTCGAATCCCGATCGCTGCCGGGACCCTCAGACCGCTCATGCTCGTCAGTCACGTCTTCAGCCTCCTAGTAGTACTCGACGGTCACTCCGCCGATTCCGGCCTCGATCCGGATGTCCCAGTAAGCCCCGTCGCCCCGGAAGCCGTCGCTCTCGTAGACGCGCGCATCTCCGTCCCGGCTGCTGGTCCAGTCGCCTTTCGTGTCGACACTCGTAAGTCCTTGTCCGATAACCAACCGAACGTCATCGCCCTCGGGCACCCTTATCCTCAGAGACGAGACACCCGCATCTATGATGGCCACAACAGGGTCCTCACCTCCGGCGCGAGACGATGGTCCGAGGACCAGGACTCCGTCGGACACGCCTGCGTCGAGATCGAGTGCGCCGATCTCGAGTTCACTCAGATCGATTTCGTATTGCGTCACACCCGCGTCTACATCCACGTCCCAGCGCACCTGCCTGTCGAGCGAGACATCCAGCCTGGCGTCGATCCCGACAGGGCCCCACGTGTCCGACCCGAGGCTGGCGCTGACATCCGCACGGCGCCCGCGGATCTCCGCCTTGAAGTCCGGCTCGAACGGCGAGCGGCCCTCGGCGGTGACCAGATTCCTGCCCGCCTTCACACTCAGAGCACCGACCCCTCCCCTGATTTCGGCCTTGCCCTCTTCCACACCGGACTCGTGGGCCGCGGAGTACTCGAACGGCTCGCTCTCGCCCACAGGCAGAATCGATGGCGGCCATCCTCCGGTCGCGGTCATCACCAACGAGCCATACGCAAGTCCGCCGATCACGACCACGCTTCCGAGGGCCCGAATCCACTCGCTATGCAGGCCCTTGCCCATGATCTCCAGACCCACAGAGACCAGCAGAAGCGGCCACAGCTGCAGGATGCTGAGCCAGACGTTCCACCCCAGATAGCCTGTCATCTGCCCGAGCAAGACCAGACCGAAGGCGACTGTCACGAGCCCCTCTGCAGGATGCCTGATGGTCCACGGACCACCCTTCGGGCCGAACACCCCGCGGACACCGACCGCGACAACGATCAGCGGCCAGTACTGCCACAGCCGGACTCCCGGTGCGAACTGGTTGACGAGCAGAGCCAGCCCCAAGAGAACGAGAGCGACGCCCCATCGCAGAGCGGCCGGACTGCGCCGAGCACCGGATTCTGCCGAGGGTAAAGTCGTCTGTTCGGACTCCGGAGAGCCGGCAGGTGCCGCTGGAACATCTTGTGAAGGAGGCGCACCCTCCAGGTCAGGCTCGGGAAGCAACTCGTCAGACACCTGAATCACCAGCTTTCGCGACAGACCCCAGCGGACGCCGCAGGTCAGTCGGACGCCCGTCCTGCTTCTTCAGCGACTTCCGTCGTCTTTGATACCCGAAGTCGGGCTATCCTCCTCCGGCGGACCGAGTCGACGCGCACCTCAAGCCCGTGATGGTTCACCGTCTCGCCGCCCACCGGTATGTGCCCGAGCTCCACGAGAACCCATCCGGCTACTGTCTCGTACTCCTCGGAGAGCGGAAGATCCCATCCGAGAGTCTCGTTCGCCTCATGTACCGACAGCAGACCATCGACCACCCATTCTCCCGGGCCGAGTGCGGTTATGTAGCGCCTCTCGCGGTCGAACTCGTCGGCGATCTCCCCGATGATCTCTTCGACGATGTCCTCGATCGTCACGAGGCCCGCCGTCCCTCCGTACTCATCCACCACGATCGCGAGGTGATTGTGCGCATCCTGCATGTCTTTGAGCATGACGAGGATAGGCTTCGTCTCCGGCACGAACACCGCGGGGCGAACGTAGTGAGCGATCGGCTCGGACAGTCGGCCCTGGGACGCCGGTCCAACGAGGTCCTTCAGCATCGCTATCCCTTTGATGGTGTCCTGATCTCCGTGGTAGACCGGCAACCGCGAGTACCCCGAGTCGCCGAAGAGCTCGATCGCCTCACTCAGCACCATCGTGTCCTCGAGCATCACCGTGTCGACACGGGGGACCATGATCTCCTTCGCGACCATGTCGCCGAGTTCGAAGATCTCATGAATCATCCGCTTCTCATCTTCGAGCAGCGTCCCCTGCTCGGTCACCAGGAGTTTGATCTCCTCTTCGGTGACTCCCGGCCGAACCGAACCGGGCCGCACTCCCAGAAGTCGCGCAGCAGCGTCTGTGGACCGCGCGAGGATCCAGATCAGAGGAGACGTGACCGTCTGCAGGAACATTATCGGTCCCGACACAGCCTTGGCCACAGCCTCCGCACGCTGAAGACCGAGACGCTTGGGCGCCAATTCTCCGAACACCAGCGTGAGATACGAGATGACCAGCGTAACGAGGAACACTGCAAGGCCGGAGGAGACCGAGCTTATCGCTCCCACTCCGAGCGAACTCAGCCAGCGCGCTACGGGCTCGGCCAGAGTCACCGCCGCCGTCGAAGCCGCACCGAAACCGACCAGTGTGATTCCCACTTGAATGGCCGCAAGAAAGCGGGACGGGTCTTCGGTAAGGCGCAGGACCGCTCGGGCGCGCTGCGATCCATCGTCCGCTTCCATCTTCAGCGCGGCGCGGCGGGCACTGACCAGCGAGATCTCGGCTGCGGCGAAATACCCGTTCAGCGCAACCAGACCGATCACAAGAAGGATCTCACCCAGCGTGCCGCTCATGAGAGTAAGCGTAGCAGGAAACACCTTGCGCGCGGCATCCGGATCAAGCGCTGATGCCGGGGTTGATCTTGTGCAGCACCAGCGCGATCAGCGCAAGCCGACGGCTACGGTCCTGACAGCTCTCCACGAACCGGGCGACCGTATCTCGCATCTCGGCCGAGGGGTTGTAGCGGATGAGACCTCCCGCACGCGAGAGGATGTGCCCATCGCACAGAATGTCGATCTCGGGTTCGAGCTCCTCGGCCCGACGCCCCAGCCTGGACGCAAGACCGTCCATATCCAGCACCGCATCAGGGTTGCGGTGGAAGAAGACCAGGACATCCCACGTCAGCAGGGAGCGGACGTGCTGGTCGACGAACTCCATGACTGCAGGGCCGAGGACACCTTCAAGATCGTACAAAGCAGACCTTCCCGGTGACTCCAGGCGCACGAACCGTGCGCCCCCTCTCTTCTCGACCACCCTGATGCCGGAGGCATCATCGTGGCCAGTAACGCCCCCCAACTCGAATCATTCTTGTGAGTAGAATCACTATAGCAGCTTGCGCTGACATGCAGTGTCATAATCCGGCAAGCGGCACGAACAGCGAGACAGGCGCTTCCGGCCCGTGGCTGCACGCTTCTCCCTGAATGAGGGTAATACCTTCGTATGACATGAGAGTCGAGGAGGTGACGTCCGTGTTCACGAGCGCCCTCGTCGCAACGGATCTCGGCCCATCATCTGAAGGAATCGTCGCTTGCGCCGGCGCCCTACGATCAATAGGGGTACGCGATGCCGTCCTTGTTCATGTCATCGACCTCGAACACGGCCCCTCCTCCGCCGATGATGTGGAATTCGAGCGTCAGGTCGAGTCCCTGGAAGCCGCAGGTATCCGAACACACGTCGAGACGCCATTCGGGTACCCCCCGCACGCGATAGCGTCACTGGCCGTGGAGCGAGGAGTCGGCCTGATCGTGATGGGCACGCATGGCCAGGGCCTGTTCCACACAGGTTTCTCCGGAAGCATCAGCTCAGACGTCATCCGGCTGAGTCCCGCACCGGTCCTACTAGCACCGAGTACGGTCGCAGTCGACGCCGAGACCGGCAAACTCGCGTGCGCCCGGCTCCTTTCCTCGGTTCTGGTGCCGACAGACCTGGTGAAGTCGGCAGACCCGGCGTGTGCGCTCACATTCGATCTTGCCGAACGGGGGATAGGCAGACTCGAGATACTGCACGTAGTCGAGATGTCCTTCGAGGCGAACAGAAACGCTAGCGAAGCGCGCACGCGGACTATGCTCGATATGCTCGCAACTCGGGCGCGCGCCGCTAATGTCCGGGACGTCAACACTACGATAGCCAGGGGTGAACCCGACGAGATAGTCCCCCGGCTCGCGGCCTCCGGGCAGTACAGCGTGATAGTGCTCGCACCCCGATGTCACGACACGATAGACCGAGCGTTCGATTCCGTCACAAGTGCGGTGATCAGGGAATCGTCAACACCCTTGCTGCTCACTCCACCCGGCTGCGAACAGACGTATCAGCCTCTGGGAAACACGTAGAACATCACGGCAACGAAATGAAGTGCGCTGCCCGCGAGTACCCACAGGTGCCACACAGCGTGCATGAACTTCACGCGCTTGAGAACGTAGAAGATCGTCCCGAGCGTGTAAGCCAGCCCTCCGCCTACGAGAAGCCACACGCCGACACGCTCGAGATTCGCGGCGATGGGCTTGATCGCAAAGACAGCTAGCCACCCCATGCCGAGATAGACGATCGCCGAGACCCACTTGGGCCTGTCGACCCAGAAGGCCTCGAACGCGATGCCCGCAGCCGCAAGAGACCAAACGACGGCGAACAGCCACCAGCCGCCGTCCTCGCGGATGGTGACCAGCGTGAACGGAGTGTACGTACCGGCGATAAGCAGATAGATCCCGGCATGGTCGATGATCTTGAACACCCGCCTGGCCGTGGGATGCGTGATCGCATGGTATAGGGTGGATGCCATGTACAGCAGGAACATCGTCAGCCCGTACACGATCGCGCTGGCCAGATGCCAGGCGTCACCCCATAGGGCGGCCACCACCACAAGCAGTGTCAGCGCGACAACGCTGAGAAGCGCACCTACGCCGTGGGTGATGGCGTTGGCGATCTCTTCTCCCAGGGAGTAAGCGTGGCCGTGCTCGCTCTGATTCTCGCCACCCATAGCAGGTACTTCGCCTGACCTTTCTCGACAAGACGCTCTTTGAAACGCGACCTCCACTATACTGCCGGGTTCGAAACGTGTCCCAAGGACCCCCCTTCGCCATCCATTACACGAAGCCGCCTGCGATTTGTACGTATGTCTTGCGTTGTGCCGGATGTGGCATAATATGTTCTGACATCGTCGTTTTCTAGCGAACTGGGAGGGTCGTATCGATGTCAAAACGCAGCACTCTCGGAGGAGTCTTGCGCGTACGCGGGGGTGTATCGGCTTCAGCAAGGGGTGTCACTCATGTATGACGTGACCGCTGGCGCCGACGAGGAACGCGTCTCACAAAGCATCCCGCAAACCAGGCTCACGCTTTGGAGCGTCCTGCTCGTCGCCGCCACATCAGGATTCGTGACCGCGATCGTCATGTTTTCGGGCACGCTCTCGCCCGCATGGCTGCTCTTCCTCGTACCCATCACTATCGGAGCGCTCGCCTACGGTGTGGCCGGAGGCCTGGTGGTCACCGCCATCTCCCTGGGCGCACTATACCTATCGGCACCACTACCGATGATCACCGACCGCTGGAGCGAGCTTGTCACTGGTTTCGCGGTCTTTCTTGCATGCAGCATGGTGGTGGGGATCCAGTCGAAGCGGCAGCGAAGCCACCGGGAAGCGCTTGAGCATGCGTCGTCTTTCGACCCCCTCACCGGAGTGCTGAAGGCCGAGCACCTGATCGCCCGGCTCAACGAGGAGATAAGCCGCGCTGAGCGTTACGAGACAGATCTGGGCCTGGTGCTGCTCCACGTTGAGGACTTCGACGAGTTCACCCGGCTGTTCGGTCACTACAAGGCCGAGTCCATGCTCCGGCACCTCACGGACATAGTCCGTCTCACGGTCAGGGTATCGGACATCGTAGGAAGGCTTGCGCCAACCACGCTGGCTGTCGTTCTGCCGAACGCCAGTGTTTCTGATGCCGCTGCAGTCGCCGCTCGGCTCATGCGCACTACCCGTGAAGCCGAGTTCGAGGGCGACGCACTGGAGCCCGTGACGGCCTGCGTCACATCGACTGCCAGCACGAGTTATCCTGCTGAAGCGCGCAAGGCCAACGACATGCTCGGCCTGGTTCGGCAGCGACTGCCGGAAGCCGCTTCCTCAAGTGCTCGAGGCGAAGCTGCCGGAGAAGCATCATGAGACGCGTACTCTCGGTCGCTGTGATGTTCGTGTTCTGGCTTGCGATAATCGGCTCCATCAAGCCCTTCGACCTGCTGCTGGGTCTGATCTTCTCAGCCGCCATCGCCTACTGGGCGGACCGCGCGCTATGGGCCGGCGAACCAGAGCCTCTGTCAGGCTGGGCGTGGTTGCGCTTTCCACGGTACTTCGTCTGGCTCCTTAAGGAGATAGTGGTCGCCGCCCTGTACGTGGCCGAGTGGGTCCTCAACCCGAGACTCACCATCGAACCCAAGCTTCATACTCACCGGGTCCACTTCGAACGGGACACCGCACGCGTGGCGTTCGCCAACTCAATCACTCTGACTCCCGGGACCATCACCATCGATGTCTCGGAGGATACCTACGTTATCCACTGCCTCCACCAGTCATTCTCGGACAGCATTTCTAGCGGAGACCTCGAACATCGGGTCTCCGGAACGTTCGATGGATAGAGGCCTGCTGTGACCACCTTCCTCTGGGCCATCGCCATTCTCCTGCTTGTGAACGCCTTCCTATGCCTCGCACGCGCATATCTGGGTCCGACTGTCGCGGACAGAATGCTTGCGATAAACGTGATGGGGACCAAGACGCTGGTTGTTCTTGCACTGCTGGCATTCGTGTTCGAGAGGAGCCTGTTCGTCGATGTCGCACTGGTGTACGGGCTGCTCAACTTCGTCGTGACCATAGCGGCCGGTCGCTTCATGGAGACCGGACGTCTGAGAGGCGACTGGTCGTGAACTGGCTCTCAGTCATGCGCGATGCCCTGGCCATAGTGCTGTGCAGCATGGGCGTCTTCTTCTTCTTCGTCGGCACGATAGGCATGCTGCGCTTCCCGGACTTCTACACGCGCACCCATGCGGCGACGAAGTGCGACACCGTCGGGGCCGGGTCAATCCTCCTGGCCCTCGCCCTGTTGCGCGGCCTCTCGCCCGACGTGCCCAAGCTGCTGTTGCTGGCCGCGCTCGTGCTGCTCTCGAGCCCAACAGCTTCGCACGCCCTGTCCCGTGCGGCATACCGTACCGGCCTCAAGCCGTGGTTCGCTCGGCAGGAACAAGCGTGAGCACCGCTTTCGACATAGTCCTCATCGGGCTGCTCATCGCATGCTCACTCGCAGTGCTTCGCCTCAAGGACCTCCTTGCCGCCGCAGTGGTCTTCTCCAGCTACAGCCTCACCATGTGCCTCCTGTGGCTCCATCGCGGCGCGCCGGATGTCGCCATGACAGAAGCTGCGGTCGGTGCCGGCGTGACCACAGTCCTGTTCCTGATCACCATCGGCCGAACGACGAGGCGAGAACAGTGATGCGGCGGGCGCTCGTCGCGGCGCTGCTGGTCATCGCGGCCGTCCCGCTCATGCTGGCGATGGCCGAGCTCCCGCCGCACGGTTCGCCGGAGACCCCTGCCTACACGCACGTCTCCTCGTACTACCTGGAACACGGCGAGGAGGAGGCCGGCGCCGAGAACATAGTCACCGGCGTCATCCTCAACTACCGCGGCTTCGACACTCAAGGCGAGGTCACCGTCATCTTCACGTCGATGGCAGCCGTACTCGCGGTTGTTCTGCTCGACGAAAAAAACAGGCCCAAGCAACCCGTCGAGACTGCAGAGAAGATCCCGGTCAGCATCGTCGTGAAGTTCATCGTACGAGTGCTGGCGCCGTTCATCGCCCTGTTCGCTGTATACGTCGTACTCAACGGACACGTCACGCCGGGTGGGGGCTTCCAAGGCGGCACCATCGCGGGCGCACTGATCATCGCCCTCATGCTCGTCATGAGCGAGTCCGGTGCAGAGACGCTCCTGCCTCGAAAACCCGAGCACATTCTGCAGGCGGCTGCCCCCATCGCATTCTGCATCGTCGGACTGATTGGCCTGGTCCTGTTCGGCGACTATCTCGCCTACCCGCGCGACGAGGCGCTGCGCTGGCTTGGCGTTGTCCTTCTCACGGTGACCGAGATAGGGATCGGCGTCGGCGGTGCCAGCGTCATAGTGCGAATATTCCGTGCGATGGGGGCAGACCGATGATCTCGGCCTTGTGGCAGAACCTCGACTACGCCGCAGCGGTGATCCTGTTCTGCATCGGGCTGTACATCGTCATCACGAAGAGCAACCTCATCAAGAAGTTCATGGGCCTCAACATAATGGAGACATCGGTCTTCGCGTTCATAGTCGCGTTGGGGACGGTTGAAGGCGGGGACGCACCGATCATGGGGCCGGGGGCCGAGCCTCCTTTCGTGAACCCTCTGCCGCAAGCTCTCATCCTTACCGGCATCGTCGTCGCGCTGAGCACGACTGCCCTCGCCCTGAGCCTCATCATCCGCATCTGGAAGCAGTGCGGCACGATCGAGGCCGACGAACTCAGGGGGCTCGACTGACATGATGTCCTGGCCTCCACTGCTGGCGTTATTGATCGCACTGCCGCTCACAGGCGCGGTGCTGACTCCGGCGGTCTCTCGATCGCACAAGTCGGTGGCGCACTGGTGGGCGCTGGCCATCATGCTCGTCACCAGCGCGATGGCTTCGCTGCTCATCATGCGTGTGTACCAGGAGGGCCCCTTCTCCTACGTGATCGGCGGATGGATCGCGCCTTACGGCATCGAGCTGAGGTTCGACGAGTTCAGCGCGGCCATCGCGATCATCTGCCTTCTCGGCACGCTGGCCATCATCTTCTCCAGGCACTACGTGACCCACGCGATCGCCGAACCGCGGATCCCCTACTACTACACGCTGCTGCTCCTCAACCTGGTGGGCATGATCGGCTTCACGGTCACCGGCGACCTCTTCAACCTGTTCGTCTTTATGGAGATCCTGTCCCTGTCCGGCTACGCGCTGGTGGCTATCAGCGGTGAGCGTATCGCCGAGATGGCGGCGTTCAAGTACCTCGTGATGGGTGCCGTCTCTTCGCTGATGGTCCTGATGTCCATCGGCATCCTCTACGCGCTCACCGGAAGCCTGAACATGGCCGACGTGACATCGCGCCTTGCCGGTGCCCCTCGAGCTCCGATAGCGGTGGCATTCGGCTCCATGACACTCGGGTTCATGGTCAAGGCCGCCATATTCCCGCTTCACATCTGGCTGCCCGATGCGCACGCCATCGCCCCGAGTCCTGTCAGCGCCGTGCTGTCCGGGCTTGTGGTCAAGGTCGGCATTATCGGAATGCTGCGCGTCTACCAGATAGCGTACGGCTCGGGCGCGATCGACATGAGCGGCTTGAACATGGTGCTGATGTGGCTCGGAGCGCTATCGATCGTCATGGGCGCCTTCTTCGCCGTCTTCCAGGACGACATCAAGATGATGCTTGCATATTCGACCATCTCCAACATCGGCTACATCGTGATGGGGCTGGGGCTGGCGTCGACCTACGGCGTCATGGGCGCGAGCATCCACGTCTTCAACCACGCACTCATCAAGGCGACGCTCTTCCTCGGAGCGGGCGCGTTGATACACCAGACCGGAAAGCGCACCCTGTCCGAACTCGCGGGAGTCGGACGCTCCATGCCTTTCACCGCCGCCGCGATGTCGATCGGAGCGATCTCCATCGTGGGAATCCCTCCTACCGCGGGCTTCCTGTGCAAGTGGTTCATCGCTCTCGGCGCCATGCAGGCCGGACATCCGTTCTTCGCGTTCGCCCTGGTATTCGGAGCACTGTTCATCTTCATCTACTACATCCGGATGGTGAACGCGTTCTACTTCAGGCCGCCGGGAGACCCATCGATCCTGCAAGTCAGGGAGGCGCCGGCCAGCATGCTAGTGCCTGTTCTTCTGCTCGCGACACTCTGCCTGGTCATGGGCCTCCTAGGCCGTGTCCCGCTGAGCTTCATCGAGCCAGCGGTGAACAGGCTGCTCTTGCCGCTCGGAGGTGGCTAGATGGAAGTAGTTGACGCACGTGCCGCCCTTGCCCCCGCGATCTCGCTACTGTGTGCGGCACTCGTGTTCGCTGCAGCTGACCACACGTTCTGGCGACGCTTCTGGACCCTGTCGGCGGCGCTGGCGAAGCTTGTGCTCGTCATGTCGATGCTTCCGGGTTCGCTCAAGGGCATCGTTTACACCTTCGACCTCGTTCAGTTCACCCCTGACGTAGGCATCGCATTCAGGGCCGATGCACTCGGGATGTTCTTCTCCGTGGTCTCTGCCACACTGTGGCTCTTCACCTCCATCTACGCGATCGGCTACATGGAGCGCGAACCTAACCGGCGACGGTTCTTCGGCTTCTTCGCGCTGTGCGTATCAACGACAGTAGGTGTGGCGTTCGCCGAGAACCTGCTCACGATGTTCCTGTTCTACGAGACGTTGACCATCTGCACGTACCCACTCGTGATACATGACGAGACCCCCGAGGCCATGAAGGCAGGGCGCAAGTACCTGACTTACACCCTGACCGGGGGCGCTTTCGTCCTGATCGGGTCGCTTCTGACCTACCAACTCGCCGGCACTATGACACTCAGCATGCCGGGGATTCTGCCGCATGATGCCGATCCCACCCTGCTCGCAGCGCTGTTCGCTTGCCTGATCGCCGGATTCGGCGTGAAGGCGGCGATAATGCCGCTGCACGGCTGGTTGCCGAGCGCCATGGTGGCGCCGACTCCGGTGAGCGCACTGCTGCACGCGGTCGCCGTTGTGAAGGTTGGCGCATTCGGCATACTGCGCGTCATATACAACGTGTTCGGAGTTGAGCTACTAAGAGAACTGGGGCTCTGCAACTGGCTTGCCGCACTCGCGGCGTTCACGATCCTGACTGCATCTCTCATTGCCATCTTCCAGGACAACTTCAAACGTAGGCTCGCATTCTCGACCGTGAGCCAGCTCTCCTACATCGTTCTGGGCGCGTCGCTCCTCACGCCGATGGCCGCCATGGCCGCGATCGCTCACATAGCCAACCAGGCCTTCGCGAAGATCACCATGTTCTTCGTTGCGGGAGCTATCCAGCGAACCACCGGCAAGACGAACATCCACGAACTCGCCGGAATTGGGTATCGCATGCCTTACACGATGGGCGCATTCACCGTGGCGGCACTCAGTTTCATCGGCCTACCCCTGTTCGCCGGCTTCGTCAGCAAGTGGTATCTATCTCTCGGCGCGCTCGAAACGGGCGCCTGGTGGTACGTGGTCGTCATGCTACTCAGCTCGCTTCTGAACGCCGCCTACTGGCTGCCCGTCGTGTATATCGCTTTCTTCAAGGCGCCCGAGGGCACCCAGGTCGACGTGCATGAGGCGCACTGGACGCTGCTGCTACCGACACTCGCTGGAGCTACATACGTTATCTTCCTCGGAAGCACGACCTCCGTGCCCGGCATGCCGCTGTCGATTGCCCAGGCAGCGGTCAAGTACGTCTTCGGAATGCAGGGGTGGTTGATGTGAGCACCGACGCGACTCGTTCGATCCTCCCGCCGCTTCTCTTCCTGCTACCGATCATCGGAGCAGTCCTGACCGTTCCGCTTCAACGGATTTCAATGCGCGCACGAGACATAGGACTTGCCGCAGTGTGCGCCACAGTGGCGGGGATGGCTCTCTGGCTTGCGGCCAGAGCAGCCGACGGAGCTGTCTATGAAGTGCATCTGCTGCAGCTCACACCTCAGATCTGGATGTTCTTCCGTGTTGACGCGATGGGCGCTCTTTTCGGCGCCACCGTGGCTGTGTTGTGGCTGCTGGGACTCGTGTACTCCTGGGGGTACATGGCCGACGGCCATCGCCCCACGCGCTACTACAGCTTCTTCATGCTGTGCCTCGGGTGGACTATGGGCGTAGCCTACGCGGGCAACCTGCTCACGTTCCTCATCTTCTACGAGCTGTTCAGCATCCTCACCTACCCTCTGGTGGTCCACGAAGAGACCCCCGAGGCGATGGCTGCCGGCACGAAGTACATCATCTACATACTCGTCGGTGGGACTCTGGTCCTGCTGGGCATCGTGCTCACCTTCTCGCTAGCGGGCGACCAGACGCTGACCCAGGGCGGGATACTGACCGCAGAGATGGACACCGCATGGCTGCTCACGATCCTGTGTTGCTTCCTCACGGGCTTCGGAGTCAAGGCTGCACTCATGCCGCTCCACGGGTGGGTGCCCGATGCGCACCCTGCGGCTCCTGCACCGTTCTCGGCGGTTCTGTCGGGCGTCATGGTGGCCGTCGGCACTTTCGGCATGATGCGCGTCATGTTCCAGGTGTTCGGTGTGGAGCTACTCCAGGAGATGCACGTCCTGCACTACCTCACCTGGATCGCAAGCTTCACCGTGATCTTCGCTGCGATACTTGCCGTCAACCAGGACGACCTGAAGCGGCGGCTGGCCTATTCCACGATCAGCCAGATGGCCTACGTCACGCTCGGGATATCGCTACTGGGCATCGAATCGACCGTGGGCGCTCTCGTCCACATCACGAACCATGCGTTCATGAAGGGGGCCCTGTTCCTCTGCGCGGGCCTGTTCATCAAGCGCCTTGGCGTACGGCGCGTCAGCCAGCTCGACGGCGCTGCCAAGCGAATGCCGATCACTGCGGCAGCATTCACCATTGCCGCACTCGGCATGATAGGCACACCACCGCTCTCGGGCTTCGTGAGCAAGTGGTATCTGGGCCTCGGCATGCTCGACACCGGAAATCCCGCGCTTCTCGCAGTGCTGCTCGGTGGTGCGCTTATGGCCGCCATCTACCTGCTGCCCGTGGGCTACCGCATGTACTTCCGGGATCCGGTGCTGACATCCGAGGACCGGATCTCGATCGAAGGCCGAGAGGCGCCAGCCTCGATGCTGGTGCCCCTCATCGTGTCGACCGTCATCACCGCAGCGCTCGGACTGGCAGCCGCGGCGCCTGGCATGCCGGTCGCGCTTGCCCGAATGGCCGCCGAGACGTTCTTCCACTAGGAAAGACGTTCTTCCGCTAGGAGAGAACCATGGACGCCGGTCATGTAGCCACCGAGGTCGCGCACATAGCATCGAGCCCGCTTCCGGCAGCACTTGTGTTGGGCCCCCTGCTGGCGGCCGCGCTAGTGCGGCCGATCGGCAAGCGCTGGCCGTCGGCGCGCAACGCTTATGTGGTGGTGGTCACCGCTCTCGTACTCATGGGAGCTGCCGGTCTCATCCCGCTCATAGCCGAGCATCACCGGATAGAAAGCGTCATCCCGGCGCTCATAGGTGAGCTCACGTTCACTGTTGACTCGTTCTCGATGCTCTTCGCGCTGTTCACTTCCTTCGTGTGGTTCGCAGCCACCCTGTACTCGCTCGACTACCTCAAACACGAGAAGAAACACGACCGTTACCACACCACGACCCTCGTAGTGCTGGCCGCGAACATGGGCGTCGTACTCGCCGGTGACCTCGTCACCCTCTACCTGTTCTTCGAGGCACTCGGACTTGTAGCCTACCTGCTGGTCATCCACACGGAGAGCGACGATGCCAAGAAAGCGTCGATCAAGTACTTCTGGATGACCGTTGTGGGCGGCTTTGCGCTTATGGGCGGCATCTTCCTCACGTTCGCTCTCGGCGGTAGCGGCGCGATCTCCCCGTTGCCCGAAGGCGGTAGTGAGGTAGTGCGCTGGGCGGCGGCTCTGCTGCTCATCCTCGGCTTCGGCGTGAAAGCCGGCATGGTGCCGGTACACGTGTGGCTTCCCGATGCACACCCGGTGGCGCCCGCGCCCGCAAGCGCACTCCTGTCCGGTGTGATGATCAAGGCCGGGGCCTACGGGATCTTCCGGGTCGTCACCGGGCTCTTCCGTCCGGAAGTGGCCGAACACGTCGAAGAGGCAGCCTGGCACTTCTCGAGCCAACTCGGCCTCGTCGTTCTGTGGATAGGCATCGCGACGATGTTCATCGGGGTCTTCCTGGCGCTCCAGCAATCCAACGCCAAGCGCATGCTCGCGTATCACAGCGTAAGCCAGATGGGGTTCATCCTGGCAGGCATCGGGGCGGCCGGTTACCTCGGCGCGCACGGCGCGATGGGCGTAGCGGGCGGCCTCTACCACGTGGTGAACCACGCGCTATTCAAGGCGTGCCTGTTCCTCGGCGTAGGCGCCGTGTACTACCGCACGCATTCGCTCGACCTGTACCACACCGGAGGCCTGTGGAAGAAGATGCCGATCACGTTCATCTTCATGTGCATCGCGGCGGCCGGCATCACCGGCGTGCCGCTCTTCAACGGCTTCGTCAGCAAGTGCCTCATCCACCACGCGATCGTCGAGGCCTACGAGCACCACGGGCTATTCTCGCTGGGCATCGCCGAGAAGATCTATATCGTCACGTGCGGTGGTACGGCGTGCTCGTTCATCAAGCTCATCGGTCTGATGTTCCTCGGCAAACCGAAGATGGAGTACGGCCCCGAGGTGAAAGACGCGCCGACGAGGATGCTTGTCGGCATGGGCGTACTCGCCACCGCCATCATCGCCCTGGGGTGGTTCCCGCAGATACTGATCAAGGGCGTCTTCCAGCCCGGGTTGCACACATGGGGCGTGCACAGCGACATCCTCGACCACTACCTCGAACACTCATTCCTCTCCGGCCCCGACCTGATGAGCGTGGTCATCGCCTTCGCGCTCGGCTTCACCTTCTTCTTCGTGGGGATGAAGTTCCACCTCTTCCACCTGCATGCGCCGCAGTTCTTCAGCATCGACTACTGGTATCGCCGGACCGCACTCGGATTCGTGGCGTTCTGCGGTGTCATCGGAGCGCCTGGGGCCCGGGACCAGCACTTCATCGGTCACGCATACGTAGTGCTTGAGCGAGAGCGTCAGGACACCGTTCGGCGTGCGGTTCTGAGCGCGATCGAGAAGCAGATTGCCTCAGGCGACGGCGCGGCCGTGCCCGACAAGGCGCTCCTGGATGCCGTGCGCGAGATAGCCGGCTACATGGCCCAACGCTTGATGAACGAACGGATGGGAGTACTCTCCGATCGCGCGCGTGAGGGGAATCTGCAGAGCTCGCGCGCACCGTTTGAAGCTGCGATCGGCGGACTGGCCAAGACGCGAGAGCCGATCGCCAGGATGGCCCTAGAACTGGCGCCCAAGCGCATGCGTGGCGACAACGTGAACCACGAGATCGCGAGCGCCGTGAACACGCTGCTGAGTGAGGAACGCTTCGACATCATGCTCGCCACCGCGGCTTCTCAAGCCGCATTGGCTCTCTGCCGCACTGCAGAGGTAGGCACGGCCATACGCAGTACCCTTCCTTCACGAGCCGAGCTTGCAGCTGCCGGCAGCGCGGGACTCACCCACATGGAGCGATCGGCGTCCTGGATGCTTCGGATCGCCCGGCTCATCGTCGACTCGCTCACCCGGGAGCGAAAGGGCTCGGCGCCGGAAGAGCACTACGACGAGCTGGCCGTACTCGCGATGAGGCTGCATATCCAGCGGTACGCCCGTGACATGGGACTCAATGTGGCGATCGTCGTATGCGTGTTGTTGTTCTTCATAGTCGCGCTAGCCATCTGAGCCGACACCGGACATGGTACCGTCCTAGTTGCCCGCAACGGAGGTCCCACTATGTGTGAGTTCTGTACGCAGCACGGCGACGGCAAGAAATGGTACCTGCAGGCCGAGAACTACGCTGTAGACCTGTCGCAGGACCTGGCGCGGCGCGAGTACATGATCGACTTCGTCCGGGGCTTCGAGCGGAACATGCGACTCAGCGTCCCCCTCCTCAAGGCCTTGCAGGTCGCGCCCCGTCAGCTCCGTACCAGGATAGACGGCCACTTCCGGCCCCGGCAGTTGGCCGACCACTTTGGCCAGCCGGTGCCTATCGAGGAGTGCGAATGCATCTTCGACATCGCCACCTCCATCACGCAGCTCCCCTGCGTGTGCCGCCACTTCGCCGGCACTCCTGAGCGCGGCTACTGCCTCGCCGTCACGGTCGCCCCCGCCGACGATGTCTTCGGCGAGGCGTTTCGCGACTACGCCTCAGGACCCGACACCTCGGCATTCCAACGTCTGGGCCGGGAAGAAGCTGTCGCCGTGCTTCGGCGCGCTGAAGCCGAAGGGCTCATGCACTCCGTCTGGACCTTCAAGACGCCCTTCATCGGAGCCATCTGCAACTGCAACCTCGCCAGCGGCTGCATGGCGATGCGCACGACGCTCGAATTCGGCCACAAGACGATGTGGAAGGGCGAGTACGTCGCCCGGATTGACGCAGAATGGTGCACCGGCTGCGGCGCGTGTGTGGAACTATGCCCCTTCGCCGCCATCTCTCTGGACGAGGCGGGTGCGGTGGCCGTTGTCGATCTTGAGAAGTGCTACGGCTGCGGCATCTGTCGCTCGGCATGCAGCCAGAGCGCTATCGTGCTCGAGGACCGCACGTCTCTTCCGGGCACAGCTGCCCCAGCCTGGTAGTAACACGCCTCGCCGTAGCACGGCCTCGCGAGTCCATGCGCATCAACGATTGCGCGCCAGCCCCCACACTATCGCCCACACCCCGAACCCGATGAGCAGCACCGGCAGCAAGAGGCCGAACTCCCACCCCAAACCGGGGCCTCCGATGCCTGCGAGGCCCACGAAGAACAACTCGGCGATCACGAACAGGACCGCACCGGCGACGAGCAGTACGGCACCGGCGATTCGGACACCTTTGAGGTTCTCGCGCGCACCGGCGATAGTCAGCCCCAGACCCAGAGAACCCGGCGCCACGAGAGCCCACACGTACGACCAGCTCTGCCAGTCACCCGTGACAGCCTGAAGCTCCAGAATCAGGCCGGTGACAAGAACCATCGCACCGGGCACCGCGATGAATGAGGCTCCACGTCCCGAGGGTACGTAGAACGCTGCGGCCAGTATCACAAGCCCAGGCAACACGATCATGAGCGGCCAGCCGAGCGCCAGGACGCGCACGCCCACCAGCTGGGCCAAGACCAGGATGATCCCTGCCAGAACAAGGGTGCTGCCGAGCAGCACGACGAAGTGGTCCAGAGTGCGGTGTTCCGTCCTCACCAGAGATCCTACTCCCCGCAACCCGCTTCATTGCACGGACAGATCTCGGGCATGCGCAGAGTGAATACGGAACCTCGGCCCGGAACGCTCTGCACTTCGATGGCGCCGCCGAGCAGACCTGCGATCCGCCGGCTTGCCGGCAGCCCTATGCCGGCCGCCGAACCATGCATCTCCGGACCGTCGAACAGTCTATCGACGCGTTCCTGGCTCAGACCCGGCCCGGTGTCGGCCACTGCGACAAGGCGGTCTCCCTCGGAGCTGGAGACGGTCACCGTCACGCCGCCTCGCTCGGTATAGCGCACCGCATTCGACAGCAGGTTGAGGAGTATCTCCTGCACCTTGTAGCGGTCCGTTCTCACCGGTAGCGGGCGCTCTTCGGCGACGAGAGCCAGCGTCAGGCCCTTGTCCAGCGCGAAAGACCCCAGACCGAACACCACAGACTCGGCAAGGCCGACCAGATCGAAGTCCTCGGGTTCGCAGGCAAACCCTTTCTCCTCCAGGCGCTGAGACTCGACGAGTGTGGCCGAGAACGTGGTCAGACGCCTGGCAGCCTGCTGCATCATCTCGATCTGCTTGCGCTGCTCGGCGGTGAGATCTCCCGACATGCCGCCTAGGAGCAGGTCCGAGAAGCCGGTGATCGTCTGGAGCGACGTGCGCAGCTCCTGCGCGAGGGTGACGAACACCATGTCCCGCGCCATCGACGCTTGTTGAAGTTCGGCGTTGGCGCGCAGGAGGTCCTCCGTGCGCTGGCCGACGATGCGTGTGAGATTGCGCCTGTTGTTCTCTATCTCCGCTTCCATGCGCTTGCGTTCGGTGATGTCGTTGACCATCAGGTACAGCAAACGACGTCCCACGACACGGATCGAGCCGATGTGGACTTCCACGTCCCGCACGCGTCCGCCGGCCAGCAGATGCCGACCGATGAAGCTCCTGCGCGGACCCTCGAGAGCTCGCTCCAACTCAGCTCTGGAGTCCTCCACCGATAGAACGTCCAGTTGCAGGACGCTCATCGACAGCAACTCGTCGCGCGAGTATCCGTAGTACGTGCAAGCTGCAGGATTGGCATCGACCAGCTGGGTGGTCACGGGCTCGACGAGCAGTATGGGAACCGCACTGCCCTCGAAGACCGCTCCGTACCGTTGCTCGCTTTCGCGAAGCTCTCGTTCGGCCATCATGGACACCAGGATCTCGGTGACGCGGGCTGCCGTGATCGAGAACGTCGCACAGACCCCGGGGACGTCTTCGATCGGTTCGCCCCAGACCCCTGCGAGAATCCCTATCTGGCCTCCGGCTGGATTGGAGAGCGCCACCCCCACGTAGGACTCGAACTCCCCTTTAGCGATCAAGGGGACGCTCGGGTATGCCGCTGCCAGACCGGACGGTACGCACGTCATCCTGCGGCTACCCACAGCCTCCGCAGGCGTGCCCTTGAGATCGATCGAGGCCACCCGCAGGTCATCGCCATCAACACTCCAACTGGAAAGAACCTTCGCCTCAGTGCCGAAATCAGGATCGACTTCCAGGACGAGTACCCGGTTCGCGCCGACAAGCACGCCGAGTCGAGCGATGATCTCCTGGATGTGCTCGTCGGGCTGCCTTCGCTCGGACTTCAGTGGCTGTATCCGCTCCGCAGGGATGCTGAGCACGAACACTATCGCGCCGCCCAACAACCCGCCGGTCGCCCTCAGAGGCGCTACGAGCATCGTCGTTTCCAGCGACTCCCCGCTCGCGACTCTGAGCCTCAGCCGTATGTCGAAGAAGGTGTTCCCTCCGTCGGCTCTGCCCGCGATGATGGTCCATAGATCCGTGCCGTCCACGGCGAGTACGCGCTTGTCGCCGTCCGGAGCGGAGGTCAAGAGTCGGACAGCAGACGAGTTACACATCAGCTGCCGTCCGCCGGGTCCGTACGTGAAGCTCGGAAGAGGCTGAGAGTCAAGGAGCGCGACGAAGCGTGCACTGGGCAGGTTAGGCTCCTGCCCCTCACCATCGTGTGGCACGGCTCCCTGTCCGCCGTTGACCGTCACCGCACCTCCTCTACCCGCCCGCGAAACCCCGCATCATGACGATAGCATGGGCTGCCAGCGCGCGGTGCCGCGAGCGCTAATGACAACGCTTCAAGTCTAACGGTCACTGTGACCGCCAGGCCAGACCAGCAGCCGCACGCCGACCCGGGGCTGGGACTACTCGAACTTGAGGAAGCGGACGCCGATGCCCATCGTGACTGCGGCGAAGCCGAGCAAGACCGCTGTCGGGACTATCGCGGATGTGATGCCCTGATTCCTGGCGACGACGTCCGTCAGCCCCATCACGGCCCAGCCGGTGGGCGTCAGCTTGGCAATGAGCTGCATGGCCGGCGCCACCACCTCCAGCGGCCACATGCAGCCACCGAGCATGGCGAGGCCCGTGGCCACAAGTGGCGACAGCCCGCCCATCTGGTCGCGGGTACGCACGAGCGCCGAGACCATCACTGCGAGCCCGGTGCCGGCGAGTATGTACGAGCCGAGGATGAGAGCCACGCCGAGCGGATCGCGTCCCCATGGCACCCCGAATGCGAAACTGCCCACGACCACAAGAACTAGTGCCTGCACGGTTGCCGCAAGCACGGTACCCGCCACCTTGCCTGAGAGGATGGTGCCGCGACTGACCGGGGCCGCCATCAAGCGCCGCAGCGTACCCTGCTCGCGCTCCTCGAGGATGCCGCCAGCGCTGCCGAAGGTTATGAACAGGATGAACCACACGGTGAAACCGATAGAGCTGTGCGTGGCACCTTCTGCGAGCACACTGTCTCCACGCACTTCGGATGCGACGACGGTCTGACCTTCCGTGCGCACGGGCGGGTCGGGCTCCCACTGCGCATCAGCCTCGGCGTACACTTCGCTGAAATCAGCGGAGAGCGGCATCGCGGTCGAGACGATCTCGGCCACACCCGCGTTACCCGACATGCGCATCGCGATGCCCTGCACCACTGAGAGAACGGCGTAGGCACTCTGCGAGTTCGGGTTGCGCATGATCTCGATCGTCGCGCCGGTGCCGGCGAGGTCCTTGCCGAAGCCTTTCGGCACCAGCACGGCCACCGCTGCGTCCCCTTCGGCGATCTTCATCTCAGCCTCCTGGCGAGACACCGCCTCTATCTTGAGCGACGCCTCGGAGTCTACGAGGTCGCCAACCTGTTCGGCATATACACTGCCGTCTTCGTCCACGAAGAGCACGCCGAGCTCGGTGGCCTCGGCTCCTGCGAATGCCGAGCCGAAGAGCATCGTCAGCACCAGTGGCAGCACCACCACTCCGACCACCTCGGCCGGGTTGCGGAGCAGCTGGACGACGTTCAGCCATGCGAGGGCGAGTATCTTGCGCATCATTCGTACCTCAGCCACCAGATGCCGAAAGTGAAGAGTGCGGCCGCGATCGCCAGTACCGCACCGATGTTCGACAGCACGTCTGCGAACGCGCACCCCTGCATGAGCTGCAGGAACCCGTCGACCGTCCAGTACACCGGCGAAAGCACCTGAGCAGGCAGCAACCACTCGGGCAGCTGTTCTGCAGGGATCATGGAGCCGCCAAGGGCGGCGAAGAGCATGATAAAGGCCGGTGCGATGCCTCCTATTGCGCGCTCGGAGCGACCGAGTGCAGCCAACGTCATGGCAAGACCGGCCGCCGCTCCCGTCTCGGCAAGCCCAACCACTACCGTACCGAGCACATTCGTGCCCCAGTCGACCTGGAAGAGCAGCCTGGTGCCCACGAACAGCACCAGAAACTGCAGGGCGCCTATGAGCAGCACGCCAAGCGCCTTGCCGCCCACGATGGTCACCTTGTTCGCCGGCGTGGACATCATGCGGGCGAGGGTCTGTTCGCGACGCTCGCGCACGAACGAGAACGCACCGAACATCCCGCCGAAGAGCAGGAACATCCCCGACATGCCCGCTGCGTAGTAGGAGATCATCGAGACCTGCTTCTCGATCTCCACGTCGACCTCACTCACGGTGACAGCATCGAAGGAGGGTGCGACCATCTGCTGCTCCGAAGACGATATGCCGGTGGCTCCGGGCTGCGCGGTCTGCCCTGCAGCACCAGAGAAAGCATCCTGCAGCATGTGCGCGGCGATGATCTGCGCAGAGGCGTTGGCCACACTCGCACGTGCCACTCCCGCCCAGATGCCCGCACTCATCTGCGAGCCGGGGTCTTGCAGGACCTCCAGTGCGACCGGCTCACCACTCACGACCTTCTCGGTCAGGTCCTCCGGGATGATGAGCGCTGCCGTTAGGTCGCCCTTCTCGACTTCGGTGCGGACCGCCGCCACATCGTCGCGT
>JAFGNP010000061.1 GCA_016926975.1 Coriobacteriia bacterium | reverse complement strand
GGTGCGGGTGAAAGGAGTTGAACCTTCACGGGGTTGCCCCCACATGGACCTGAACCATGCGCGTCTGCCATTCCGCCACACCCGCGTCACATGTGTTTGAGTAGATTAGCATAGGGTGCGAGCAGCGGAAACCAAGGTGAAGGCGAACCTCTCCCGGCTCGTGCCGGAATCGGCTTCCCGAAAGCACATCGGGACGTGCTGTTGTACAGTGTCAACACGGCAGAACGCGTCAGGACAGGAGCGCCCCATTGAAGCCTCAAAACGGTGAGACCGTCCGCGTGCACTACAAGGGCACGCTATCTGATGGATCCGAATTCGACAGCAGCTCGGAAGGCGACCCCATCTCCTTCACGATCGGCGAGGGTACAGTGATCCCCGGCTTCGAGGCTGCGGTAGCAGAGCTCGAGGTGGGAGATTCCACGACCGTCACCATACCTTCGGCAGAAGCCTACGGCGAACGCTACGAAGATGCCGTGCAGACTGTTCCGCTTGAGGCATTCGGTGACTCCGGCACCCCGCAGGCCGGATGGGTCATACAGGTCCAAGACCCCAATGGGCAGACGCTTAACGCACTGGTAGCGAATGTTGACGATGAAGTCGCCATCCTTGACTTCAACCACCCGCTTGCCGGCCAGGACCTGACCTTCGAGCTCGATCTCGTGGAGATAGTCGGCCGCTAGAGTTCTCGGAGCGCCGTGGAAGATCCGCTGATCCTCGATCGGTACCGCCCGCTGGCCGACCTCGGCTCCGGCGGGTACGGCTCCGTCACGCTCGCCTACGACACGAAGATGGCGCGCAGGGTTGCCATCAAGCGGTTGCCGCTGCCTGTGGACCGTAGTGGACGCCCCATCGGGCGGACAGGCCTGGCCGAGGCGCGCACGGCCGCACTCCTCAATCACCCGAACATCGTCACGGTGCACGAATGGGATACCGATGCCGACGAGGCCTTCATCGTTATGGAGGACCTTGACGGCGCTTCTGTGGCCGATCTCCTCGACGAGACCGGCGAGTCGCTCACGCTCGATGAGGCCGCAGCCATCGTCGCCGCGGTCTCGGCTGCAGTCACTTTCGCCCACGCCAACGGCGTCCTCCACCTCGATCTCAAGCCCGCCAACGTGTTGGTCAACCGTGACGGGCGCGTGAAGGTCGCGGATTTCGGCGTGTCGGCCTTGACCGACATCACCGGTCGCGCGTCGGGCACTGCGGGCACGATCGGGTACATGCCCCCCGAGCAGATCCGCGGGGAGCAGCTCGACGAACGCACGGACTGTTGGGCCCTCGCAGCGCTGACCTACGAGCTGCTCACAAATGCCAACCCGTTCGACTCGGATACCGCAGAAGGATCGCTCTTCAAGATCGAGGTGGCGGACATTCCTGCGCCATCCGAATTCGAGCCTGATCTCCCTAGAGCTGTGGATGACATCCTGATTGCCGCGCTCGCTGAAGACCCCGACGAGCGATACGCTTCGGTGGCCGAATTCGTCGCCGCGATCCTCCCCTTCCTCGGAGACCCGGAGACCGGACGCGAGTCCCTTCAGACCTTAGTGTCAGACTCGCTGGAAGACGAAGTGGTACCCGCATACGCGCCCCTGGGGCTGTGGGACCGCCTCGCACGCTACTCGAAGCACATCCGGCGTGCTGCAAGCGCGTTTGCGGCCTTCTGGCTTGCCGTAACGGGCATTGGGACATTCGGCCTAGGTACTGCCCCATTTCTGGCCGCAGCAGGCCTGATAGCGCTTGCAGCGGCGCTTGCGCCCGGACTCGGCATGGCTCTCGGATTCGGGGCGTTCTCACTCGGGATCCTGCGAATAGCCGGCTGGCCCGCGTTCTTGCTCTTCGCAGCGCCCGCAGCCGCGTTCTGGGTCCTACGGGGGCGCCACGGCGCTGGCGACGCGCTCGCACCGGTCGTCGCCCCGCTGCTCGGCCTCCTCCGTGCCGCACCGGGAGTGCCATTGCTCCTCGGATTCACGTTCGAGCCGCTGCCGGCTGCGCTCTCCGCCGCGGCCGCCGCACTCGCCACAATCGCGGCTTCGGCCACATCCGGACGCCCACCGATAGCGGTGAGTTGGCGGTTCTTCGTCAATCCCTTCGGTGGCTCGCCCATCCTTACCGAAATGCCCGATTTGTCGGCTGTGGCCGGAGTGGTCGCTATCACCGCCTCTTGGGCGTTCGCGGCCGCCGCGTGCTCGCTTCTCTGCCGTCGGGCCACACGACCGGCGGCCATCTTGGCCGCGATCCTCGGCACCGGCTTGATGGCGTTGGGGCACGGCGCGGCGACAGCGCTGGCGGGCGGAGACCTCGCCGGCTCGCCTGTGCTTCTGGACCTCACTTTCGGACTCGCTCTGACAGGGCTGGTCATCTCTCTCGGCGCACCCACGCGTGGCGAAGACGACTAGCGGGGACATCCGCGCAGCAGAAAGGGCCGCGGCAGATGCCGCGGCCCTCACTGTGCGGGGTCAGTAGCCGTGCCCCTGAACGGCTACATCGATAAGACGAAAGCGGCGATCCCGTAGCCGTTGTCTACTCCGGTACCGGTCCTACGGCACGAGACTTTCACGTAGCGCGCGTTGTGCGGGGCGAAGGTCACCGTGTTGGTGCCTGCCTCTGCAACGGTCGTCTCGTAGACCTTGGTCCAACTCACACCATCCGTGGAAACCATGATCGCGTAGTCGCTGGCCCACAGATCGCCGTACCAGTCGATCTCGGCCTTGCCCACTTCGTATTCGCCACCCAGGTCGACCCAGAGTTCAGCCGTCTCGCTGGCGCCACCCAGATCATCCGACCACCAGTAGGTGGACGAGTCATCGTCGCCCGCGAAGTTCGGGGCGTAAGTCGCGCCTTCGGACTCGGTGGCATAGAACGACTTGCCCAGCGCAAGGTCGCCTACCGGGGCAACCGGTTCCTCGACCGGCGCGACCGGCGTCAGCGTGAGCGCGACGTTGGCCGTGAACGTCTCGCCGGCGGTGATCGTCACCGACGTGGTCTTGGTGTCGTAGCCGCTGGCGGAGACCGTCATCGTGTAGGTGCCTGCGGGTAGGTCGGCCACAGAGTAGGTGCCGCTGCCCGACGTCGTCGCGGTCTTGCCGCCCACGCTCACCGTGGCGCCAGAGATAGCGGTCAAGGTGCTGGCGTTGGTCACGGTACCGGACACGGTGCCGGTAGTTGGAGCTACAGCGGACTGCCCGAACACCCGCAACTCGGCGATACCGTAACCGTTGTCATTGCCGGTGCCGGTCTTCTTGCACTCTATCCTCACGTACCGCGCATCGCGCTCGGTGAACGTGATCGTGTTGGTGCCCTTGAGGGCGGAGCTGGTCGTGTAGGCATCCGACCAGGACTTGCCGTCCCTGGAGACCTGGACCTTGTACTCCTTGGCCCACAGGTCACCGTACCAGGCGATCTCCACCTTGCTGATCTTGTAAGTGGCACCCATGTCGACCCACAGACGCTCTGTGGCGCTGTCATCACCGGTGTTGTCCGACCACCAGAAGGTACCTGTGTTGTCGTCTCCCGCCTTGGCAGGCGCGTACGTTGAGCTCTCGTAGCGGG
>JAFGNP010000060.1 GCA_016926975.1 Coriobacteriia bacterium | reverse complement strand
GGCGAGCGCTACCTGTCCACACCTCTGTGGGAGGGCTGCGGCAACTGACACTCGCACGGCCGATGACGGAGACGACAGTGTCCAAGTCCTACACAATCGCCATCGAAGGCATGCACTGCGGCTCATGCGAGCGCAACGTCTCGGCGAAGCTCTCCGAGATCCAGGGAGTCACGGTAGTCAACGTCAGCGCGCAGGACGGCCTGGCCGTGATCTCCTCCGATTCCGAACCCGACGCCGGCTCCGTCGCAGCAGCCATCGAGGCCGCCGGGTTCAAGCCGATGGGAAGCCTCTTACCACTGGAACCCGCGGAAGACCCGGAGCCCTGCAACGACCCGGCACCCAGCCCTGCCGGCGCCTGCCCAATCGTCCCCACGCCGTCCGAACCCGCCGTTGCGCGCAGCGAGGCGGCCACCGCCAGCGCTACAGTCGGCATCATCGGCATGACCTGCTCGTCCTGTCAGGCCGTGATAGAGAGAACGCTGTCGGCCACACCGGGGATAGGCAGTGCCACAGTGAACCTCGCTGCCGAAACTGCCACGGTGACGTTCGACCCGCACGCGCTCGGCATCGACGACATCATCGCGGCCGTGCGCACCGCCGGGTACGACGCCGTACCGCGCCTCGAAGACCGCGCGCCCGGCAGCGGCGATGACGCCCAGAGCAGGGCCCAACGAGCACACATCGCCAAGGAGAAGCGCTTGTTGTTCTTCTTCTCCCTGGCACTCTCGACGCCGCTACTCCTGCTAATGATCCCGTCTCTCATGGAGTCGGTATCGACGGCATCTGCTGGATGGCTGGCGGACACGTTCGGCGGAACGTGGGAACCGATGATGGCCCTGAAGTACATCGGGTTCGCGCTCTCCACTCCCGTGCAGTTCGTGGCCGGCGCGCAGTTCTACCGTGGCTTCTGGCATGCGCTCAAGCAGCGTGCCGGCAACATGGACACGCTGGTGGCGATCGGCACGTCGTCGGCATACCTGTACAGCGTGACCGCAACGTTCGTGCCTGCGCTTCACGCCGAGCCGGTCTTCTTCGAGACGAGCGCCCTCCTTCTCACGTTCGTGATCCTCGGCAAGCTGCTCGAGGCCCACGCCAAAGGCAAGACCTCCGACGCTATCAAGCGGCTCATGGGGCTCACCCCCAAGACGGCCCGCGTCATACGTAACGGTGCCGAACTGGACGTGCCCGTGGAACAGGTATCCGTGGGCGATACGGTCGTGGTGCGTCCTGGCGAGAAGATCCCGGTGGACGGCATCGTGCTCGAGGGAACCTCTGCAGTCGACGAATCGATGCTGACCGGTGAATCCATCCCGGTGGAGAAACAGGCCGGGGACACCGTTGTGGGAGCATCTCTCAACAAGCTGGGCACTTTCCGCTTCCGTGCCACGAAGGTGGGAGCCGACACCGCTCTCGCACGCATCGTGAAGCTCGTGGAGGACGCGCAGGGCTCGAAGGCGCCCGTGCAGCGCTTCGCAGACCGTATAAGCGCGGTGTTCGTGCCCGTCGTCGTGGGCCTGGCGGTGCTCACGTTCCTCGCATGGCTGCTCGTTGTGCCGCGCTTCGTCGGCGCCGCTTTCTACGCCGAGGTCACGCCGTTCGTGAAGGCGCTCCTCGCCGGTACCGCGGTCATCGTGATCGCATGCCCTTGCGCGCTCGGCCTCGCAACACCTACTGCGATCATGGTCGGCACCGGCAAAGGCGCGGAGAACGGGATACTCATCAAGAGCGGCGAGGCGCTCGAGACCGCATACAAGGTGACAGCCATCGTATTCGACAAGACCGGTACTCTCACTTACGGCAAGCCGGTCGTGACCGACATCGAGCTGGCCGAAGGCCACGACCCAGAGCGGATCTTGGTGCTCGCCGCCGCCCTGGAGCGCGGAAGCGAACACCCGCTCGCCGACGCGCTGCTCGCACGCGCCCGGGAAGAAGGCCTCGACCTGCCTTCGGTCGACGACTTCAGCGCCATACCGGGCCAAGGAGTGGAGGGGACCTGCGAGGGCGCTCACGTCGCATTCGGCAACCGGCTGCTGATGAAGAACGCGGGCATCGACATCTCGCGCTTCGAGCGGCAGATCGCCGCACTTGAGGGCGAGGGCAAGACCGTGATGCTCGTGGGCGTGGGCAAGGCCAAGCTGGCCGGGATCATCGCTGTGGCCGACACGCTGAAGGAGGACTCGGCAGAAGCAGTGACGCGCCTGTCGGACATGGGCATCGAAGTCTACATGATCACCGGCGACAACCGCCGCACCGCGGAGGCGATCGCAGCAAAGGCGGGCATACCGGCCGACCGGGTGCTGGCCGAGGTCCTCCCGGAGAACAAGGCCGCAGAGGTAGTGAGGCTCCAGAGCCGCGGTTTGACGGTTGCGATGGTCGGCGACGGAATCAACGATACGCCTGCGCTGGCTCGGGCCGACGTGGGCATCGCGATGGGCGCCGGCACCGACATCGCTATCGAGACGGGCGGCATCGTCCTGATCAGGAACGACCTCCGCGATGTGGTGACCGCTATCGAACTATCGCGTGCCACGATCCGCAAGATCCACCAGAACTTCTTCTGGGCGCTCGGCTACAACTCCCTGGGCATACCTGTGGCTGCGCTGGGACTGCTCAAGCCGGAGCTTGCCGGAGCAGCGATGGCGCTCTCGAGCGTCAGCGTCGTGACGAGTTCGCTGATGCTGCGCCGCTTCAAAGTCAACAGGGGGACACGCACCTAGGGTGTCGACGGACGTGTGCCCTGGAGCAGACCGAGACTCGGCTACTCGCAGACGCGCAGTCTGAAGACGACCGGGTTCGCCGGATCCGGGCAGCACACGACTGCCTCACCCTCTGCCTCCCACGGAAAGGAGCCGCCGAAGCGCAGTGGCTGAAGGAACGGCAGGATAGCTCCGTACGCCCACCCGCATATGCCGGTCGGCACGAGTTCCGAGTCGACTTCCCACGTATCGCCGACGACGTGACCGACAGAACACGCGCCCGTGCCCTGGATCTCGACGATCTCGATGGTCACCCGGCGGCCATCGTCTGCTGTGCTCATCAGCCCTCCCCCTTCGCAGTACAAGTCGTCCTGATGATAGCGCGACAGTCCGCACTCGCTGACGGGTAGACTAGTGGAAACGCCACGCGAGCGGAGGGGGCCTCGTGAAGCGCAATACCATACTGATCGCGATCGGCGCGGTGATCGTGGTCGCGATAATCGCCGCTGTCGTAGCGCTACGCTTGCTGCCACAGGGCGGCGATGGCGGTAACACCGGATCGGCCGAGGAGATCTCTCTCGACTTGACTGTCGGCGAGACCGCGGACTTCACCTTCGGCGGAGAGGAGCACAGCGCCGAACTCATCGAGTGCATTGGGGAGTCTGCGCAGATCGTGATCTCCTCGTCCCCTACGCCCTACACGCTCACCGAAGGTCAGCAAGCCGACGCCGACCTGGATGAAGACTCCATTGCGGATGCAGTGCTCACCGCCAACAAGGTGGGCACCGACTCGGCCTCGGTCACCATCTCGGCTCCCGAGTATCGCACCTGGGACGAATCGAACTTCGAGACCTTCGGCGGACTCGCTCCGTACAAGATCCGCCAGTTCTACGAGACAGACCCCTCGCTCATCGTACGGCCGGACGGCACGTACATGCTCTTCTACGTGTGCGGCGACCTCCGCGCGTACCAGTGGGAGATTTACAGCCCCGACGGTACTCAGGTAACCTCGCCGGCACTCGGCGCAGGACGCCTTGCGCGCACTGCGTATGGCGAGATCGGCGAGTTCGCCGACGCCGTGGGCATGCCCGATGGCAGCGCGATGCTCGCCTACATCTCCATGCACGGCGTCCAGCTGACATCGTTCAACGAGCGCTCGACCACCATCGGTTCGTCGTTCGAAGGCGAGGGCCTGAACTATCCGGCGCTGGCCGCTGACGGCGAGCGCGTTTGGCTTGCCGCGACCGGGTACCCCAATGCCACCTACGTCACCACGGGCGGCGGACAGGCCGTGGTCATCTCCGAGATGGGTGCCGCAGGGGCAGGACGGCAGCTCGTGGGGATCACCCTGCCCGGCGACAGGCAAAAAGACATCACCCAGGACATCGCATACGACGAGAAGACCGGCACGCTGGTCATCCTGTACGGTCGCGAAACGAATGGGGCGGGCAACGCCGACCCCAGGCTCGCCATAGTCGACGCGGACTCGCTTGAAGTGCTCTCGGACATCGCGCTCGAAGGCGAGGCCTTGGGCCTGGTCGGCTATCCGGCAACCGGGAACGTGGCGTGCGAGGATGGCATCGCCACCACTTTCTGGAGCGGCCCGGGCGACGAGTCACTCCGCCTGACATGGGTGGACATCGATGAAGCCCGCGTGCTCGACACGTGGGCCGGGATGGCCGGAAGCGGCACGCCACGCGTAGTCGGTTGGTTCGGCACCGCACTCGTATCCACCCCCGATGGTCTGCAGCTCCTCTACGCGGATGCTCAACCCTACGGCGGCGAAGACGATGTCGATCCTCGGTTCGTTCTCTGGCCGGTCACCCGCGACGGCTTCGGACCGGAGGACACCGTTCTCGAGGGCGGCCAGCCGGTTCTTGCTGACGTGCTGCCCGAACTCAACGCGTTCCGCACCGTGCCGAACAAGGCGATCTGTGGCGCGCAAGCCGTCTTCGAGGGCGCGGTTCTTAATCGGGGATCGCGGATAGCGCGCGATGTGACCGTCACCGTCTCGGTGGACGGCAAGGAGCTGGACACCATCGAACTCGGAAGCATCGAGGAGGGCCAGCGGCGCTCCTTTGCCCAGGGTTGGCAGGTCCCGCCGGATCTTGAAGCCGAGCAGGTAGAGGTCGTCTACGAGGTACACACCGAGACCGAGCAGTACACGGTAGACAACGATTCGGCGTCGTTCGAAGCCGAGGTCCGCCAGAAGGGCGTCGTGTTCGGCCGAGTCTACGACGTATCGCGCGGCCGGGACCCGGAAGCAGGACCGCTGCCCGGACTCCCGGGAGCCAGGGTGCGCATCGGCGATCGCACCGTCCTGACCGGGAGCAGCGGTGAGTTCACGGTCGAGGATATCGAGTTCGGCGAGTACGAGGTCGAGATCACCAAGGAAGGTTACAACCCGAAGGCCACGACTATCGAGCTTACCCGCACCAGGCCCCTCAGAGGTCTGTCGGTACAGCTCGATGACCACGGTACGCTCACTCTAGTGGTCACCGACGAAGCAGGTGCGCCGCTCCCCGGTGTGGACGTGTGGCTCCAGGGCTACAACCGTCACGACGTGACCGGGGAGAACGGAACCCTCACCTACAGCCTGTCCAAAGGCGACTACGCATTCGCACTTCAGAAGCGCGGGTACTACGCTGTGCCGCTACAGGAGGCCACGGTCATCCTGGGCGAAGAAAGCTCCGCGTCCGTCACCATGCGCGAAGCGACCACAGCATTCGTCACCGGCCGAGTCACAGACAAGTACGGCCGCCCTATCCCTGGCGCAACGCTCGTCGTGCGCAACAGCAAGAACGAAGTCGTCGCTCAACCGGCTCTTGATGCCGAAGGACGTTTCGCCGAACTCGAACTCACCGCCAAGCCAAGCCAGACCTACAGGTTCGAGGCAGCCGGCAACGGCCTGACCACGACAGAGCTGCTGGACGTAATGGGAGGCGACCGATCCTCGATCGGCATTGTGCTCGCACCCGAGCGCGGCGACCTCCGGCTCCGACAGGCGGTAGAGGGCTACTGCTCCTGGATGATCAGTGCAGGGTTCCCGGGCTTCATGGAAATCGCCGCCGCCGACATGTTTGTGTGGTACGGGAACTACACGATCTCGGTCTCCACAACGCACTTCACCGGCACTGACGAACTCGGCGGCGTGGACGTGTCGATCGAAGCGGACAACTACGAGTCTCACGCCACCCAAACCGAGATCGACTTCTCTTCGATGGCCGACGATCCGATGGAACTCTACGAGACCGAGGACTTCGAGGGCGAGGGGATCGAGGCTTGGGGCAAGCTGTTCGAGAACCTCGTCGACGAGCACACCGAGGACCTGATCGAGATCGGTGAGGGAATCGTCGACAACGTCGAGGCATGGGTGACAGGTGAGGGCAATGACTACGTGATCACCGGGCAGGGACCCGAGCTGCTCACCTGGAAGGAGGCCACGGGCGACCTGCTTATACTCCCCGACTATCACTCCGACGATCCGGAGAAGTACATGCAGAACCAGTTCGACCAGATCCCGCTCGACTTCTCCATCCCACTGGTGTTCGCGGGCTCATCATCTCAGATCACCGACGTGCGCGTGGACCGTGTAGACGTGATGAACACCGAGACCGGCGATGTCTACACCCTCTCCGACTCCGTCTGGTACTCGCACGAGGGCACGGGCGACATACCTCATCGCAACGCGAAGCACTTCGACTTCAACACTCCGGACGTCGAGATCGGCAAGGTGAAGGTCTTCGTTTGGATCACCATCCAGAAGTACTCTCAGGGAGCACCTCATGGCACCTGCTTCAGCCAGCGCGAGAAGCAGGTCGTAATATTCGAGCCGGGTACGAGGGAGATGATCGGACTGATCGCCCCGGGCGATCTGTACATGGCGCCGCTCCGCTACCTGGAACAGTAGACAGGCAGACAACAAGGGAGGCCTCCGCCACAGCGAAGGTCTCCCCGTCCTGCCGAGCTACAGCAACTAGCTACTGCCGCCGCCACTCGCGACCACGATCTCCTCATAGGGCTGCACGACGACGAAACCCTGGCCGTCGAAGCGCATCTGGAACGTTTCGCCGCTCGCCCGACCCATGATCGTCTTCAGGTTCACATCGGCTTTGACCGAAGTCTGCAGCCCGTCGGACCACGCCACAGTAGCGTTCGGATCTGTGAACAGCGAAGAACCGGACACCACACCGAGCACCAACGGCTTGCCGTTCGTGGTGATAGCGACGTAACCGGTGCCGCTGAGCTTCAGGCTGAACAGACCGCCGGCCATCATGCTCGCGCCGCCCGTAAAGACGATGTCCCAGGCAAGCGAGTCGGAGTACGCCAGGCAGTCGCTGCCGTTCACGAATATCGACTCGTTCTCAAGGTACAGAATCGAGATCTCCTTGCCCTGATCGGCGCAGTACAGGATCCCGGAACCCGTCACCTTGGTGGTCGCAGCCTTCTCACCGGTCGCCATCGTCTTGAGGAACTTGCCCGCGCTGCCTGCGCCCGCCCGCTCGAAGCCCAGGTCACCGTAGTAGGCGACCATAGCGCCGAGCTTGGTGAACACCGTCCCTCCGCTCAAGTGGATCTCTAGCATCTTCTTGCTCTCGAGCTGCCAGGTACCACCGGTGTCGGTCTGCGCATGCGCGGCCACGAATTCCCCGAGCCTCGTGGCAACCCCCGAGCCAACACTGTCACCCATAGCTGCCTCCTGTGTCTTCGGCGAGCTTGCGCCCGCGATCGCCGGGTTGTCGCGACACCGCACTCGCTGCGTCGCACTAGAATAGTTCTCCCCCATCGCACTGCAGCAGGAACACCGGCAAGCCGACTTGCCTGGAGAATCCGGCGTCACGACCGGTGCGGCAACTCCAACCCTACCCGGGTGTACGCATGACGGAAGCCGGCCCGCTCCTGATTGCGCTGTGAGACTCCACCGGGAGTAGCTTCGATCACGCCGATGTCGCACCCGGCGTCTGCCGCGTAGCGAAGACGCTCGGCCAGTATCGATGTCTGCACGCCACGGCCCCGAGCGCAGGGCAGTGTCGAATCGCCGTTGAACATCGCGACACCGTCCACGATGTTGAGCATCCCCGTACCCACCGGCTCGCCCTCCAGGTATCCGATGAAGTGAACGCCGTCTGCCCTCAGGGAGATCGATCGGGACAGCGTGTGGTGGCCCTCACTTGCCTTGTCGTCGGTGAAGCCTCGCGCCTCCAGATCGGCCCAGATACCGCGCTCCTCTGGGGTGACGGCTATGCGTACCTCTACTCCATCTGCCACACATGCGGCGGATGCAGCGGGAAGGGGCTGGTAGAGCACCATCTCGAAGTCAGCGGCCAGAAAACCGTACTCGGCAAGCCAGCGCATGAGCGAGCTATCGGCATGGGGGCAGACATTGGTGCTGGCCGATGCCCCGCGCTCGGCGAAGAAGGCGACCATCGCGGCGATCTCCTCGCGCTCGACCCGGCGGTCCATGCCCAGGCCTAAGGACCCGTTCACGATGTTGTCAGGCTCGAACCATACGGCGACGCCGCCGCCCACCTTCAGAGAAGCTGCCTCCGGATAGATGCGGCCCTCTCGCGCTTCATGCACCCAGGCGATCATGTCGCCGACACCCGCGCGCTCTATCCTGCGCGCCAACCCCGAGTCTGCGAGTGGATAACCGCACATTTCAGTAGGCCTCTCCGGGAACACGCCGCACCTCGCCGAGTGTAGCGCACGCGATCTGCAACATCAGGAGAACAGGCCTGCCAGCCAATCGAAGAACGCAGCTATGGCATCGCCGATCATCTCGAAGAAACCCTTGCGCGTCGGGTCATAGTCGTCGTCCATCGAATCTAGGTCGTCCTCGGAAGGCGGCCCACCATCGCCGGCGACCGAGGGGCTGTACATCGGCTGCGAGGCCACATCCCACGCGTCTACAGCGCACCGCCAGGCATGCGAACCGTCGAGCGTCGCGACCCACACCTCGCGGCTGGTTGCAGAACCGGGCAGACTGCCTGCCGGAATCACGGCGGCATCGAAGGCCACGTAGCGGTCCTGGTGCGAGACGCTGAGGTTCGAGCACGCGAATCCCGCCAGCTCGTCGCCCGTAAGCTGCCATTCGGCCGAGGACGCCAGGTCCCTGGCGTAGATCTGCTGTCGCGTCTGGTAGCTCGCCTCGTAGACTTCCCCGCGCGTGTAGACGAGCTGCGTTCCGTCGATGGACAGCACGAACTCGCTTGCCAGACCGGAGGCGTCGACCGGTGCCGAGGACCCGTCCGCGGCGACCTCCCACACGCCCCGACCGTCACTGCGCCTGCCGAACAGGTAGTAGGCCCTGGTTCCGTCAGGCGAGTAGCGGTAGTCCAGTATCGCGGCGGGACCGCCCATGTCGTCCATCGGTCCGTACGCAGTGAGTTGCCGAGTGGCGCCTCCGTCCACAGGGGTGACCACTAGCTGCTCCGAGCTGCCCCCCTCACCGGCGCTCTCGGACCAGGTGCGATAGAGCACTTCGGTACCGTCCGGCGAGAAGAGCGGAGCGCGACCGATGCCGAGTTCGCTATCGGCTCCTCCGAGACTGCCGACTACCACGTAGGGACGACTGTCGTCGACCGACGTGGCGCCCGCAACCGCGCGCGTGTACGCGATCTGGGTGGCGTCAGGAGACCATGCAGGCTCGATCCCGCTGCCCACCAACTCGCCGACACCTTCGAGCGACACGACGTAGATGTCTCCGAAAGCCGCGTCTCCGTCGAATACCGTGAGCGCGAGGGACTGTCCGTCGGGCGACCAGGCCGGCACAGGGTTGTCCCACAGCTGATACCCACCGTCACCGCGCTCGAGGAAGAGCCCGGATGCCACTTCGACCGGTACGGGATCGGTACCATTGTGATCGCAGATGAACAGACGTCTTGCTCCTGTGACCGTGCTGCTGACGCCCACGAGAACGTGCGTACCGTCCGGGGCCCACCAGTGGGCCACCACCTCGAGCGGGCCCTCGAACCCGGGCTCCCCGGCAGGCAGCAAGGCCGGATCCACCAGCACCGTGGCAGCGTCGTCACCCGCAAGCGTCTGTTCGAGCGCCCCCCCGTGCACGAACGTGACGTGCTCGGGAAGGGGCACCGACTCGGCGGCCGAAGAACGGCCGATCGGGATCGCCACCACAAGAGCCAGGCACAATGCAAGCGCCGAGAGCGAACGACACCTGAGCGAGAACATCGCTTCCCCCTTCACACCCCTGCCGTACCCGTATTACCTACCCCACGCGAATCGTCTACCCCCCGTATCACGACGCGCGCCAGCAATATGGACAGCCCGAGAAACGCCAGTGCCGCCGTTCTACCCCAGTCGAGGCCATCGGTGATCAGGGCCCATACCAGCGGTCCGAGTACTGTCGCGAACCTGCCGACGGTCGCATACAGGCCGAAGAACTCCCCCATCAGGTGCTCAGGCGCAAGACGCGTCATGAGCACGCGATCGGACGCCCACGCCGCACCTATGCCAACCCCCCCGCCTACAGCTACAAGCCATCCGATCCCCTGCACTCCCGTCAAAGCTGCAGTGATAGCGGCGACCAGGCCCGCCAGTTGCGAATACAGGGCAGCTTCGAGAACTCGCTTCGGCCCGACAGAATCGACCGCCCGGCCGGCCACCACTGCCCCGAGGCCGGCGCAGACTATGCCGAGCAACGCCAGGCGATCGGTCTGCGAGTCGGTGAACCCGAGCTCCAGCTTCGCGAAGACGGCGTTGAACAGAAACACCGTATTGATCGCATCGGTGTAGAGAAAGCGACCTATCAGGAACCGGATCACACCGGGGTAGCGCGCTGCGGTCCGCCAGGCGCGCACCATAGTCCCGGGAGAGTCCAGCAGCCCGGGCGGACGGCCCTCCCGGCGAGGACGCGGCCGCTCCCGGATGCCGAAAAAAGCCGGCAACGCGAAGAGCAGGAATGCCAGCGCCAGACACCGGAACACCGCCGCGTAGCCCGCTCTCGGGAGAAGGTACATTCCGATACCCAGCGCCAGCGCCGAACCGGTGTAGCCTATCGCAACACCCAGACCGGAGATGCGGCCGGCCGATTCGGGGGTACTGACATCCGGCAGCAGCGCGTCGTAGACAACCGCGCCGCTGTGGAACCCGACCGTTCCGATCGCGTAGAAGACCAGCGAGGGGACGATGCCCCATGTCGCAAGTAGCGCCGTCGCGCCCACACACACCAGGGTGGACCCGACAAGGTACGGCCTCCGGGTGCCGTGGTGATCGCTCAATGCGCCGATCCACGGACCAAGGATTATCACGGCTATCATCGCCGCCACTATCGTGGCGCTCAGTTGCCAGTCCGCGCCGCCCCGGTCCTCGATCAGCCACGGACCGAAGTACCTGCTGCCCACACCAAGGGCAAACGTCGTGTTCGCCAGGTCGTAGAGCACCCATGCGATCACGCTGCTCCGCCTGGGAATCCAGCCGCTCTCCTCTGCAGTCGGTCCCACCCGGCCCCTTTCGGTCTGTGCGTCCGAACGAGTGTGGCACACTGCGTCCCGCTTCGGGAACATAACTCGTATGGATGCCTGACGAAGGGACGACAAGATGGACACGGTGGACAGGTGGCGCGAATCGATACCCGAAGAGTCGCGCGTGGAGACCGGAGCGGGGGCGGCGCTCGTCGGAGTGGCCCTCGCGGTGGGCGCATTCACACTACTGCGTGGCAGGCGCGGATTCCTCGCATGGGCAATACCCGGAGCCATACTGGGAGCCGGCCTGGTCATGCTGGCCGACGTACTGCTCGACGTACGGACCGAACGGATCGAAGAGACCGCGGACCTCATAGAGTCCGAGCTCGAGGCACTGGACCCGATCGCGCGCGCGCAGGTGCTGAAGAGCATCGGCGAGCGTCAGGTGGAAGCGTTCATGCCTGGTCGCGGATAGACCCGCAGAGCGCTCGATCGAGACTCGCTACAAACCCTCGGACATTCTCCGGACTCTGGCGCTCACGTCGCACCAGAGTCCGGAGAATACAGGTGTCCCGAGAAACCGTTCCTGCGGAGATCCGGTAGTCAATAGCTTCCCGTTTCACACCTTTGGGGCCCTGCGGGCTTCCGGCCAGCTTGCGCGAAGCCTTTCACCTACACACCCCGCCGGCAGCTACTGGTACGCTACCTTTCGCGGTTCTCCCGGTTCGACCTCTCGGGACAAGAACCACTCTAGTCCCTGCGCTCGGCATGCGCAATAGCCATTTCCGGAAATGTCATACTTGTCGCTGAACGGCGTCAATATGCTGCTAAACGGTGCTCCTGCCCCGCCTAAAGGAATCCAATGGGGACTGGCGGCAGCGGAAGACACGCGGCGGGGCGTCTGCGGCTCACACTCCCGGTTCGCAAGACCGTATACTTGGCTCACGACCCACATGAAGGAGGCATCGTGAGCGACGAGCAGCCAGTCTTCAGCCCCACACCCGACTACTCACCCACGCCCGCTCCAGACAACTACGGGCCGGATACGTTCGGCGGCTCAGCCCAACCGCAGACAACTGCCGGGCAGTCGGCATCCCCCAATAAGAAGAAGACCGCGATCATTATCGGAGCCATCGTCGCAGTCGTCTTGCTGTGCTGTTGCACCAGTGCCGCCCTGCTGACGTTTCTCGTGTTCAAGGGCGAGGATGATACGACTCTTACCTCCGAACCGTCCGTAGAAGACGTTATTCCTGAGCTCCCCGATGAATCCGATGCCGCCGATGATGCACGCCTGGACGAGTGGTCCGATTGGAACCCCACCAGCACGAGTCCGCTACTTGCCGAGGCTCCTGTCGCGAAGGAAGCTCTGATCCTAGAGGGCCTGTCAGTAGCTGCGCCCGGCTTCACCTATCAGGAAGCGGTCTGGTGGGAAGGCTACTACGACGAGACGGACGACTGGTACTACCCGGACTGGTTCTATGTGCGTGCGAGTCACCCGTCGAGCGACGACGTCACTGCAGCCGTGGAGTTCTGCATCGAGAGCGATGAGATGGCTCCCCTCGACATAGACTACGCATCGAACGAAGGCAACTCGACGACCACAGTCGATGGCGGCGCCCGAGTGCTGGAGTACGTACCTCAGTGGGGCGCGGCAGGCTTCACTCTGGCTACAGACGACGATGTCGCCCTCTGGAAGCAGATCGGCCGAGACTGGCCAGACGCCGTGGTGGTCGAAGCTCGGGAAGGCGCCGATGGACCCAACTACTTCGAAGTGGATATCACGAAGTGGTCCCTCTACGTCGTAGACGGCTCTTACCCTGCGGTCTGGCTCACCTACAAGAACGTAGGCGGAGAGTGGTCGCTCGTGAGCTGGGAGTACGTTTCCGCCGACGGCACTACGGAAAGCCCGTCCTCCATCTAGCCGAGTGGAGGAAGGCCGCTACTCGCTCAGGATCCGCACGACGGTCTCACTGACAACTTGCGGGTTTCCCTGACCGCGCATCTCTCGCATTACCTGACCCACGAAGAACCCCAGAAGTCCGGTCTTCCCGGCCCGGTAGCTGGCCACCTTGTCCGGGCTGGCCTCCAGAACCCTGCGCACGACCTCCTCTATGGCGGACGCATCTGATACCTGCTTCATGCCGCGAGCCTCGACGATCGCGCCCGGGGCATCGCCACTGTCTGCCATCTCGGCAAAGACCTCCTTGGCCTGCTTGCTCGAGATCGCACCCTCCTCGACAAGGCCGACGAGCTCGGCGACCATCGCAGACGTGACGCGCGATTCGCCGATCTCCACCGAGTCCGCATTCAGCCGGGCCGCAAGTTCACCCAGCATCCAGTTGGCGACCTGCCTGGCGCGATCGGCGCCCGCGATGCCCACCGCCTCCTCGAAGAAGCATGCCATCTGAAGATCGGCGCTCAGAATCGACGCGTCGTGCTTGGGCAGGCCGAACTCCGCCATGTACCGGTCCCGCCTGGCATCGGGCAACTCCGGCAGACGATCCGCCAGACCATCGATCCACTCGGGATCGAAGCTGAACGGGACCATGTCGGGCTCCGGGAAGTAGCGGTAGTCGTGCGCCTCTTCCTTCGAACGAAGCGTACTGGTACGACGGGCCGTGGCATCCCAGTGGCGCGTCTCCTGCACCACGCATCCACCGGCATCGAGCGCCTCGGCCTGGCGCACGATCTCGTAGGCGAGCGCATCGTGCAGCGCCTTGAACGAGTTCATGTTCTTGACCTCGCTCTTCGTCCCCAGCTCGCTTGCCCCACGAGGGCGGACGGAGACGTTTGCGTCCACCCGCATGGATCCCTCTTCCATGCTGCAATCGCTTATCCCGAGTGCAAGCCAGATGCTACGCAGCTTCTGCGCGAATCGGCGTGCCTCCTCGGGCGTGCGCATATCCGGCTCGCTCACGAGTTCCATCAGCGGCGTACCGGCGCGGTTGAAATCCACCAGGGAATGTGTGGCGCCGGAGATCCGCCCCTCGCTTCCTCCGACGTGGATCATCTTGCCAGTGTCTTCCTCAAGATGTATCCGGGTGATGCCGATGCGCGTGCGGTACCCGCCGTCCTCGGGAACAGGCGTCGGCCCCTCGAACGCCACTCGGCCGTCCAGATCGATCCGCTCGGCCACGCCTTGGCCATCGACCTCCACCTCGATCTCCCCGCCGGAACAGAAGGGCAGGTCGTACTGCGAGATCTGGTAGTCCTTGGGCATGTCAGGGTAGAAGTACTGCTTGCGGTGGAACTGGCTCCACAGCGCGATATCGCAGTCGGTGGCCAAACCCGCGAGCACGGTCCACTCGATGGCGGCCTCATTGGGAACCGGAAGCGCGCCCGGCAGGCCGAGGCACACGGGACACACCCGGGTGTTGGGCTCTCCACCGAAAGCCACCGGGCAACCGCAGAACATCTTGGTGTTCGTTGCGGTTATCTCCGTGTGGATCTCCAGACCAATGACAGCCTCGTACCGCTCGAGCACCTCGGTGAGCCGGTCTTCGGCCATGCTACTCACCACCCCTGTCACCGGTGAGCCGTCGCACGAGCGGCGGCACCGGCTCGAAGCAGGTGGCCTCCTCAAAGGCGGCGGCGGCACGCAGGAGCGTCGACTCGGCGAAGTAGTCACCTATGATCTGCAGACCCATCGGCATGCCGGTCGTGCTGCACAACCCGGACGGCACGCTCACCGCGCAGTTGCCCGCCAGGTTCACCGGGATCGTGTAGTAGTCGTTCAGGTACATCGTGTACGGATCGTCCACCTTCTCACCGAAGCGGAACGCCACCTCGGGAGTGGTAGGCGTGAGAAGAACATCGAAGTGCTCGAATGCAGCACGGAAGTCCTCGATGATGCGCGTGCGGGCCTTCTGCGCCTGCCCGTAGTAAGCGTCGTAGTAGCCGGCCGAGAGCGCGTAGGTGCCGAGCATAACTCGCCGGATGGTCTCCGGGCCGAAGCCATCCGCACGGGAGCGCATGTACAGGTCCAGTACGTCATCGGCATCGGCGGCTCGGTAGCCGTAACGGATGCCGTCGAAGCGCGCGAGGTTCGAGGACGCCTCGGCGGGCCCGATTATGTAGTAGGCGGCGAGCCCGTGCGCTGCGTTCGGCAGATCTACGTCGCCCACCTCGGCACCCAGAGCTGCGAACGTCTCGGCCGCAGAATCCACAACCCGGCGGATCTCCTCGCCGCAGCCCTCCGTCTCCAGCATGTCGCGGACCACGCCCACACGCAGGCCCTGCGCGCCGCGACCCAGAGCGCCGGTGTAGGGCTCCACCGGCTCGCGGGAAGATGTGGCATCCATCGCATCTGCTCCGGCGATCGCTTCGAGCACGAGCGCTACGTCGTCCACCGTCTTGCCGAACGGCCCGATCTGGTCGAGGGACGAGCCGAATGCGACCACGCCGTAACGGCTAACGCGCCCGTAGGTCGGCTTGAGCCCGACGGTGCCGGTGAGCGCACCGGGCTGGCGGATGGAGCCGCCCGTATCGCTACCGAGCGAGATGCTCGCCATGCCTGCAGCCACGCACGCCGCGCTGCCGCCGCTCGAACCGCCTGGCACCCGTTCGAGGTCCCAGGGATTGTGAGTGGGGCCGTAGGCCGAGTTCTCGGTGGAGGATCCGAACGCGAACTCGTCCATGTTGCACTTGCCGACAGGCAGGGCCCCCGCGTCCAGCAGTCGACGGACGGCAGTGCAGTCGTATACGCTCTCGTACTCTGCGAGGATGCGGCTCGCGCAAGTGGTGCGCGTCCCGATGAGGTTCATGTTGTCCTTGATACCTGCGGGCACTCCCGCGAGCGGCGGCAGCTGCTCACCGCAGGCGCGGGCAGTGTCCACGCGATCCGCAGCATCGAACGCGAGTTCAGGCGTCAGCTGCAGGAATGCGTGCACCTCGCCGTCTAACGCTTCGATCCGCACGAAGGCGCTCTCGGCGACCTCGCGAGCCGAGAACTCTCCCGCGATGAATCCATCGCGGACCTGACGGGCCGTCAGTGACGACAGGTCGAAGGGCGAGGTCACGACTCCTCACCTCCACCCGTGATCGTCGGGATGAGGAAGGCGCTCCCATCGGTATCGGGCGCGTTCTTGAGTGCCATCTCGCGCGAAAGGCCCGGCTTCACCGCGTCCGGTCGGGTGCTGTTGGTTATATCCAGAGGGTGTGCGGTAGGTTGCACTCCGGCCAGGTCCAGCCGCTGCAGCTCGTCGATATGGTCGAGGACCGCCCCGAGCTCCGCGGTCAGCGTAGTGACCTGCTCTTCGGTAAGCGCAAGACGCGCGAGCATGGCTACGTGGCGTACGTCGGACTCGGTGATTGCCATGCGGAATTCCTCCCGGAAGCGGTGGGGTCATCGAACGCCGAGCAGGGACGCGTAACATCATACCCGAGGACAGTCCGGCCGAGCATGCCGCAGCCGGCCGAGCCTAGGCGCATCCGGCCTCAGGGTGGACGCGCGGAATGCGAAGCGAGAACTTCGAACCCACACCCGACTGACTCTCGACGGTGATCGTGCCGCCAAGTTCTCTGGCCATTCGCGAGCTGATGGCGAGACCTAGCCCCGTTCCCATCCGTCTCGCGTACTCAGGCTCGACGACCTGGTAGAACTCCTCCATCACGAGCCCGATCTTCTCTACCGGGATCCCCTGGCCCGTGTCGAGCACCTCGATGACGGCGTGATCTGCGCCGTCTTCCATCACAGTCAGTCGCACGAGTCCCTCGTCCGTGAACTTCACCGCGTTGGACATTAGATTCAGCATTATGCGCTCGAGCATGTCGCGGTCCGTATTGAACGCAAGATCCGGGACCTGGCACACGTACTCGCATGCTAGAGCCTTGCGCTCCGCCAAAGGGCACATCGTCCTGCGTACGACGTCCATGACCTCAACGGCAGTGAATTCACTCACCGAAACCAGGAACCGACCGGCACGCAGCTTGCTCAAATCGAGGAGATCGTCGACCAGCGCAAGGAGCCGCTTCGACGACTCGCTTACCATTATGAGCTGGTGTTTCTGTTCGTCGTTCAGTGGTCCGGCAAGACCCCCCAGCAGAACGTCGGTGAAACCCATGATCGAGTGCAGCGGCGTACGCAACTCGTGACTCACGTTGGCAAGCAAGCGCTCACGCACGCCAAGCGCTTCCTGCAAATCCTGGTTCACAACGTGCTCGCGGTAACGGCTCATCCGGATGCGACGGATCCCGACTCCGAGAGACATCCCCAGTCCTACGAGCAAAGCGCAGGCGAATGTCACCCAGAGCGTGAAAGACCTGATGGGCGCGTCGATCTCATCGATAGGAGCGCTGGATACAACGAGCCAGTCTGTTCCCTCCACAGGACACGCCACGGCTACAGCAGGAACCCCGGCCGCCGTGCTTCCGCTCCGGACGCCCGCCTCGCCGCCGTCGGCGCTTTCGACCAGATTGGTGTACAGCTCAGCGCTCTCGGGTTCTGAGAACACCCGGAAGTCATCCGCTTCCGAGAGCAGCCCCAACCCGTCGGCCTCAGGTCGCACCAGCTCCAACAGACCGGACCGATAGGGCCTACTCGCGGAAAACAGCAGATCCTGGGCAGGACCGCTTACATCCACAGCACGCACCATCACTGCGACCACCGGACCGCCAGCCGCTGCTCGCATGGGCGAGCCCCATGCAACAAACCAACGACTCCCCTCGCAGCAGAGCCGATCCGCGAACACCACCTCATCTGATGAAGCCGCCTGGGCAACCAAGCCCGGGCACAAGTCCGAGACTGCAGCCGAGACGTCAAGCTCACTCGCAAGTATCACGCTTCCATCAGGCGCGAACATGCCCGCGTAGTCATAGCCGAGAATCGATCGTTCGGATTCCATCCGGTCAAGACCCGAGGATGGGAACGCCGGGTCCTCCCCGGCTAACCAGCGGACATACCGTTGAGTCATCCCGGTCTGGGCCTTCATCACGCTGGCATCAGCATACCCGGAGTCCAGCCACATCCGCATATCGAAAGCTGCGTCGGAAGCGGATGCCGAAAGCCTCTCATCAGCCAACTCTTGCTGGCGGTCAACGTAGTCGCGAACGACAGCCACGCCGCTTGCGATAACCAGCGTGGACACGACAACGAGTGTCAGCACCAACCGCCACAGTGGACCGACCGTCGGACAACTACGATCGGATGCCGTGCTTCTCGATTCCGGGCGAGACTCCCATTGGGCCATTACGCCGTCCGATTCTTCCGGTAGTGCGAAATCGGGAGCTGCCGAACACACCACTCCGTTAGTCTCTACCCCACGGGAGCCATTGCCACGAAGAATGCGGCCGCGACTGTCATCGCGTTGTACAGTGCGTGCAGGGCGATCGGCGGCCACAGGCTCTCGCGCGTATGCGCGAGCCAACCCAGCACGGCCCCGAGTACAAACGTCGGGAAGAACAGCCACAGGCTTCGATGAAACGCCGCGAAGAGCAGCGCCTGCGTGACTATGGCAGGCCAGACCCCTAAGCGAGCCGCCAGCCCCTCGAGAAGCGCTCCGCGGAAGACCGCTTCTTCAACCAGCGGCCCGACGAGCACCACCATGACAACGGCAAGAATCACGCCGGATGTGTTGCTTCCGAACAGCGCGGGAAGATCCGTGCTGGTGGAGGGCATTAGGCCCATCTCGCTGGTGACGTATGCATAGAGAGAGGCCACGAGGCGAGTGGCAACAAGCCCTGCCACCACAAGACCTGAGGACTGAATCGCATGCTTCGCGGTCGTTCCCGCAATACGCAGGCCGAGTGCAGCCGCGGGCTCACCGCCCCTGCGACGTACGAGCCACACCAGCACCGCCACCTGGATGACGTAGTAAAGAGCCAGCACACCCACTCTCGCGGGGATCTCGAGCTCTGCAGGTACTGAAGCGATGGGCGACCACAGAGCCAGAGTCTCTTTGGCCGTGAAGGCCGAGAACGTCACCGAGAGCATCGCGGCGGCCTCGAGCAGCGTCCACTGGAACCCTCCCCGCTTCCCCGTCTTCGGAACCTGCACGACTCTATCGGGCTCCCCGGTCGCTGCCTGTGCGAAGCCATCGGTGCGGCCCCCACCCTTGCCCGCGCCGGTGGACCGGCGCGCAACCGGGCGCGGACGCGCCTCTTGAGCCGCGATGGTATTCGAACCGGCGCCTTCCACTTTGCGCAGAACGATCGCCTTGCGTCCGCAGGCGCGCGCACAGGCACCGCAACCGTTGCAGCGTTGCCAGTCCACCTTGAGGAACGTGCGGCCCACCTTGAGGGCGTCGCGGTCGCAAGCTATCAGACAGCTACCGCAACCGTCGCACGCGCGCGGATCGAGTTTGAGTGGCGGCCCTTTCTTCATCGCAAGCGGATCCTCACCCAGGGTGTTGCGCGCACCGGGGTCACTCAACCGCCTCCGGCACCACGCCGCTCTGCAAGGCCTCCGACAGCTCCGCCTCCGAGAGGACTCGCACGCCGAGTTCGATGGCCGCGTCGTACTTGCTGCCGGGGTCTGCGCCTGCCACCACATACGTGGTCTTCTTGCTCACACTGCCGCTGACCCTCGCGCCGAGCGCCTTGAGCGCCGCCGTGGCGGCATCCCGTGTGAGGCCTTCTAGCGAGCCGGTGAGCACCCATGTGGTGCCTTCGAGTGTCTGCTCGCGCTCCGGCGACTTGCGCTCCTCGATGGTTGAGACACCGGCCGACTGCAGACGGCGCACGATTGCGATGTTCTCGTGGTTGTCCGCGAACGCCCGAACGGACTCCGCGATCTTCGGTCCCACCTGCTCCACACGGGCCAGTTCGTCCTCTGGGGCCACCAGGAGCGCGTCGAGAGAGCCGAACGCGCCCGCGAGCGCCTCGGCCACCGTTGCGCCTACGTGGCGGATACCCAGACCGAATAGCACCCGCGACAGCTGCCTGGTCTTGCTCGACTCGATGCTCGCCAGCAGTTTCTCGGCCACAGTCTCGCCCAGTAGCACCGGAGAACCGTCCTTCTTCGTGCGACCCAGATCGACAGCTGCGAGCTGTTCGAAGGTGAGCGCGTAGTAGTCCGCCACATCGTGCAGGAGGCCCTGCTCCACGAGACGCCCTATGATCTCAGGCCCCATGCCCTCGATGTCGAGCGCTCCGCGAGCGGCCCAGTGGCCGAGGCGCTCCAGGCGCTGGGCCGGACAGCCCGCGTTCGTGCAGCGCGGCACGACCTCGCCCTCCTCGCGCCAAACAGCACTACCACAGCTCGGACACTCGGCGCGCATGCACCACTCACGCTCGCTGCCGTCGCGCAACCGCTCCACCGGCCCGACGACCTCGGGAATCACATCGCCCGCCTTTCGGACGATGATCGTGTCGCCGATGAGTACGCCCTTGCGACGGATCTCGTCCTCGTTGTGGAGCGTCGCGCGAGCGATGGTCGAGCCGGCTACCAGCACCGGATCGAACTCGGCGACCGGCGTGAGTGCGCCCGTGCGCCCGACCTGCACGCGGATCCCGCGAAGCACGGTCGTCTTCTCCTCGGGCGGAAACTTGAAGGCGATGGCCCAGCGGGGCGCCTTGGCCGTGAATCCCAGTTCGTCCTGCATGGCGAACGAGTCGACTTTCACGACGACTCCGTCTATCTCGTAGTCCAGATCTCCGCGGCGCGCAACGGCCTTCTCGCAGAAGTCGCGCACCTCGGCCGGTCCCGCGCAGTACTCGATATCGGGATTCACGCGGAACCCCGCTTCCCTGAGCCACCCGAGGGTCTCTCGCTGTCCGGTCAGGCCGAGTGCGCGAACCGTGGCCACCTGGTACATGAAGGTGGAGAGGTCGCGGGAGGCGGTCACCGCAGGGTCCTTCTGCCGAACCGCTCCCGCGGCGGCGTTGCGTGGGTTCGCGAATGCCGGCAGACCCTTCTCGTCCTGCTCGGCGTTGAGACGCTCGAAGCTGGCCTTTGGCATGTAGACCTCTCCGCGCACCTCCACGCGTCCTGCCGTCCCTGGGTCCGATGCCGACAGCTGGAGTCTCAGCGGCACGCTTCGTATGGTCCGCACGTTGGCGGTCACATCCTCGCCGGTGACGCCATCGCCGCGTGTAGCCGCACGTACGAGAGTGCCGTCCTCGTACGTGAGCGCGAGCGAGCTGCCGTCTATCTTCAGCTCGCACACGAAGCCGATCGATCGACCTCCGGACTCTCGCTGTACTCGCTGAAGCCACGCATCGAGCTCGTCCGGGGCCATCGCGTTCTCGAGCGAGTACATGCGTTCAGCATGAGCGACCGCCTCGAATGCCGACAGTGGAGGAGCCCCTACGCGTTGCGTGGGAGAGTCGGGAACGACCAACTCGGGGTATGCCGACTCGATCGCCTCCAGCTCGCGCAGGAGCGCGTCGTACGCCGCATCCGATATCTCCGGCGCATCCAGCGCGTAGTAGCGCCACCCGTGATGCTGGAGCTCGGAACGCAGCTTGGCCGCTCGCACCTCGGCCTCGCCAAGGTCAGCGGGGACTCCAGCCTGCTCGTCGGCCATCTGGCGCTACTCCTCGTCTTTCAGCGTCTGCACGTGAACATCGTTCACCGAGTAGATGACGGTCTCGGGCACGAAGCGGTTCATCCTCTCGGCCTCGTAGATCCAGACGTCCGTGAGCGTGACCTTGAAGTAGATGCCCCCCGACCCGGCCACAGGCTCGACATCGACGCTGTTCGCGAGATAGGCCCTGAGTTCGGTCTCTATGTAGTACTTGAAGAGCTTGGCGGCCTCGCGGTACTCGTTGTACAGCGCGAGTCGCCGATCCGCTTCGAACATGTCCAGTTCATCGATGCTGTCCATGCGTTCCCCTTCCCTTCACAGACCCATCGTCGTGATCATTCGCCGATCTCACGCGATAGCGCTCTGCGCGCCGGCTTCACGCCTCGACCGGGACAAGCGTGACATCGCCGAGAGCTCCGATCCTGTCCTCGGCTATCACAACGGCCCCGGACACCCCCGACACACCGAGCGCGAACTCCAGCGCCTTCTCGACGTCCTCCACACCGTGAACCATGTTGCCCGCAGCCGTCGCTGTCGCATCGGCCACCGCCCCGTCTGTCGCCAGTACCGTGACGCCGTGCGCGATGCCGAGGCTCACACTATGCCCTACTTTGCCCGAAGACGTGCACACCGCGATCGGCAGCGACTCCGGACCCAACGCGATCGCCACCCGCCCGGACAGGGGCGAGTCACCCGCGAGCAGCAGGATGCGCCTCGCTGTCGCGCCCACCACGTAGAGATCGCCGCCGTTCTCGACTATCACCTCGGCCGAGAGTGCCGCCAGACCCCGCGCGACACGCTCGGCTATCGCCCCGGCCACCGCCGCCATCGGTCCCACCCCGGCCGCCCTACCTGCGGCAGCCATCGCCAGGACGATCTCCGGGGAATCCGGCTCCACGTCGACCGGAACGAAGCTCTCCTCGAAGAACGGGTGTGAGCCGATGTAGCCCTGAAGATCCGCCCTTACGGACGCTACGAGGCCCGCGGCCTCCAGTGCGAGATCGCGTTGCGCGCTCACCTGCAGGTCGGTCTCGTCCTGCACGACCTCGAACGTGACAAGACCCTCAGCGGCCGTCTGCTGGCGATATTCCCGAGGCTCCCATACCATATGGTCATGGTAGCAGTCCGGGGAGCTCGAATACCCGGGAACACGGTGAGAGGAGCACGCCGTGCGCGAGATCCTCGAGTTCTGTGTGAGGATGGACGAGCATGCCGAGCGCCTGTACGCAGGCCTGACGGTAGCCTGCCCCGACAAGGCCCTCTCCGAGACGTTCGAGAGACTTCGTGAAGACGAGGTCGAACATACCGGCTGGTGGCAGGGACTGCTGGACGCATGGGAGCAGGGCTTGCTCCCTGACGTGGTGAACGACACCGATGCGCTGATGGAGCGCCTTCGAACACTCCAGCTCGAGATGGCCGCTATCGACTTGAGCCATCTCGAGAGTCTGACCCTCGACGGGATGCTGGCGCTGGCAGCGCGGCTCGAGTTCTACATGATAGACCCGGTGTTCAGCGAGCTCATGGACCTTACCGAACCCGCACGCGCCGAGCAGCGGCAGACCGCCTACCAGGCGCACCTTCAGCGGCTGATCGATGCCATCGGAGAGCACTACGCCACTGACTCATTGGCGGGACTGCTGGCTACGACTCTCTCGCGCACCTGGCGGGACAACCTGCGCCTCGCCGTCTTCGCCACCCACGATATGCTCACCGGTCTGTACAACCGCCGCGCGCTCCAGACGCACCTGCCACAGTGGGCCGCATGGTCGGCTCGTTACGGCCATTCGCTCACGGTGCTGCTGATCGATGTCGACCGCTTCAAGACCGTCAACGACACCTTCGGACATGCCGAGGGCGACAGGGCGCTGCAGGCGATAGCGCACGCCCTCCGACGGGCGACCCGAGCATCGGACCTCGTCGTCCGCTACGGAGGCGACGAGTTCGCCGTTATCGCTCCCGAAACCGCAGCCGATGAGTACAGCGACCTGTGCGCACGGATCGTCGAGACCATCCGCGGACTTGGATTCAGTACCTCTGACGGAACACCGGTCCCGCTTTCGGTCAGCATCGGCGGGACGATCGCCACAGACCCGGCCGGATCACCGCCACGCCGGATAGAAGCGCTGCTTGCGGCCGCCGACCAGTCGCTGCACAGCGCGAAGGCGAGCGGCAGGGACCATGCGGCGCCACCGGTGACAGGCTAGCAACCGGCGCTGCAAGCGCCTACCCTCTGGCCAGCTCCGCCGCATGGTAGCTCGAACGCACGAACGGCGCGCTGGCCACACCCGAGAACCCGAGCTCTCGCCCCTCCCGCGCGAGCGAGGCGAACTCCGAGGGCTCCACGAACTCGGCCACCTCAAGGTGCGCAGGGCTAGGCCTCAGGTACTGGCCGAGTGTCAGCAGCTCGCAACCGACCGCGCGCAGATCGCGCATGACCTGCACGACCTCATCGTGCGTCTCGCCGAGTCCGAGCATCAGCCCCGACTTGATGGGCATCCCCGCCGCACGCTCCTTCGCGCGGGCAAGAACACGCAGGCTGCGCGTGTAGTCCGCGCCCGGCCGCACGCTCTCGTACAGGCGCGGGACCGTCTCGAGGTTATGGTTGAAGACGTCCGGCCTCGCCCCGGCAACCGCATCGATGGCGTCAGGATCTCCGCCGAAATCGCTCACAAGGACCTCGACTGCGGCACTCGGAGCGGCCGCTCTTATCGCTTCTATCGTTGCGACGATGTGCGCCGACGCGCCGTCGGGAAGGTCGTCGCGCGTGACCATCGTGACCACTGCATGGCGCAACCCCATCCGGGCGACAGCCTCGGCGACCCTGACGGGCTCGTCTTCGTCGAGCGGCGAAGGGGTTCGCGTCTCGATCGCGCAGAAGCGGCAACCGCGCGTGCAAACGTCTCCCGCTACGAGGAACGTGGCGGTGCCGCTCGCATAGCACTCGCCGCGGTTCGGACACTTGGCCTCGCGACACACGGTGGACAGGTGCAGCTCCTCGAGAAGGTTCTCCACAGCGGTGTACCCGCCCGAGTGCGCGACAGGCCGCCTGAGCCAGCCCGGTAAGCGCTTTGCGGATTCGCCGTGCTCGTACGCCACAGTCAGCAGCTGCACTTCCCGGCCGCATCCACACAGGCCATCCTGATGACCTCGGACACTGTCGGGTGCGCGTGCACCGTCTCGGCCAGATCGCACACGCACAGGTCATGTCTCATGGCCACCGCGACCTCATGGATGGTCTCAACGGCATGGGGCCCGACGATCTCGCAGCCCACGATCCGGCCGGTACCCTTCTCGGCCACGATCTGGACGAAGCCGTCAATCTCCCCCTCGCCCAGCGCCTTGCCGTTGGCTGCGGACTTCGCGACAGCAAGCACCGCGTCGATTCCGAGCTCTCTGGCGACATCGCGACCGCTGCCGACCGTCGCCACCTCGGGAAACGTGTACACGCAAGCCGGGATGCAATCGTAGCGAACGCGCTCCATGTGCGCCTCGGCCACAGCGTTCCGGGCGGCCACCGCGCCCTCCTCCTCGGCCACGTGCGCCAACATCATGCCGCCGATCAGGTCGCCCACCGCAAAGACGCCTTCCAGGTTGGTGCGTAAGTGCTCGTCCACCTTCACGGCCGCGCGGTCCATCTCGATGCCGGCCTCCGCGTAGCCGAAGCCTGCCGAGTTGGGGATCCGCCCGACGGCGCTCATCACGATGTCGCTCTCCAGAACGGCCCCGCTGCGCAGAATCGCTCGCATGCGCCCGTCGACTCTCTCGACGCTCTCGACGGCATCCCCCAGGTGGAATCCCACTCCCAGTTCCTCGAGGGCGGACTGCACCTGTCTCACGACACGCTTGTCACTGCCCGGCAGCACCTGCTCCATCAGCTCGACCACAGTCACCACGCTGCCGAATGCCGCATACGCGCACGCGAACTCGAGCCCTATCACGCCACCACCGATGATGACTATGTCCTTGGGGATCTCCCGGAGCGACACCGCATCATCGCTCGTCCACACGCCTTCGAGATCGTGATCGATGTTGGACAGCTTGAACGGAACCGAACCCGTGGCGAGAATCACTGAATCTCCGGAGACCGTCTCGCTGCCTCCATCGGCAAGCGCGACTTCCACCGACTTCGGACCGACGAACTTGCCGGTGCCCTTGACCACGCGGATCTTGAGACGCTTCGCCGAAGCCTCGACCTGCCCCACCAGCTCGTCGACCACGCCCTCCTTGCGGAGGCGAAGGGCATCGACATCCACGCTGGCGATCGTCGCGCTTAGGCCGAACGTCGCCGCGTCTCGCGTATCGGCGACTATACGTGCCGAACGAAGTATCGTCTTGGTCGGTATGCATCCCCAGTTCAGGCACGTGCCACCCAGCCGCTCCCGCTCGACCAGTGTGACTTCGGCGCCGAGCCTGGCGGCCTCGAAGGCCGCCCCGTAGCCGCCGGGACCTCCACCTAGAATGACGATGTGCATGCTTTGCGCCCCTCCCCGAAGTGCAACCAACCGCTCTCGTGCCTAGATCTCCGGCCGGAGCTCCGTCTCAGTGACTACCTCCGACTTGATCATGCCCACCAACGCAGTCAGGGCCTCCAGCACGTTCGGACGTATGTCACCGCCGACCAGCACGTACATTATGTCATCGCCGACCTCAAGATGACCTTCGTTGACCCAGGCGCGAACCACACTGATGCCATCCATCAGGGCCGCGGTGGAAAGGATCTCTTCCAGACGCTCGCGATCCACCGACAGATCCATGCTCTCCACAGGACGGCCATCCCGCGAATACGACCTCACGACGCCGTTGTGGCAGAGGTACATCCCCGTGTCCTTCGCGCCGATTCCACGCTTGGCCTCAGCGAGCCACTCATTGATATCGGGACGTGCGAGATCGCTCATCGATTGGACCCTTCGCTCGGCGGTAGAGCATGGCGGAATGATAGCACCCGGGGCACCGCTCACCCCCTCCGGATCCGGAAGCTGCACATCTCCGAGAACGCATGCCTGAAGATGCCCGCTTCGCAGGCCAGGAACTTATCGAGAGCAAGCCCCGCATAGCGCATGACCGGCTCGGAAGTCTGCTGACCAACGACAACCGCGAAGAGCACACCCCATTCCGACAGGTGCTGCGCGAAGAACTCCTGTGCGCGCTCCGGCGCTTGCGTGACGCCTGCCTCGGCTCCACGCAAGCAGTGTGCCAGGAACGCAAGCTCTGTCGCGATGTGACCCGAGCTGCGCAAGGACCCTGGAAGGATCGGTACTGTGAACGCCGCCTCGCGGTACATCCTCTCCAGCGCCTCACGATGCTCCTCGACCTCGCCGGACAGGTAAGTGACCTCGTCGGGCGACAGCACGTTCGCGAATGGGTCGAAGCCGGTCCTCAACCCGTAGAGTCGGTCCCGCTCCTCTTCGAAGGCCGCCCGACCTGCCGCAGTGAGCAGCGCGCGATCGGCGGCCTCGAACGAAGCCACGATCGCCGCCTCGTCCACGTGCAGGTGCACCCGACAGCTGCGCATCGCTATGCGAAGTCGACGCACCGCGATCGACACCTCGGAGATCTCACCTCGGAGTATCCGCACAAGCGCCTCGTACGCAGCGATACGGTCCTCCATGAAGCACGTGCAGGGCGTTGTGGACTCGGCGAATGTGAGAGCCGTTCCGACCGGCTCCGCGATCTCATTCTCCAAGGCGCCGACGTCGACCACCTGGATCGAGCCGTCCGCTGCCACGTCGTGCTCTTCCAGGCCCAGCTTCAACCCGTGGGCAAGCGTCGCAGGGAGTCCCTTTTGCGTCATCTCACGCACGACAGCGTCGATGTTGTAAGCGACACGATGCACCGTCACGCCGAGCCAGAGATCCAGGTCTGCGATCCGCCTGCATGCAGTGTCCGCAGGAGCGTGCTCGACCACCTCGCCCTGGGTGCCGATGACCAGCTCGACCCAGGCCGCGCGGGGATCTCCGTCGCGCGGACGACCGACCGAGCCGACGTTCACCCAGTGCACCACGCCAGCCTCTGTTGGAATGGAGCGGTGGAAAGGCACGTGTAGGTGACCGCAACACACGACGTCAGCCTCTGCGGCCCGTGCGAGTGACACCAGATGCGGACCCGCGGTGTCCGGACCCAAAAGCCCGCTGATGAGCCGAGGAGTCCCGTGGCACAGAAGGATGCTCGCCCCGCCCTCCTCGAGACGAAGGTCGCGAGGAAGGACGAACAGGTAGTCCGCGGCTTCACGACTCGTCTCGGCGATCGTGTACGCGTATGACTCCGCACCGTCGAGCGCCTCTTGCGTTGTAGGGAACTCGCTGCCCGGACTGCACAGATGAGCCCCGATCGCCCTGTCGTAGTTGCCCTGAATAACCTTGTCGCCGTAAGAGCGCACCAGCGCGACTGCTTCGTCAGGACGCGGTCCGAGGCCTACCAGGTCGCCCAGGCAGTAGCGCTCTGACAACCCCTCGGCCTCCATGGAAGCTGCAACGGCCTCCATCGCGGAAACGTTGCCGTGCACATCGCTGTAGATTGCGATGCGGCGCATGCGGACTACTCCGGCTCGCCCAGGATGCGGCCGATGGCGCTGTCCAGCCCCAGCGGCATCACGTGCACGCCGTCTGCGATGTCGCGGATCGCCTTGACCTGCTCGGCGGCAAGCCGGACCGCCTCCTCGGCGGGGTCCTGCGCATCCCGGATCCGGTCGGCTATGGCGTCGGGCACCATCAGTCCCGCCAGATGCCCGTTGACGAACTCGATGACACGAGGACTCCTCAACACCAGGACGCCGGCGATTATCTTCGCTCCAAGAGGACGGAGCGCCTCCACGGCACGCTCCAGCTTGGCGATGTCGAAGACCGCCTGGGTCTGGAAGAAGCGGACGCCCGCCTCCATCTTCTGCTCTACCCGCGCGAGTTGCACATCCCAGGGCTCGGCCTCGGGGAACATGGCCGCTCCGATGAAGAAGCCTGTGCCGCCCATGAGCTCGCGGCCCATCATGTCATGCCCCTCGTTCATGGCACTCGCGATCTGCGCCAGCTGCGTCGAGTCCAGGTCGAACACACCCTTGGCGTTCGGATGGTCGCCGGCGCGCGGGTCGTCTCCGGTCACCACCAGCACGTTCTCCAGACCCAGCGTCCAGGCCGCCAACAAATCGGACTGGAGCGCAAGCCGGTTACGGTCGCGACACGTCTGTTGGAAGATCGGCTCGATACCCCGATCCAGAATGGCCTTCGAAGCGGCGAGACTCGACAGGTGCAGGCTCGCGCCCTGGTTGTCGGTCACATTGAGCGCATGGCAGTGCGGCGCCAGAAGGTCCACGGCGGCGTGCATGCCTGCCATGTCCGAGCCTCTTGGCGGGGCCACCTCGCCCGTGACGACGAACTCGCCTCTCTCCAGCAGCGCGCGAAGGCGGCTCATCGGCCACCTCCCTGTCCGCGGATGTTGACGCCGCCGGGTTTCAGGGCGGTGCTGAAGTCCTTTGGAGCAAGCGTGCCTTTGCCGGCACGGTTCTGCTCATCCAAGCGTCTGCGTATGCGCACGTGCGTGCATTCTCGATCAGTGAGCACCTCACACATGCCGTTCCACATGCCTCCGCACGGACCGTTCAGCAGCCCCTTCGGGCAGGTCGTGACCGGGCAGATGCCCGCCGTCTTGTCGAGAACGCAGTCGCCGCACGTCTGGCACCGCTCTTCGAAGATGCCGTTTCTGATGACCGTGCCGAGGAAGAGAGACTCCAGTCCGGGAAAGACCGGCTTCGGGATCGAGTCGGCCACCGTCTGCACGCCGGCGCCGCACGCCAGCACGACAACGGCGTCCGCGGCGTCGATAGCCTCCTGGTGCTTGCGGCACTCGAGCTTGGTGCCGTTCAGATGGCAGGTGACTTCGGCTACCGTCCAACCGGTGACCTCCACACCCTCGGTCTCCAGGCGCACGGCCATTTCCGCGACTTCCTTCTCTCCACCCGTGTGCGCAACCGTCGCGCACTGTCCGCAGCCGATCAGGAACACACGCCTGGCGCCGATCCCTGCCAGATTCTCTTGTATGCGCGCCCACTCGCGCGGCTTCGTGATTATCATGCGTTCCCCTTGGGTGCGCTCAAGGCACTACGGACCGCGCGCACGCAGCCGGGTGCGTCTTCAGAATAACCCGCACCCAGCCCATCGGCGAAATCGCGCGTCACTACCGCACCGCCCACGAACACCGGCACCTCGGCCACTTCGCGCACGGCCGACACCGCCTTCTCCATGTTGGCGAGCGTGGTCGTCATGAGTGCCGAGAGACACACTGCGTCGGCTGTCGCTGCCGCTTCGGCGAAAGCCTCTGCGGACACGTCCACGCCGAGGTCGTCCACAAGATAGCCCTGGCTCTCCAGCATACTCACGCATATGTCCTTGCCGATGGAGTGGATATCGCCCTTGACCGTGCCGAACACGACGCAGCCCTCGTGGTCGTCAGAACCCTCCGGCAGATGCGACTTCGCACGCTCCACCGCCGTCCTCATCGCGTCCGCTGCAGCGATCAGCTGCGGCAGGAAGGCGTCCCCGCGCCCGTACGCATCGCCAAGACGCTGGATCGCCGGCGTGAGTACGTCGGCAATCACCGACTGGGGATCAGCGCCGCCTCTCAGCAGCTCTTCGACCAGCGCCGGCGCCGAGTCTGCGTCGCCGCGCTCGACCGCCAGCGCCAGCCGCTCGGCCGTAGTACTGCCGACGGAGGGCTCGCTGGCCTCGACCGCACCCTGGGACACGGCCACCCTGGCAATCCAGCGCTCCGCATGGACATCGCGCCCCAGCAGCACGTCGGCCGCAGCGGCGGCGGTAGCCGAATCGAGCTCAAGGTGTTCAGAGGGATTGACGATCGCGGCGGTCAAGCCCGCTTGGACGGCCATCTTGAGAAACTGCGCGTTGAGTTCAGGTCTACCCGGGAGGCCGTGGCTGACGTTGCTGACGCCCGCGATAGTAGCAAGCCCCAGATCGGCGCTTACGGTGTGAATGGCCTCAAGTGTTGCGGAGGCTCCGCCGTCTTCTGTGGCGGCCGCCAGGACCAGCGCGTCCACGAGGAGATCGCCGTCGTCCAGCCCGGCGGCGTGCGCAGCCGCCCGCACCCTGTGCACAACTTCCACCCTGGCATCCGCGCTGTGAGGTATGCCGTCGTCGTCCAGTGCAAGCACGACCACGGCCGCGCCGTATCGAACCGCCAAGGGCAGCACCGCTTCGAGCGAGGACTTCTCTCCGCTGACGCTGTTGATGAGCGCGCGCCCCGGATAGATCCTTAGCGCCGCCTCCAATGCCTCATGATCAGTCGTGTCGATGGAGAGCGGTAGATCCACAAGACCCGACAGCGCCAGCACCGCTCTTGGCAGCAAGTCAGCCTGCGATACTCCGGCAGCGCCCACGTTCACGTCAAGAAGGTCGGCTCCGGCATCCTGCTGCTCGACAGCGTACGCGCGCACCACGTCGAGAGTGCTCGCACGCAGACTCTCCGCCAGCCGCTTTTTGCCGGTGGGGTTGATCCGCTCGCCGACTGTTGCCAGCGGCTTCCCCGCGCCGATGCGCACCAGACCACGCGGCCCGGCGAGCGTCACGCCGGCGGGAGCCGTACTGCGCGGCGCAGGCTCTCGCCCCGCCACAGCATCCGCGATCGCACCGGTGAACTCCGGCGTGGAACCGCAGCACGAACCGACCAGCGCGGCCCCCGCGTCCACGAAGCGCGAAGCGTATTCGCCCATCTCGAGGGCAGTACCCGGGAACACCGTCTTCCCGTCCACCAGCCTCGGCAGCCCCGCGTTCGGACGCACTATGATCGGCAGCTCCGTGGCAAGGGCCATACGCTCCACCAGCGGCAGCATCTGCTCCGGTCCGAGCCCGCAGTTCATCCCGACGACCGAGGCGCCTGCAGCTTCCAGGACCACTGCGGCTGTCTCCGGGTCGGTCCCCGAGAGGTCCATCCGACCGTTCAACCCGAAGGTGCAGGTAACGAAGACCGGCAAGTCCGTGACCGAGCGTGCCGCGAGAACCGCGCAGCGCGCCTCGGCTATGTCGGTCATCGTGGCGATGTTGATGGCATCCGGACCCTCCGCCGCGAGCGCGGACGCTTGCTCGGCGAAGAAGTCGAAGACGTGCTCGAACGCGGCGGTACCCAGGGGCTCGAGCACGAGCCCACTAGGCCCCATTTCGGCAAGGATGTGCGGTGCCCCACCCGCTCGCGCAACGCGCACCGCAGCGCGATTGAGCTCAACCAGCTGATCGCCTAGCCCGTACGCATCGAGCTTGTGGCGAGTCCCGCCGAAGGAGTTGGTGGTCGCGCAGTCGGCGCCCGCCAGGTGATACAGGCGGTGCACCTCCTCGACCAGCTCGGGCGCGGTGACGTTGAGCTGGACGAGCGACTGTTCGGCGGGCAGGTCGTGGCGTTGGAGCATCGTACCCATGGCGCCGTCGAGGACCAGTATGTCGCGGCCGAGCCGCAATGCTATGTCAGGCATCGGTCGCCTCCTCAAGCCTCAGAAGCTCAGCGTGATCGCGCGGCGGGGGCAGGCGATCACGCACGCCTCGCAGTACACGCACTTGTCCTTGTCAAACGTCAGAGTCTGAGTCTTTCGGTCGAGAGCCAGCGCGCCGGGCCTGCAGACAGCCGTACACAACCCGCAGTTCACGCAGCGCTCCTCGTCCAACACGATGTCACTGGCCGCTTCACTGACCGTAAGGCCTTGAGCTTCCAGGAAGGCGACACCGGCGTCGTAGCTCTCCTTCGCACCCGTGACCTCCAGCACCATCCGGCCCTCCTGCGCCGGATGGATCTGCGCGCGCAGGATGTTCGGCACCAGATCGTAGTCCTTGACGAGGTGGTAGATGATCGGCTTCAAAGACAGCTGCGGCGGGAAGACGAGATCCAGTCTCTTGCGCGCCATCTATATCGCCTCCCCCGTCTTGATCTCCAGCGGCCCGACGCTCTGGCTCCCTATCTGTGGAAGCAGCTGCACCGGCTGCGTGAGCTCGAAGCGCTCCTCGGCGATCCAACGCTTCAGTTCGGCCGCGATACTCCGCGCAAGCGGCAGTGATGAGACCGGGCCTGTCGGAACGGTCTTGCCATCCAGCTCGATCGAGCCACTGCGCAACTCCGCGTAAGTCACCTGACCGAGCGCCGGTTTCGACCGGTGCTGGACACCGTAGTCGTACACCGTGGCCGTCAAGTCGGCGTCTGTAAGCGCCAGTGTGGCGGCGATGTCCTCATCGAGGACGGGTATCGGCACACCGATCCCGACGAAGCTCGACACCCCGTACCCCGTGAAGGTGGCCGCCGAGAAGTACTCGGGACTCGCCTTCTTCAGATCTGCTATCACGGCAAGCGTCCCGGCCCCGCTCACCGGCACGCCGTTCTCGTCGCGGTTCGTGTTGGGATTGTGCTGGGTGCCCTCCCACGCCACGTAGCCGGGCGCACCGGCCACGAAGATGCGCGACCCGACACCGACGGTGCGGTACGTCGGATCGTTGAGCAGCGGCGAGAGCGCGCCGGCCGAGCAGTATGTGGCGTTGCCGAAACGAGGCAGCAACGTGCCGAGGTAGGTGTGCAGCGCCCGGTCTGTCGAGTTCACCGCCACCGAGTAGTTCTGGTAGGCATTACGCGGATTGAAGAAGTACGCCTGATTCAGGTCTTCGAGCGTCACCCAGGTGTCGATCTCTGTCCGCGGATAGCAGTCGGTCCCCTGGCTGGTAGCCCGAAGACGCACCGCTCGGCCCCTCAGAAGATCCTCGATGACGTGGGCCCCGCCGTATTCGATGCCCCGCGACCTGCTCGGCTGCGTCACACCCAGGTAGGTGTCCACCGCGGCAAGTCCGCCGTAAGCGGCTACGTCGTTCAGCCAGATCTCGGCCATGCGTATCGGAGGATCGGAGTGCCCGAAGTTAAGCACCACACCCGAGGAGCACATCGGGCCGAAGGTGCCGGTCGTCACGACATCCACGCGCCTCGCGGCCTCACTCACGCCCTCATCTGCAGCGAGCAAGGCGAACTCCTCGGCGGTGAACACCACCGCTTCGCCGCTAGCGATGCGGGCGTTGATCTCTTCCCAACTTTTCGCCATGTGCTACCTCCGAACATGAAAAACACCTCCCGCCCGGACTTGTTCGCCAGGGCGAAAGGCGCTGAACGTCCTTCGCGGTACCACCCGACTTCACCACGAGTTCGTGGCCTCATCTCGAGCACGGGACGGTGGTGGATCCGACGGGCGGGAGTTCTTCGCCGGGAAGTCCGATGCTCTCAAGCCTAAGGTAACGGGGGCTGCCGTCCGGTATTACTCCGCTCGCGCGTTTCCTCCGGATGCCTCCGGGGCCATGTTCCGCGTTCTTTCAGGCGCCGGCTCTCAGCTGCCCCGGCTCTCTGTTGCCCTACTCGAGTGCGCGTACTCATCCCCATCACAGGCGACTGTGAAGTTCTGCACGACGATACGGGGGTTAGGGGCGAGGTGTCAAGGACGACCGAGCTCACGCACACGCGCGGCAGCGCCCGCCCAGTGCATCCAAGCCCTGCTGCACGTTGCCCACAACCGCGGAACACTCTACGATGGTTCCGGTAGGGTTCTCCTGCTCTCGCCCTTGAAAGCTGCTTCGACCGAACGGACGAAAGGCCCTGCAGATGAAGCGCACCTTCCCGTGGTTGGCAGCAGTGTTGGTAGCATTCACCACTTCGATGTTCCCTGCAACCGCGAGCGCCGTGCCCTCCGTACCGCTCACCACTTCACCGGTGACAGCCGATCTCGATGAAGCCGGATCCGCCCAGGCGCTCTACCATATTTCTCTCACTGCAGGCGAAACACTGGTGCTCAGCCTGTCCACGAACGCAGGGCTCGCCACCTCGGACTGCGATCTCGACCTCTACCTGTACGGTCCTACCTCCCTGGTCGGCAACCACCCTTATGCGATTGCCAGAGCCGTGTTGCCTCTCTACTATCCTGAAACGATCATCTATCAGGTCCCGGCCAGTGGGGTCTACTACGTCGAGGCATACGCCGCAGAAGGTTCCGGTCCGAGCATCCTGACCTGGTCGGTAGTTCCCGAGCCACTACTGCCGGTATACCGCTTCTACAACAGCCGCGCCGGCACGCACTTCTACACGGCATCACTCGATGAAGCCAATGCCGTGATCGCGAAATGGTCGGACACGTTCGCGTTCGAAGGAATCGCCTACTACACGAAGGCGAGCAGGAACTACCTGCAGCTGTACCGTTTCTACAACAAGCAGAACGGCAGCCACTTCTACACGGTGTCGGCGGAAGAGCGGGACAACGTCATCTCGAAGTGGGGATACATCTACAACTACGAAGGACCGACATACTCGGTGTCGCCCGTTGGAGAACCGGGGAAGACCCCCGTCTACCGCTTCTACAACAAGCAGAACGGCAGCCACTTCTACACGATGTCCGAGGCCGAGCGCTACACGGTGATCGCGAAATGGCCCG
>JAFGNP010000059.1 GCA_016926975.1 Coriobacteriia bacterium | reverse complement strand
GTTCCGCCGCTCGATGGTGCGCGCGGTACGCGAGGTCTCTCCTGATCTGGTGCACTGCATGAACGTGGACATGCTCTGGGTGGGCTTCAGGGCTTCGGGGTGCAGGCGCTTCGTGTACGACTCTCGTGAGCATTTCGCGACAACCGGCGACCCCCCGTGGCTGACCCGGCTGTGGTGGGTGACCAAGGAGCGCATCCTGACCCCCAGGGCGGCGGGCGTGCTGACAGTGACCGACATGATTGCCGAGGACCTAGCGCGCCGGTACCGGATTCCGAGACCGACGGCGCTCGTCAATGGCTGCACATCGTACGTGACCGAGGCGCTGCCGGCGCACGAGCCGCTTCGCCTGCTCCACCAGGGGCGCTTCTACTACGACCGCCACCTAGACGATGTGATCGAAGCAGTCGTCCGCCTAGATGGTCGCGTGCAGTTCACGCTTCAGGGCTGGGGGCATGCCGAAGAGGACCTGAAAGCGCTGGTGGAGCAGCGGGGGGCGGGCTCATTCGTCGTGTTCCAGCCGCCATGCCCACCGGACGAAGTGGTCGCCGCCGCTGCGTCCCACGACGTCGGCATCATCAACATCTGGCCTGAGAACGACAGCCATCGCTGGACCGGGTCGAACAAGCTTTTCGACTATATGGGAGCCGGTATTGCCGAGCTCGTGACGAACCTCGACTTCACACGGCGCATCATCGAGACGGAGGAATGCGGCATAGTGTTCGATCCGCCCACAGTCGACGCGCTTGTGGACCGCCTGACCTATCTCGTGGAGAATCCCGATGAGGTGGCTCGCATGAAGCGCAACGCTGTGAAGGCGGCTGCCAAGTACTCGTGGGAGAGCCAGGCACCCGCACTGTATGAAGCCTACGAAAGGGCGCTGGAACGTGCGCGCCGACGCTGAACGCACAGGCATCTGCTTCTACTCGCCGCATGCCACCTCGCTATTCGACGAGATGTCCCCCGGGGGTCATGGCGGCGCAGAGCTCGTCATGTTCTATCTGGCCTGCGCAATGTCCCGGCAGCCCCGGTTTGTCGTGCATTTCCTGCTCAAGTCGCTCCCCGTTCGCAGAGTCGACGACTGCGCGGTAAAGGTCCATGTCATCGAGAAATCGGTCGCTCGCGGTGAGGGCCCCCGCTTCATCTCGGTGTTCACCAATGCAGTCCGGGGGGTTCGGCCGTTCTTGCGCACAGGCGCCCGGGTGTACGTGCTCTGCGGCGCTTCCGTAACGCTTGGCTATGTGGCGCTGCTGCGGCAGGTTCTCAGGCGCAAGCGGGTCGTCTTCATCGTCGCGAGCGATGCAGACGCGCAGGGAGCCCTGCTGAGAGAGTCGCCCGCGGAGCGTCGCCTGTTCGGCATCGGAATCAGGCTCGCGGATGCCGTGCTGTGTCAGAACCTCGGGCAGCAAGAAGCGATCGCGGCGATTTACGGACGGGAGAGCGGCCTGCTGCCCAACGGGATGCCCATGTCGGCCGGGCCGCCTTTCGCTGAGAGGCGTCACATCTTGTGGGTAGCCAGTTGCCAGGCGCTCAAGCAGCCGCATGTCTACCTCGATCTCGCCGAGGCGATGCCCGAGGAGCGCTTCGTGATGATTATGCCGCCACGCAAGGACGACGCTCTCTTCGTCGAGATCGCTGCACGTGCGCAAGGCATGGCCAACGTCGGGTTCATCGAGGGCGTTCACTTCCGGGAGATCCAGCGCTACTTCGATGAGGCGAAGGTCTTCGTCAACACGTCCACGATAGAGGGCTATCCGAACACCTTCGTGCAGGCGATGATCGGCGCAACGCCGATCCTCTCCCTCAACGTGGATCCGAACGGAATCCTGACCGAGCACGGCCTCGGACGGTGTGCCGGCGGCGATCCGGACCGGCTGCTCGCCGATCTCCGAGAGTTCGTGGAAGACGAGCAGATGCGCCGGTCGATAGGCGATGCGGCCTTCGGCTATGCGCGCGAGCACCACGATCTCGAACACGTCTCGGCACAGTTCATGGAGGCCATTCAAGATGTCCTCGCATGACGCGTCGCGAATACTCATCATCGGCCCAGCGCAGAGCCTCGCGCTCGAGCAGTGGGTCCGCGAGATGAAATCACGCGGACACGAGATCCGCGTGATGTCGCCCGAACGACCGCGTGAGGCCATCGCGCATCTGCGCAGTTCGACCGAGTCGGGGCCTCGCGTGCCGGGGCTCCGGTTCGTGTCCAGGATCCGTGCGATCAAGCGCGCGATTCGTGCGTTCGAGCCCGACGTGGTCCACGGGCATAGTGCATTCAACTACGGGTTGTGGGCCACGCTCGCGGGTTTCCCGCGCACGCTCGTCACCTGTTGGGGATCGGATGTACTGATCGCGCCGTCGCTGTCGGCGACGAACCGCCGCAAGGTCAGGCAGGCGCTCAGGCGCGCGTCGTACGTGACCGCCACCTCACGCACCCTGCTTGCGGCGGCCGAGTCGGTCGCGGGTCGTCCGCTCCGAGGCGAGGTGCTGCACTGGGGCGTGGACACCGACGTCTTCACGCCTGTCAGCCGAGAGCCTCGAGAGCATTTGACTCTTCTTAGCCTGCGAGCGCACAAGCCGCTGTACAACATCGATGTCATACTCCGGGCGTTCGCACGCGTCCACAGCGACCACGGGCATGTCCGGCTGGTCGTTGGGCACCAGGGGGACGAGACGGCGCGCCTTGAGCAACTGGCGTCGGATCTTGGCGTCGCCGATGCCGTGAACTTCATCGGCTGGGTGGCCGAGGCCGATCTGCCTGGCCTCTACCGCTCGGCCGATGTGTACATCTCTGTTCCCGACAGCGACGGGTCGGCGGTCTCGAATCTTGAGGCGATGGCCTCCGGACTCGCCGTCGTCGCAAGCGACCTCCCCTCCACGCGGGAGTGGGTGGAGCCCGGCGTGAGCGGCGTGCTCGTGCCCGCCCGTGACGAGTCGGCGCTCGTATCCGCGCTCACCGACCTGGTGACCGATGCTCCACTCCGTGCTCGCCTCGGCGCCGGTGCTCGTCAGGTGGCCGAGTCGCGAGGATCGCGCCGGGAACAGATGGATCGAGCGTCGCGGCTGTACGATGAGCTGGCCGAGGGGGCCCTGCCGTGAGAGTCACCATGCTCGTACTCAACGACATGCGCGACGACGCCCGCGTTATTCGTGAGGCGAGGTCGCTCGCGGCCGTCGGGCATGACGTGCGGGTCCTGGCGCTGCGCAGCCCCGATCTGCCCGACATTGAGGAGAGGGACGGCTTCACGGTCCGCCGTGTCGCGGACTTCACCCGCGCGTCCCTGCGCCAGCCCGTTCGCAAACTGCGAGAGCGGCGCACGCGCGAGCGGGCGATGGGCGCGGCCGTCGCCGACTCGGCACCCGACCTGGTGCACTGCCATGACACGAACACACTCGATATCGGCGCGCCGGCCGCTCGGGCACTCGGCGTGCCGTACGTGTACGACGCGCACGAACTGTACCCTGATTCGCTCATGCAGCGCCCGTTCCAGCGGTCGTGGGCTGTGCAGCGATACCTGCGGGCTGCCGAGCGCCGACTCATACCGGGCGCAGCGGCGGTCATCACGGTCTCGGATGGGCATGCGCGAGTGCTCAGGGAGAGATACGGGGTGCAACCGATCATCGTCGCCAACTGTCCGGTACTGCAGGCCGTGGCGGACAGGACGCTTCTGAAGCGGACCCTTGGACTCTCCCCCGAGACGGTGGTCGTTCTTTACCAGGGCGCGATCCTGCCGGGTCGGGCAGTAGACGAACTCGTAGATGCAGTCACGCGCGTTCAGGGAGTTCACCTGGTTGTTCAGGGTAGCGGTGACTACGAACCGGCAATGCGAAATCGTGTAGAGCAACGTGGAATCGTCGACCGGGTGACTTTCATGGGTCACCTCCCGCACGAACGCCTGTTCCTTCTCACGTGTGGAGCCGACATAGGTACGCTGTTTCTCGATGGCATCACGCTGAACCATAAGCTGACCTGGCCGAACCGGTTGTTCATGTTCCTGATGGCGGGAATCGCAGTCGCGGCCACTGATCTCCCTGGTTCGGCCGCCGTCCTCCAACCATCCGGCGCGGGTTTGCTCGTCGCGCCTGGTGACGTTGGGGCTATGGCGGCGGCGTTGGACAAGCTCGCGAGCCAGCCGCAACTGCGCGCGGAGATGGGCGAGCGGGGGCGTCGACTGGCGGAAGAGCGCTTCAACTGGGCTCACGAGGAGCAGAAGCTCCTCGGTGTCTACGCCCGGATCGAGCAAGGTCGGACCTGATGCGCCTCCTGCTGATCAGCTACGAATTCCCGCCCAAGGGCGGTCCCGGCGTACACCGACCGCTGAAGACCGCGGTCTACCTGTCGCGGATGGG
>JAFGNP010000058.1 GCA_016926975.1 Coriobacteriia bacterium | reverse complement strand
TGCGAGAATGTGGTGCCCCCAAGGGAATTCGAATCCCTGTTGCCGCCTTGAAAGGGCGGAGTCCTTGGCCGCTAGACGATGGGGGCCGGTATGCACTTTGGTGGGCCGTGCTGGTCTCGAACCAGCGACCTTGGGATTAAAAGTCCCCTGCTCTGCCAGCTGAGCTAACGGCCCGTTAGACCTGCGCGCATTCCAGCCGCATCCGCGGACCCGGCCCGAAGCGCAAGGGGTAGTTTATCACGGAGCAGATGATGGTCAACGTGAGACGCCCGAGGCGCCAGGTTCAGCCTCGCAGCGCCGCGTTGAGAATCGCCCCGTCGGCCGAGCTGTACGTCTTCAGTACGAGCATCTGGCGAGGCGCGCGGGCGTTGCGATCGCTCGGTACGTTCATTCGAACGATCCGCTTGCCCATGGCGAGCATGACGATGAGGCCGATGAGCGGCGTCAGGAACAGCATCAGTAGGCATCCGGTGTTGTCGTCGTAGCGGACACGCGCTCCACGAGCCTCCGCCAGCGCGAACTCAAGCGATGCCGTCGGACCGACCATGAACTGCCTCCGGCCGACCAGAGTCAGGGCGAGACCCGACAGGGCGGCGAGCAAGCCCACCCCCATGAGGCAGAATGCGAAGCCCATGTCGCTGTCACCCGCGGCGTTGACAGCCACAATCAGACCGAAGAGGATGCCTATCCATCCCAGAGCGAGCAGGAGAGCGCCCATGACCATCATCACGCCGATGTTCTCGGAACGCTGACCGGTGACGGTCACTCGGCCCTGCTCGATACGGAGATCCACCGGGCCGAAGAACCCGGAGCCGGAAGCGGTAGCGTTGCCGTAAGGGGACGCCATCACGCGCATCTGGAAGACTTGTCCGCCGGGCGAAGCGGGCGCGAAGGGCACGGCAGACGGCGGCGCAGCCGCAACCGGGGCTGGTGCGGGAGGAGCTGTCGGGGCGGGAGCGGCCGGGGCTGGTGCTGGGGCTGCGATCGGAGCGGGCGCCACTGCCGCGACCGTGGGAGCAGCGATACCCGCAGGCACCGACCAGTCGACCTCGTCTCCGCTCGGGAAGGCGCTCGGCTGCACATCCACGATCTCTATCCGCTGCGAACCCTTGTCGAGTACCAAGCGGCCAGCATCGACAAGCACGTCGACGAGCTCGAACCCTGCGGTGACGTACTTGTCCTGGTCGGGGTTGATGGAGACCCGCCTGGCATCGGCGAAGAGCAGGCGGTATACGCCCTTCGAGACCGGATGCTCCTCCATGCCGAGGTAAGGCCCTTCGGCGACCTGAACTACGTTCGGCCCGGTGTGTACCGTTACCGAGAACTCATGACCTACCCTCGCCGCGAACCACTCGCTGATGCGCGCAACCAGCGCGTCGTGCAGTGCGCTGTCCATGTCCCCCCCTCAGACGACAAGAGGCGCGCTGCTGCGCGCTCTCGGTTGTTGACACCCCCAAACGCTGCCGAAGAATGCGCGACACGAACGCTATAATCGGCATTGCATCCCTCATCGGAAGGCGTCGGCAATGAACGTCCTCGGCGTTGAGATTTCACAGCTCGTCCTGAACCGAGGGCTGGCCATCGCCGCCATCGTGATCGCCACGTTCGTCGCAGCACGACTTACCAGCACCCTGGTGCGCCGCTGGATGAACGCCACCGGTGCGGTGCCCACGACGAGCATCCTCGTGAACATCACGCGCGGTGCGATCCTGATCATCGGCGGCGCCCTCGTCTTGAGCGTGCTCGGCATCTCGATCACACCGGTGCTTACCGCTCTCGGAGTGGGTGGCCTCGCAGTCGCCCTCGCGCTCCAGGACACGCTGAGCAACCTGTTCGCCGGGCTGCAGATTGTCGCGTCCAAGCAAATCCGCCCCGGAGACTACCTCCTACTCGACAGCGGTCAGGAGGGAACCGTCACCGACACGGCCTGGCGCACCACCACGCTGCGCACCCAGACCGACAACCTCGTGATCGTGCCCAACAGCGTCCTCGCCCAGGCGATCGTCACCAACTACCGCCTTCCCGCCGAGGCGGTCGCAGCCACGGTGGAGTTCGGCGTGGCCTACGACGCCGACCTGGAGCACGTCGAGCGTGTGGTCGCCGAGGTGGCGGCCGAGGTGATGGCCGAGACCGGCGCCGATACCGGCACGCACACGCCGGTGGTGCGCTTCCGCTCCTTCGGCGACTCCCACATCGTGGGAGCGGCGATCCTGTACGTCCCCGTCTACGGCGACCAGTTCCCGCTCAAGAGCGCCTTCATCAAGCGGCTCCACAGCCGCTTCGCCGAAGAGGGAATCCACTTCCCGTTCCCCACGCGCACCGTGCACGTGGTGCAGGAGTAGCGGCTAGAGGTTCTCGATGGCGCGGCTGAGCCGACGATTGAACGTGCGTACGAGGTCACCGGTGAGAGTGCGTGCGGCAAGAATGCAGTCCACGATACCGAGCTTCGGATCACGATGCATCATCGAAAGCGCGCAGTCGGTGAGTTCCGGATCCCATGCCATGAGCTCCTCGCTAGCGAGAGCCGCCAGAAGCAACTGCGCCACTTTGCGCCGTGGATGCATGTAGACACTCTCGAGAACCCAACACGCCTCTGCGAGGACGCACTCGTCGACTGTCAGCGCACCGTGATCGCGCACCCACTCTGCGGTCCTCGCACGCTCGCCCGGCCGATCGTCAAGGATGCACGCAAGCAGTCCGTTGGTGTCGACGTGGACCTTCATGAATGGCCCTTGCGCAGACGCTTCGGCCCGACGACGAACGGCTCATCTGCCAGATCGTCAGGCTCGAGGTTAGCGAAATACTCTGCAACTGCCTCGTCTTTTGTGGCGTACAGGCGCCTTCCAGTGGGCAGCAAGTCCTTGGACTTCTCGAGCACCTCGGCCAGCGTGAGCCGCTTTCTCACCACCACATACTCGGCCTGAACTTCGAAGGCGAGCGTGTCGCCCTTCTTGAGGCCAAGCGCCTCACGCACCTCGGCGGGTATGGTGACCTGGCCCTTGGACGTGATCTTGGCGTTAGGCATGGCGCACCTCACTTCGCATGACGCGATTCCTTACTTTGCAGGCCTTCCTTACCTGGTACGATACTCCTTACCCTCGCAGAGAGGCAAGGAGCGCACGCCTACGCCGCGCCGATCATCGCGAGCCGCCTTTGCCGGTGACCGGCGACGCTTTCAGCAGCGACTCGCACCACTCGGACTTGGGATCGGAGTCGATGGTGATGCCACAGCCGGTCCCCCAGCGTGCTGTCTCCGGCCCCGCGTACTCGAGCGTGCGAATCAGCACGGCCGAATCGAGCTGCCCAGGCACCGCCACTGCCAGCGCACCGGTGTAGGCCCCGCGAGGCGACATCTCGAGCTCACCGATGATGCGCATCGCAGCAAGCTTGGGCGCTCCGGTGACCGAGCCGCACGGGAAGGTGGACTCCACGAGGTCGGCCAGTGTTGCGTCCGCTCGCAGGGTCGATCGCACCCGGGACACGAGCTGGTGGCAGTATGGCATGGCGAACACCTCGAACATCGGGTGAACACGCACGCTTCCGGCCACCGAAACGCGCCCGAGGTCGTTGCGCTCGAGATCCACTACCATCACATGCTCGGACCGCTCCTTGGCGTCGTCGGCAAGCTTCTGCGCGAGTTCGGCGTCCTCCAGCGGATTCGCTCCGCGCGGTCGCGTGCCCTTGATCGGCTCGATCCAGGCGCGGGTGATGCCCGAATCATCCCGCTCCACCGCGCAGAAGCGCTCAGGCGAGGCGGACGCGAGCGAGCGGTGGGAGTCTCCCCACCAGGCCGACATCGGTCCGCCCGCACGCTCGAGCAACTCGACGAATGCATGCGCGGAATCGAGCACCGGCCTCCCCGTGATGCGGTAGGTGAGGTTGAGCACGTACACGTCCCCGGCCGCAATGCGCTCGCGGACGTCCTGCACGCGCGCGCAGAACGCTCGCTCGTCGAGGTCACCGACCGCGCCTTCGAGGAGAGGTGCGCCGACCGGCTGCAGCGGCTGCTGTGGCAGAGCGGGCAGGTCCGGGCTTACGCCCCAGGCGCGCCAGCCGTCCGGCGCGAGCAGCACGCCGCCGGCGTACGTCCGCACCTCGGCGGAGCCTTCGTACGACATCACTGCGGCGGCCAGCAGAGGCACGGCGCCGCGCATAACCTCCTCTAGCATCTCCGCCGCCTCGGCGGGTGTGACGTCTTCGATCACCGAGACCGGATCCCAGCACGCGATGTGCGTGCCCCCGAACCAACCGCGGTCATCGGAGGGCGCAAGGACGACTGGGCGCCTGTGCGGTGACAGGACGAGCGCGAGCATCCCCGCCGTGAACGTGGCCGGCGCGAGGACAGGACCGTGAGCCGACAGCACCGGTCTCACCTGCCGGCAGCGAACAGCCGCTCGAACGCCTCGCCGAGCGCTGCGGCGGCCGGTCCGCCTCGGCCTCGTACGGCACGCGCGCCAGCCACGGCGGTGGTGAGCAGGACCTCATCGGCTGCATCGAGGTCGGCGGGGGTAAGCAACGCCTCAACCGCCTCGTAACCGAGCGCCGCGGCCACGTCGAAGACGACGCCGCGCGAGACGCCCGCAAGGGCGGGCGGCGAGGGCGGCGTGAGCAGTCGCGTGCCGGAACGGATCCACAGGGTCGCGTGACTCGTGTCCATGAGGACTCCCGCAGCCGACACGAGCACGGCGACGTTCGCGCCACGCGCGTTCTCGAACGCGGCATCCCACTGGGACCGGTCGGCGGGCTTGGCCGCTCCCTGCGGCAAACGCGGCTCGGGTGCGGTCACGAGCGCGATCCGCGGGCCGCCGGGTACGTCGATGACCGACGGGCGGTCGCTGATTTCGGCTGTCGGCTCGCCCTCGACCGAGACCACGAGCGACATGCGCCCGTACGGCGCTCGCCACGCTGCGGCCGCCTCTTCGGCCACTGCACGCGCACGCTCGAGCGTGAGCGGCCCGCACCCGCCGGCGGCTAACCGCGCCAGATGTCGGTCGAGCAGCGGCAACCGCCCGTCCTGCACGCGGATGGTCTCGCGAAGCGCCTCGGCGAGCACCTCACCCACAGGACCGCCCCTAGTGCCTGAAATGCCTGTGCCCGGTGAAGACCATCGATGCGCCAACACGGTTCGCCGCTGCGATGACCTCGTCATCGCGAATGGATCCGCCCGGCTGGATGAAGGCGTTCACTCCGGCCTCCACACACACCTCGAGGGTATCGGGGAACGGCATGAATGCATCAGATGCGCACACGGAGTCACGCACCTTGTCTCCGGCTGCCTCGACCGCGATGCGTGCAGAATTCACGCGGTTCATCTGACCGGCGCCCACGCCGATGGTGGCGAAGTCCTTCGTCAGAACGATCGCGTTGCTCTTCACGCTCTTGACGACCTTCCACGCGAACAGCAGCTGCGCCATCTCCTCGTCGGTAGGCTTGGCTATGGTGGCCACGCGGAAGCGCGAGGGGTCTTCGGTCACGCCATCGGAGGTCTGCACCAGCATGCCGCCCTCGACCGCGCGCGATTCGTAGTGACCGCCGACAGGCCTGATCCCACCGGTCTTCAGGATGCGCAGGTTGCGCTTATCATCGAGGAGCTGCAGCGCCTCGTCCTCGTAGTCGGGCGCGATCATGACCTCCACGAACTGCTTGTTCTCGAAGATGGCGCGGATCACATCGGCGGTCACAGTGCGGTTGAAAGCCATGACCCCGCCGTACGCCGAGACGGGATCGCTTTCGTACGCGCGCTGATAGGCCGCTACGAGGTCCCCGGAGATCGCCACGCCGCAGGGGTTCATGTGCTTGACGATCACGCAGCACGTCTCCTCGAACTCGCGTACCGCGGTCCAGCATGCGTCCGTGTCCAGGATGTTGTTGTAGGAGAGCTCCTTGCCCTGGATCTGGGTGGCGCGGGCCAGAGTGTGCTCCTTGCTGTCGTTGAAGCGGTAGAACGCGGCGTCCTGGTGCGGGTTCTCGCCATAGCGGAGGTCCTGCACCTTCTCCAGCCGGAAGCGCACCTCCTCCGGGAAGCGCTTCTTGCCGTACTCGGACAGGTACATCCAAATGGCGCTGTCGTACGCGCTGGTGAGGCGGAACACCTCGGTGGCCATCCGCTTGCGCGTGGCCAGCGACACGGCGCCTTGCGACGCTCGCATCTCCTCGAGCACGACTTCGTACTCGGCCGGATCGGTCACGACGGTCACCGAGTCGAAGTTCTTGGCCGCCGAGCGCAGCATCGACGGCCCGCCGATGTCGATGTTCTCCACGGCCTCATCGATCGTGACTCCCTCGCGCGCCACCGTCGCCTCGAACGCGTACAGGTTCACGACGACCATGTCGATCATGCCGATGCCGTGGGCCTCGGCCTGCGCCATGTGCTCGGCCGAGTCGCGCCGCGCCAGCAGACCGCCGTGGACCTTGGGATGCAGCGTCTTCACGCGACCGTCCATCATCTCCGGGAAGCCCGTGAGATCGTCGATCGGGCGCACGGGCACGCCTGCTTCGGCCAGAGCGGCCGCAGTGCCGCCGGTTGAGACGATCTCCACGCCGAACTCCTCGGACAGCGCCTTGCAGAACTCAGCCACACCGGACTTGTCGGTGACCGAGACCAGCGCGCGTTTGATCTGAACCCCATCCATCGTCATGTCCCCTTGCCGCTAGCTGATGTGTACTACGCGCCCATCGAGGCTTACGCGCCCCTCGGCGATCAACCCTATCGCCTCGGGAAGCAGCCGGTGCTCCACCTCGTGGATCTTCGCTTCCAGAGTCTCGACCGTGTCGCTCTCTTCGATGCGCACGGCCTCCTGACAGATTATCGGTCCCCGGTCGAACTCCTCGTCTGCGAAGTGGACCGAGACCCCGGTGACCTTCACGCCGTACTCGAAGGCGTCCGAGATCGCCGACGCGCCCGGAAACGCCGGGAGCAGGGCCGGGTGCAGATTGATGACCGCCCCCGGATACGCGCGCAGCACCTCGGTGCCCAGCAGGCGCATGTAGCCGGCCATCACGACAAGCTCCACACCGTGCGATCGGAGTTCCTCGCGGATCGCATGGTTGTAGGCCCTGTAGTCCCCGCACGCGGCGGGGTCGATGTGTGTCGCCGGTATCCCAGCGTTACGCGCGCGCTTCAGGCCGAAAGCGTCGTCCTTGTTCGATATCACAACGGTGATGCGCGCATCAAGCGCACCGCTTGCGATGGCGTCGATGATGGCCTGAAGATTCGTTCCGCTGCCCGAGATGAGCACACCCAGCGCCAGTGGCAGGTCCTCGGCCACGTCCTCTTCATCTTCCAGAGCGAGAGGGTCTTCCAGAGCGAGAGGGTCTTCGAGCAGCTCAGGCATACACGACCGCCCCCGTTCCATCCACTACCTCGCCGATCTCGCTCACAATCTCGCCGAGATCTCGAAGCTTCGCGGCAGCAGCCGGAGCGTGCTTCGGGTCCAGCGCCAGCGCGAAGCCCACACCCATGTTGAAGGTCCGGCACATCGAGTCGTCGTCGATTCCGGCGGCATCCTGCACGAGGCCGAACACCGGCGGCACTTTCCACGAGCCGCGCACGACACGTGCGTCGCACGTCTTCGGAAGCATGCGGTCCAGGTTCTCGGTGATACCGCCGCCGGTCACGTGAGCCATACCCTTAACCGGCACCTCGGCAAGCACTGCGAGCACGCTCTTCACGTAGATGCGCGTGGGCGTGAGCAGCAACTCGCCGAGCGTGGTGCCGCCGAGGTCCACGCGCGGGAGCGCGAGGTCGGCCTCGCGACCCTCCACGAGCACCTTGCGCACGAGCGAGAAGCCGTTGGAGTGCAGACCGCTCGAGCCGAGTCCCAGGATCACGTCACCGGGGGCGATCGTCTCCCCGGTTATCATCTTCGGCCGGTCCACCACGCCCACACAGAAGCCGCAGAGGTCGTAGTCGTCCGCGTCCATCGTGCCCGGGTGCTCGGCCATCTCGCCGCCGACGAGCGCGCAGCCCGCCTGCACGCAGCCCTCGGCGATGCCCGCCACGATGCGCTCCATGCGCTCGGAGCGAAGCTTGCCGACGGCCACGTAGTCGAGGAAGAAGAGTGGCTCGGCACCGGAGACGAGGATGTCGTTGACGCACATGGCCACAAGGTCGATGCCGACTGTGCCGTGGCGGTCGAGGAGCTTCGCGAGCTCGATCTTGGTGCCCACGCCGTCGGTGCCGGACACCAGCACGGGATCGGCCATGTCCTTGAACGCCGAGGCGGAGAACAGCCCGCCGAAACCGCCGATGTCGCCGATGACCTCGGGACGCCGTGTGGCGCCCACGTGCGCGCGGATCGCTGCGACCGCACGCGCACCCTCGGCGGTGTCAACGCCGGCGGCGCGGTAGTCGACAGGATTCTTCGGACGATCGTGCCCCATGGTCTCCCCTCGGAAAGAAAGCGGCGCAACTCAGGGGTGCGCACTCGCATTGTAGCGCAGCCCAAGCGGTGCGGGGGCACTCTACGAGAGAGCTCCGATGGCTGCGGAAACCGCAAGCGTGAGAGCGCTGGCGACACCTGCCGCCGCCAGCCAGCCGGTGCCGTGAGTGACCCTTCGGCCGACCGCCGCGCCTGCAAGAGCAGGGAGAGCGTACCCGATCACTAGCGAACCGGCGGCCCACACGGCCGGCACCGTCCAGTTCGCGACGTGCCCGGCTCCTGCAGCACCGATGCCGTCGTAGATATCGCGCGCGCGGCCGAGCACGCGCAGGCCATCGCCGACGAGCCAGCCGCCGACAAGGACGAGCACGGCCCACTGGCGGTTCTCACTGCGTGCCCTCGGATGGCCGGAGAGTCCCGCGGCCAGAGCGGCTGTCACAGCGGCTGCCAGCGGGTTGTACTGCACGGCCAGGGCGAGGCCTTCGAGCACGGCGCCCAGCGCCGTGCCGGCGCTCGTCACTGACCCGGCTCCAGGCTGAGCTTGCCGCGTCTCACGCTCTCGGGCACCTCGATCGGGTACTCACCGTTGAAACACGCGAGGCAGAATTCGTCGGCCGAACGACCTGTGGATGCTACGAGGTCCTCCAGCGGCAGATACGCGAGGGAAGTCGCGCCGATGAAGTCGCGGATCTCGTCGACACTGTGGTGCGACGCTATGAGCTGCTCCTGCGTATCGGTGTCGATGCCGTAGAAGCAGGGCCACATGACCGGAGGCGACGTGAGGCGCATGTGCACCTCGGCGGCGCCCGCGTCCTTTAGCAGCTGCACCATCTTCTTCGACGTGTTGCCGCGTACGATCGAGTCGTCGACCACGACGAGACGCTTGCCCTCGATGATGTGCCGAAGGGGGTTCAGCTTCAAGCGGATGCCCTGCTGTCGCAGCGACTGCGTGGGAGAGATGAACGTTCTGCCGACGTAGCGATTCTTGACGAGGCCCTCGCCGTAAGGCAGGCCGCTCCCCTGCGCGTACCCGACGGCACCGGGGATGCCCGAGTCCGGCACGCCTATCACCAGGTCGGCCTCCACCGGCGCGATCTCGGCAAGCGCCATCCCCTGGCGGCGGCGCGCCTCGTAGACCGAGGTGTCGTACATCACGCTGTCAGGACGCGCGAAGTACACGAACTCGAACACGCAGAGGCTCGGCTTCTCCGACGGCACCGCCTGCTCCGACTCGAGGACTCCGTTCTTCACCCGGACGAGCTCGCCGGGCGCGACATCTCTCACGAACTCGGCGCCGACGATGTCGAGCGCGCACGTCTCGGAGGCGATCACCCAGCCGCGGTCGTCGGGCAGCTTGCCGAGCGCGAGCGGCCGCACGCCGCTCGGGTCGCGGAAGGCGTACAGCGCCTCCTCGGACATCATCACCACCGAATAGGCGCCGCGCATCATCCGCATCGCATCGCGGATGCCGCCCCGGATGGATTGGTGCGCCTGCGTGAAGTGGTCGACGAGGCGGACCATCACCTCTGAGTCGCTAGTGGAGCGGAAGCGCGTGCCGAGCGAATGAAGCTCATCTCGCAGCGAGGAGGCGTTCACGAGATTGCCGTTGTGGGCGAGCGCGATCGTGTTCGGGCCGATCGAGGAGATCACCGGCTGGGCGTTCTCCCACTTCTTCGATGCTCCGGTGGTCGAGTAACGCGTGTGGCCCACGGCCATGTGCCCTTGAAGGGAGGTCAAGTCGCTCTCACTGAAGACCTGAGGCACCAACCCGAGATTCTTGACCACCATCAGAGAATGCCCGTCGGCAACCGCGATACCTGCAGACTCCTGTCCGCGATGTTGGAGGGCATGCAGACCGAAGTAAGCGAGCCGGGCCCCGTCCTCGCCCTCGGCGTAGACGCCGAAGACTCCGCAGGCCTCCTCGGGGTTCTCGGGGCGATCGCTAAAGATCCAGTCGTCCAACGGGCTCTCACTCATCGGAAGCCTTTCGGGTCCCAACCGGCTCGGAGTGGTCGAACGCCGAGTAGGATACCACGCGCGACGCCAGGTGCAGGCTCCGGTGCGGTGCGCGCCCGGGTCACTCGCTTCCGATCCCGGCCTGCAGCTTGTCGAACAGCTCCACGGCACGCTGCCGCACCTCGGGGTTATCCGACAGCAGGGCCTCGGAGATGACCCGCATCACGGTCGAGTCGATCACCTCGGAAGCGCGTTCCACCGCAGCTTCGCGGACGGTGGGGTCGTCGGAGCGCAGGTCTTCCTTCAGGCTGCGGAGTTCGTCAGGGCTCAGCGACATAGCTGCCCGTGATCTGCTTGCGCCGCCACAGCCGCCACAGCGAGTAGACAACGCCGGCTGCAACGAACATCACCAGGACCGGCGCCACGATGGCGAGCGCCGAGAGCAGCAGCGCGCCCGCGTCTTCGGCCAGACTCACTGCCGGAGTGGCCATGCCCGCGGTCGTGACGTTAACGACCGGGCGTGCGGTCGCCTTCACCGCATGGACGCCACCTGCGAGCAGCACGCCGGCCAGCACGATCAGCCACGGGTTCACGTCGGTGGCGCTTCCCGCCGCAGCGACAGCCACGACGCCGCCTGCCGCGGGCCGGATGAAGCTCTGGATGACGTCGTTGACGTGATCGACGGCCGGCACCTTGTCGGCCACTATCTCCACCACGAGCAGGACGCCGATGACCGCGATCATCCACCACTCGCCGAGCACGTTGAAGGGCTCCTTGAGCTGGAGCCACTCGAAGTGCTGCGCAACGGCTACCGCCAGCAGGGGGATGTACGCGTTGAGGCCCGCCGGGATCGACAGGCCGAGTCCGGTAAGAAGCTCCACACTCGCCTCCTTACACGTGCCGACGCGCGTAGGATAGCACGCGCGATAGCATACATGCGGTCGCTCTAAGCGCTCACCGGAACAGGCGCGCGCTTACGACGACGCCCCTCCGTGGACCAGCCTCTCGAGCGTCGGCTCGTAGGCCTCGCGAAGCTGCTCTACCGGCAGGTCCACGAGCCCGCCGATCACCAGCCTGTCGCCACCCACGGAGCCGATCTTCTCGCACGCAGTGCCATGGGCCGCCGCCAGCTGCTTGAGAGCGTCGTAATGGTCGGGAGACACCGTCAGGACCACGCGGCCCTGCGACTCGCTGAAGAGGGCGGCCACGCCGGGCAGCGTGCTGTCTGGATCGACGCGCGCACCCACACCACCGGCGATGCAGCACTCGGCAAGCGCCACTCCCAGGCCGCCCTCGGAGCAGTCGTGCGCCGAACGCACTATCCCGGTCCGGATGGCGGTCACAACGAGTTCGGCAAGCAGCTTTTCGCCCGGCAGGTCGACTTTCGGCGGACGACCGGCCACCTTGTTGTGCGCCAAGTTCAGGTACTCGCTGCCGCCGAGCTCCGCCTTCGTCTTGCCGAGCAGCACGACGACGTCACCGTCGTCCTTGAAGTCCATCGTACAGTGGTCGGTCACGTGGTCGAGCAGTCCGACAAGGCCGACGGTCGGCGTGGGGTAGATCGGCTGGCCGAAGCTCTCGTTGTAGAAGCTCACGTTGCCGCTGATGACCGGCACGCCGAAGGCCGTGCAGGCGTCAGCGAGACCGCGGATGGACTCGTAGAACGTCCAGAACACCTCCGGCTTCTCCGGATTGCCGAAGTTCAGGCAGTCGGTGATCGCTGCGGCACGCCCGCCGGAGCACGCCACGTTCCGGGCCGCCTCCACGAACGCGATCTGCGAACCGGTGTACGGGTCCAGATAGCAGTAGCGGCCGTTGCAGTCGGTCGATACGGCGATCCCCCGGCCGGACACCTCGCCGCGGCCCGTGTCTCCGATCCGGAGCACGGCCGCATCCGAGCCCGGCAGCACTGCGGTGTTGACCATCACCTGGTGGTCGTACTGCTCCCAGATCCAACGGCGCGAGCAGATGTTGGGGCTCGCGAGCACCTTCAGAAGCGTGGCCGACAGCGCCTCGACTCCCTCCGGGTGCTCGAGCTGCTTCATCGGATCGAACGCCTGGACTTCGTCCAGATAGGCGGGACGCTCCTTGGCGGGGTCGTAGATCGGCGCATCGTGCGCGAGTGTCGCAGCCGGCATGTCGGCCACTACGGCCTCGCCCTCCCGGACCACGAAGCGGCCGGTGTCCGTGACCGTCCCGATGACCGTCGAGCGCAGCCCCCACTTGGTGCAGACCGCCTGTGCGGCCTCGAGGTCCGCCGGAGTGACGATGGCCAGCATGCGCTCCTGGCTCTCGGAGACCATGTACTCGAACGGCTTCATCGCCTCTTCGCGCGCGGGGATCTTCGTCACGTCGATGTCGAGGCCCACCCCGCCACGCGACGCCATCTCGCTCGCGCTCGAGGTGAGACCTGCCGCGCCCAGATCACCGAGGCCGACCAGCAGCTTGGCATCCAGCAGCTCGAGGCACGCCTCGATGAGCAGCTTCTCCTCGAACGGGTCGCCCACCTGGACGCTCGGACGCTTGTCCTCGGCCTTCTCGTCGAACTCCTGGCTCGCAAGCGTTGAGGCGCCGCCTATGCCGTCGCGGCCGGTGGTCGATCCGATCAGCAGCACGAGGTTGCCGGGGCCGGCCGCTACGGCGCGCGTGAGGTTCTCCTCGCGCATGAGCCCCACAGCCATCGCGTTGATCAGGCAGTTCCCCTCGTACGCCTCCTCGAAGTACACCTCGCCGCCCACCGTCGGCACCCCGAGGCAGTTGCCATAGCCGCCGATGCCGGCGACGGAGCCTTCGAACAGGTAGCGCTGGCGGGGCTTCTCGAGAGTGCCGAAGCGCAGAGAGTCGAGGCTGGCTATAGGGCGCGCGCCCATCGTGAAGATGTCCCGGATGATGCCGCCTATCCCGGTGGCTGCGCCCTGGTAGGGCTCGATCGCCGACGGGTGGTTGTGCGACTCCATCTTGAAAGCCACCGCCCAGCCGTCGCCCACGCTGATGACGCCCGCGTTCTCCCCCGGCCCCTGCAGCACGTGCTCGCCTGTGGTGGGGAACATCTTGAGCGCCTTGCGCGAATGCTTGTAGCTGCAGTGCTCGGACCACATCAGCGAGTACATGTAGAGCTCGGTCACGCTCGGCGTGCGGCCGAGTATACCGACCACCTTCTCGTACTCATCGAGCTTCAGGCCGAGTTCTACTGCGAGTTGCGGAGCGAGCTTCGGGTCGAGGGTCTCGGGAGTCGCCATCAGCCCACCTCCGCCAGCTGCCGTGCGATGGCCGTGAAGAAGTGCTGGCCGTCAGTGCCGCCCGAAAGCGGATCGACCACGCGCTCCGGATGAGGCATCAGCCCGAACACGTTGCCGCGCTCGTTGCAGATACCGGCGATGTCGTCGAGCGCTCCGTTGGGGGCGCTGCCGCCTTCGGCACGCGAACCGTCCGCCTCGCAGTAGCGCAGCACGATCTGCCCGCTGCCCTGCAGGCGCGCGAGCGTCTCGTCGTCGCAGATGAAGTTGCCCTCGTTGTGGTTGATCGGGATGCGCACCACGGTGCCGGCCGGAAGGTCCAGCCACTGGCACGTGCTCTCCTCGGCACGCAGGTTCACCGTCTTGCAGATGAACTTGAGGCCGACGTTGCGCAGCAAGGCGCCGGGAAGGAGGTGCGCCTCGGCGAGTATCTGGAAGCCGTTGCATATCCCGATGACCGGACCACCTGCCTCGGCGAAGCGGATGACTTCGGCCATCACGGGCGAGAAGCGCGCCACAGCGCCGCAGCGGATGTAGTCGCCGTAGCTGAAGCCTCCGGGCAACACGATCGCGTCGTAGCCGGAGAGGTCCGTGTCGCCGTGCCAGATGTAGCCCGCTTCGAATCCCAGATGCTGTACGGCGTGCACGACGTCCTGTTCGCAGTTGGATCCGGGGAAGATGACGACTCCGAAGCGCATACCTCAGGCCTCCCCGAACATCTCTATGCGGTAGTCCTCGATCACGGGGTTGGCGAGCAGCTTGTCGCACATCTCGCGCACCCTCTCGACCGCCGTGCCGTCGGCCACTTCAAGCTGGATGTACTTGCCTATCTTTACCGAGTCCACCTCGCCGTAGCCGAGGTTCTGAAGGGCGCGCTCGGCGGTAGCGCCGGGCGGGTCGAAGATGCCCTTCTTGTAGGTCACGTAGATCTCGAAACGCGCCATGAGGTGGCTCCTCCCTTACGCATCGCGCCCTGCAGGCGCGTCGTCTACCAGAATGGCCGAGCGGCTCTCCTTCTGCTTCGCGGCAAGAGCGGCTGTGAGCCGGCGCCGGCCGTACCACATGACGATCAGGCCGACGACCCAGGCTAGTATCGACGCGTACGCGAAAACCGGGACATTGTCGTGTACGTCGATAGCGGCCTGCGCCGCAGAACCCACTTGCCAGAAGCTCAAGAAGAAGCCTACGACACCGATACCCGCGATCCCCATGCCGACCCAGAAGATATACAAGTACACCCTTACCTGCGGCGGCAGGACCTTCAAGTTCACGAAGCATCCTTCCCGTCGTGCTTCGATGACTTCTTCTTCGCCGTCTTCTCCATCAGTTCCTTGCGCAACTTGCGGATGACGACCAGGTCTATCGTGACGGCAGCCACCGAGAGCACGATGACCGCCCCGGACACCGCTCTCAACACGGCGTCGTTGTTGCGCAACTCGGGAACCACGTAGCTGATGGCGATGGCGCCCATGCCGCCGAGCAGCAACACCCACCACACGCGCCGCCACTTCTTGATCTCGGGGGAGGTGGGCAGCCCGGACCAGTCCTTGTCCTGCCCGGCCTTCTTCGGCTTGGCCGAGGACGTCGACGCCTCGACGGTGCCCTGCTTCCTGACCGGCTTGGCCCTGGCCGCGCTCTTGCGCGTCGAACCTACCTTCGCGCCCTTGCGGTTGCGGTCGTTGCCGTAGCTGCGCTGTGACATGCGATCATTCGCTTTCGGGCATGAACGGCTCGTCGGTGATAAGCTCGTAGGCTTCTATGTACTTCTCGGCGGTCACCGCGAGTATGTCTTCGGGCAGCACTGGCGCGGGCGGCTTCTTGTTCCAGCCGCTGGCCTCGAGCCAGTCGCGGACGAACTGCTTGTCGAAGCTCGGCTGCGGCCCCCCGGGCTTGTACTCGTCGGCAGGCCAGAACCGCGAGCTGTCAGGCGTGAGCGCCTCGTCGATCAAGGTGACCTCGCCTTCCACAAGCCCAAACTCGAACTTGGTGTCGGCGATGATGATGCCGCGTGTCGCGGCGTGGTCGCGCGCGGCCGAGTACAGGGCCAGCGAAGCTTCGCGCAGGCGCTCGGCATGTTCGGCGCCGACGATATCCACGACGCGCTCGAAGCTGATGTTCTCGTCGTGGTCGCCGATGGCGGCCTTGGTGGACGGCGTGAAGATGGGCTCCGGCAGACGGCTGCTCTCCACGAGCCCCTCCGGGAGCTTCTGGCCGCAAACGGTGCCGTTCTCCCGGTACTCCTTCCAACCGCTGCCTGCGAGGTAGCCCCGCACGATGCACTCGATCGGGAAAACCTCGGCCTTCTTCACGATCATGAAGCGGCCGCGCAGCGCGTCTGCATGTGCCGCAAGCTCGTCGGGAAGGTCGAGCTCGTCGGCGGTGAGCAGGTGGTTTGGCACGATGTCGGACAGGTGATCGAACCAGAACAGCGAGATCTTGGTGAGGACTTCGCCCTTGTACGGGACCGGGTCCGGAAGAACGACGTCGAACGCGCTCAGGCGGTCTGTGGCGACGATCAGCAGCGCCTTGCCGAGGTCATAGATGTCACGGACCTTGCCCTGGGCACTCGGCTTGAGTTCGATCGGCTTCACGCGGCATCCTTCCGAGCGGCGTATCGGACCGGAGAATCTAGTCGCGCGGCACACTGGAATCGCGCGGCTATGCGTGCATTGTAGGCGATAGCCGAAAGCCCCGTAAGGGCAGCAGTGCTACCTCGGCAGTGACATGCGCTGAAGCGACTCGGCATCGATATCGTCCGCGTAAGACAAGATGCCCAGAAGCTCGCTGTACAGCCCCGCGAGCGGGTCTACGTGCTCGTAGGTCACGATATTCGGCTCGCCCTCTATCCCGCCTAGCTCGGCGGCCCGGTCGATCGCATCGTCGTAGTTGCCGATGGAGTCGATGAGCCCGAGATCGAGAGCCTCGCTGCCGAGCCAGGCCCATCCCGTGGCGAGTTCGCGCACTTCGCTCTCGCTCATGCCACGACCCAGCGCCACGTCGGCGATGAACTGGTCGTAGACGATCGACATCTGCTCGTTGAACATCGCGCTTTCCGCCTCGGTGGGATCCCGGTAGGGACTGCCGACGTCCTTGTACTCGCCCTGCGTGATGGTCGTGAACTTCACGCCCACCTTGTCGAGAAGACCCTGCATGTTCACGAGCTCCATGATCACCCCGATGCTGCCGACCGTGGAGCCCGGGGATGCGATGATCTCGTCTGTCTGCGACGCGACCATGTACGCGCCCGACGCACACATGTCCCCCACGCTGGTGACGACCGGCTTCGTCTCCGAGGCCCTCCGCACCGCCATCATGATCTCCTGCGAAGCAGCCACGGTGCCTCCGGGCGAGTCCACCCGCAGCACTATCGCTTTCACGTTTTCGTCGGCAAGCGCCTGGTCGAGCTGCTCGATGAAGTACTCGGGCGTGACACCGGCCGTTCCGGAGATGGCATCGTCGATGTGAATCAAGGCGATGCTGTTCCCGAAGGAGAACGCCGAGCTGTCCGCTGCCGCGATCACGAACACGGAAGCGCAGCATGACAGGAGGATCATGAGCACCAGCCCGATCCCGAGCCCGATCCCCCACTTCGCCCCGCGCGACATGCGCTTCTTCTCGGTCGGCTGTGGCGATTCTGCGACGGCCGTTGCGAGCAACTGCTGCCCGGCTTGCTGGTCCGTGTTGTCCATGTGCTCCTCCATGCCGTGTGGAACGCCTGTGAGCTCCGCCACCCCGCGGAGCGATGTCGTCAGATGATGCCGAGAAACGCGAGTGTCATCAGGGCGTGAAAGACCGACGCTGCA
>JAFGNP010000057.1 GCA_016926975.1 Coriobacteriia bacterium | reverse complement strand
CGGGTTCCGAGGTGCAGCCGAAGGCGGTGAGGGCGAGGATGAGCGAGAGTGCGAGAAGCGCGATGCGGCGTGACATGAGGAACACCTCCTGGGGGAGTGTGTACCCCAGGCACAGCGAAGTACTGGTGTAACCTTGTCCCCGGAGGTGTCATGGAGGACACAGGACTGCGATACGATCCAGCCGATCGCGCGTCCATTGTCGCGTACGCCGAGCGGCTGGTCGGTCATTCGTTGCGTGAGGTCCTCGACACCCTTCCCGAGGTGATCGACTTCTACAGCCACAAGGGTGGGTTCGGGACCGCCCTAGAGCGGCACTACTTCGGCTATGAACCCAACAATCGGCCTGAGCCTGACTTCGCCACAGCGGGAGTCGAGCTGAAGGCCACTCCGCTTCGCCGCTCAGGGAAGCGACTTGTCGCGAAGGAGCGCCTTGTCCTCGGCATGATCGACTACATGACGATTGTGGCCGAGGAGTGGGAGAGCAGCTCCTTCCTTCGGAAGAACGCCCACCTCTTGCTCGTGTTCTACCTGCATGAAGAAGGTTCTGATCCGCGCGACTTCATCGTCAAGATTGTTCGCCTGTGGGAGTTCCCGGAAGCTGATCTTGAAGTCATTCGGGATGACTGGCAGAGGATTGTCGACAAGGTGCGCCAGGGCCGCGCCCACGAGATCTCGGAGGGCGATACCCTCTACCTGGCCGCCTGCACTAAAGGAGCCACGGGTGCCGACCGACGGGAGCAGCCCTTCTCCGCCGAGCCAGCGAAGCCCAGAGCGCTCTCGCTCAAAGCCAGCTACATGAACTCGGTCATCGCGGATAGCCTTGATCGCCAGGCAGCGGTTTCCGCGAGCGAGCTGCGTTCAGGCGAAACCTTCGAGGACATAGTGCATAGCCGGTTCCGCCTCTACATCGGACTGACTGCTGATGAGATTGCGTCGAGGTTGGACGTCCGCATCAAGCGAGGCGCGAAGAACTTCTACGCAGTCCTGACGAAGCGGATCCTCGGCATCGCCGCAGACAAGAAGGTCGCCGAGTTTGAGAAGGCGGGCTTGGTTGTCCGCACTGTCAGGCTCAAGCCGAACGGCAATCCAAAGGAAGCAGTCTCGTTTCCGGCTTTCGACTACTGCAATCTCGTGGAGCAGCAGTGGGAAGACTCGGATCTTCGCGGCCAGCTGACACGTCGGTTCTTCTTCGTTGTCTACCAGCTCGACGAGAAGGGCGTGCCAACGCTGATTCGCACTCAGTTCTGGACCCCGCCCACCTATGACGTCGAGTACCACGCGCGGGAGTGCTTTGAGAGAACGGTGGTTCTGATCAGGGAGGACAAGGTGGAATACCTGCCCGGAACCAGCGATAACGAGGTGTGCCATGTGCGACCTCATGGTCGAAACAGTCATGACCTCGTTCCCACCCCTAGCGGGGGGTTGGCGGTACGCAAGTCGTTCTGGCTGAACCAGTCGTACATCGCTCGACAGCTTGCGGACGCGCAGGACAGCTAGTGCTTTTCGAGCAGAGTCGTCAAGGAGATGACCACTTCCTCGGGAGCCTGCTTGAGGCGACACTCCCACACGGTCACGACAGTCCACCCGGCCTCCTCGAGCTCACGCCGCTTTCGCTCGTCGCGCTCCCGGTTGAGTTCGAACTTCCGTTGCCAGAACTCCGAATGGCTCTTCGGCTCGGCCGGCTGACAGTCCGGGCAGCGGTGCCAGAAGCACCCGTTGACGAAGATGGCGACCTTTCGGCCCGGGTAGGCGATATCTGGATGACCCGGTGCCTTCTTCCAGTGGAGTCGATAGCCCGGATAGCCGGCTTCTCGAAGCAGTCGGCGTAGGGTCAGTTCGGGCGTGGTGTTCTTCCCCCGGTTGCCCCGCATCGACTTGGAGACCGCGGGGGACGTGGGTTCAGGAATCGGTCCGAGTTGACTCGCCACGGTGTGTTGCCTTCTTGCTCGAGCACGTCACGGCCTCGGCCCTGATCGCCTTGCCGATTCGTGCAACGACACCTACAACCAGAGCGTTCCCCATCATGAACGCTCGCTTCCCGTCAGTCATGCCGGTGCCAGTCCAGCCTCGCGGGAAGCCGTTGAGTTCCTCGAGTTCCTCGGGCACCAGCCTGCGGAGCCGTCCCGTGGCGGGGTCCTCGATGACATGTTTGAAGCGGGACGGGGAGGTGCCGCCTTCACCGGTCAGAATGGTCCGAGCCGGGCGATCCAGCGGGTCCGGGAAGGCCATGCCACCTTCGGAGTAGTGGTATTCATGCCCGGTCTTCTTGTCGATGCGCGGCTCTGACTTCGCACCCTTGAGACGCTTCCACTGATCGACGCGCTCAGGCGAAACGAAGAACTGCTCAGGAACGTGTCCCGTCTTCGTGACGATGTCCTTCAGGTGGACTCTCTTGCCGGTGTGTACCGGAGTCACGTCCCGTGTCCAGACGCGACCTTCAATCATCACGCCGGCCCTGAGGAATGGGGACTTGGGCAGACCGATGCCGAATCGCTCGCTGACATCGTAGGGATTCGGGTCGAGCGGCGGCATGTCGGGCTCAGGCGTCCGTTCCTTCTCCGCCCTGAGCTCCGCATTGATTCCCGCCTTGGACACACGCAGCGACTTGGCCATCACGCCCGACACGTACATGCGATCCAGGGGCTTCCATGCGTATCCGCAGTGGTCCAGTTGCTGAGCATAGAGAAACACTCTGCGACGTCGCTGGGGGAATCCGTAGTCGGCAGCGTTGACGACCCGCCACTCGGCCACATAACCAAGCTGCGCCAGACACGAGAGGATGATTGCGAAGTCGCGTCCCCGCTGCGCAGCGGGGGACTTCAGTAGACGGTCGACATTCTCCAGCAGCACATGCGGCGGTCGCTTCAGGTCGAGCATGTCGTAGATCGACCACCACAGCACGCCCTTCTTGCCAGTGATTCCGTCCGCCATGGATAGCGGCTTTGCGACCGAGTAGTCCTGGCAAGGGAATCCGCCGACGAGAAGATCGAAGTCGGGAATCGTTGACTTCGCGTCCCTGGCGGTGACGACCTTCTCGATGTCCTCACAGACGTGGCCATCTGCACCGAAGCGCGCTTCGTAGCAGCGCGAGGCGTGTTGCTCACGTGTCGAGGGTTCCCACTGGTTGCTCCAGACGACCCTCCACCCGCTCCTTTCAAGTCCGAGCCGGAAGCCACCGACGCCCGCGAAGAGCTCGGCCACTCGGAACTGAGGAGAATCACTCACTGCGGAAGACCTCTCGACTCGGGCGAACACATGTTCACATTGTAGGACTAGGTCTGACGTGGATCAAGCAGCAACTTACTCTGAAGCCCTTGCCCTTCCGCAACTTCAGAGTAGACTTCCGAGTATGGACATCCGCTCGCTCAAGTCCGCCCCCGAAGGCAAGACGGTCGAGTTCAAGCGCGACGCTTCTTCGGCGGGGCCCATCCTGCGCACGGTGTGCGCGTTCGCGAACACCGCAGGCGGAACGCTGCTGTTCGGCATCGAGGATCGCACCGGCGCCGTGGTGGGTGTTCCCGAGCCGCTCGACCTTGAGGAACGTCTCGCGAGCATCATCGCCGACGGCATCTTGCCCCGCGTGCTGCCCGACATCGAGGTCGTGCCCTGGCGCAGCACGCACGTGGTAGCGGTGCGCGTGCACCTCGGCCCGTCGCGTCCGTACCACGTAGCGTCGCTCGGTCCGGAAGATGGGACGTTCGTGCGCCTCGGCTCTACCAACCGGAAGGCCGACGCGCAGCTCGTCGCCGAGATGGCGCGTTCGGCGCAGGGCGTCGGCTTCGACGAACTGCCGGTGGCTGAGCTGGGTGTGGACGCGATCGACATCGGTACGGTTCGCTCGGCGTTCGGCGGCGTGCGGGACATCCGCCGAGCGGACCTCAAGACCCTGCGCCTCACCGCAACCGCTCAGGGCCGCGAAGTGCCCACCACGGGCGGGCTGCTGCTCTTTGGAACAGAACGGCTCGAGCGCTTCCCTGATGCCTGGGTGCAGGCAGGCCGCTTCAAGGGCGCCACGAAAGGCAGCATCATCGACTCGGCGGAAATCACGGTGCCACCGGTGGAAGCTGTCGACCAGGCACTCGCGTTCGTCGTGCGAAACACGTCGCTCACCTACGACGTTGGCCGCCCGCGACGTCTCGAGATTCCCGAGTACCCGCCAGTCGCTGTGGGAGAGGCCATCATCAACGCGATCGTGCATGCCGACTACTCGCAAACCGGCGCCCCGATCCGCATCTCGATCTTCGATGATCGTCTCGAGGTGGAGAGCCCGGGAATGCTCGTGCCGGGGCTTACCATCGCCGATGTCCTCGGCGGGGTGTCCAAGCTGCGCAACCGCGTGATCGGGCGGGTGTTCCGCGAGCTGGGGCTGATCGAGCAGTGGGGCAGCGGTGTGGCGCGCATGCGCGAGGCGTGCTCCGCCGCAGGCGTGGCCGAACCGCTGCTCGAGGAGGTCGGCACGCGCTTTCGGGTGACACTGTACTCGGGCCGGGTGGCAACGCCGGGGACCGACCCGGTAGACGCTGCCGCGCTCGAGGCGCTTCGAGCGGCCGGCGGGCTCACCACGAGCGAACTCGCCGCAGCCATCGGCCGCACATCGAGGGCCACACGCACGCGGCTTCTGCGGCTGATGGAGCGCGGGCTGGTGGTCGACATCGGCAGTGGACCCACCGACCCGCAACGGCGCTACCACGTGGCCGAAGAACCGGGGCGCTGGACGGGCGGACACTGACCCGAGCGGTCCGAGGTGCGGTGGCACGAGGCAACGCGCGGCCCGGGGGTACCTTCTCCATAGAGACCCTCCCATCTTCGGAAGGTCGCGCGTCCATGCCGCTTCACCTGAGAACCAGCCTCACGCACCCGTGGATCATCACCCACGGCGAGGCCGACGCGGTCCAGAAGCGGCTTGCCGCCGCCGTGGTCCTCCACCCGCTCCCCGCCGAAGGCCCTGGCAGCCCGGCGATCGCCGCCGGAGTGGACGTCGCGTACACCAAGGACGGCACGCACGCGTGGGCGGCTGCCGTGGCGATGGACCGCGAGTTCCGCGTGCTGGCCTCGGCCGTGGTCGAAGGCGATCCGGACATCCCCTACAAGCGCAGCTACCTCGCCTTCCGCGAGGGTCGGCTGACCATTGAAGCGCTTATGAGCCTCAGCGTGGAGCCCGATCTCGTCTTCTGCGACGGCCACGGCGTAGTGCACGAGCGCGGGTGCGGGCTCGCGTCGCACGTGGGCGTGCTGCTCGGCGTGCCTACCGTCGGTGTGCCGAAGACACCGTTCCACTCCATCGACCGTGTGCCGGGTCCCCACCGCGGTGACTTCTACGTGCTTACAAAGGAGTGGGGCGCGCAGGGCGCATCTGTGCGGCTCAAGGCCGGCTCCAAGCAGGTGTACGTCTCACCGGGGCACCTCGCCGACCTCGACAGCGCACTTGCGCTCGCCCTCGTGTGGTCGAGCGGGCGCCACCGCGTGCCCGACCCGCTTTCGGCGGCGCACACGCTCAGCGTGACGTCGCGCGGGTGATCGCCCTGTGCGAGTGCCGACGGTCGAACGCGGGCATCCGCCCTCGGCTATACTCGCAGGCGAAGTGAAACGCGCCCTCAACGCATCTTGAACCGGAGGCTTCCATGCTCGACGGCCGGTACCTTCGCGATAACCTCGACGCCATCCGCACGGCGATGGGCGCGCGTGCGGCGGGCTGGGACTTCGACCGCTTCGTGTCGCTCGACGACGAGCGCCGCCGCCTCATCGGCGAGGTGGAGAGCCGCCAGGCGCAGCGCAACGATGCGTCCAAGCGCATCGGCGAGTTGATGCAGGCCGGCCAGCGCGATGAGGCCGAGGCCGCAAAGGAGCAGGTGCGCGTCATCAACGAGGAGATCGCTTCCCTCGATGCGAGCCGCACCGAGGCGGACGCCGAGGTGCGTGAGATGCTCCTCACCATCCCCAACATCCCGGACGCGAGCGTGCCGGTGGGAGCCGACGAGAACGACAACGTCGAGGTGCGCCGCTGGGGCACGCCGCCGGAGTTCGGCTTCGCACCGGTCCCGCACTGGGACCTCGGCCCGGCGCTCGGCGCGATCGATTTCGAGCGGGGAGTGAAGCTTGCCAAGAGCCGCTTCATCGTTCTCGGCCGCGACGGCGCGCGCCTGAACCGTGCGCTCATCAACTTCATGCTCGACACGCACGGCGCCCGCGGTTACCGCGAGTGGTCGGTGCCGGCACTCGCCAACAGCGAGACGCTTCTCGGCACGGGGCAGCTGCCCAAGTTCGCCGACGACCTCTTCCACACCGACGAGGGGCTCTACCTGATACCCACCGCCGAGGTGCAGCTCACCAACCTGCACCGCGATGAGGTGCTGGAAGGCGCCGACTTGCCGTTGAAGTACTGCGCGTACACGCCGTGCTTCCGCGAGGAGGCCGGCGCCGCAGGCCGGGACACGCGCGGCATGATCCGCGTGCACCAGTTCGACAAGGTGGAGCTCGTCAAGCTGACCACGCCCGAGGCGTCGTCAGACGAGCTCGAGGGGATGGTAACCGATGCCGAGTTCATCCTCCAGCAGCTCGGCCTGGCGTACCGCACGATCGTGCTCTGTACAGGCGACATGGGTTTCGGCGCCGCCAAGACGTACGACATCGAGGTCTGGCTGCCGAGCTACGACGGCTACAAGGAGATCTCGAGTTGCAGCAACTGCAGCGACTTCCAGGCTCGGCGCGCATCCATCAAGTACCGTTCGACCGGCGAGTTCAAAGGCTCGCGACTGGTGCACACGCTGAACGGCAGCGGGCTGGCGGTGGGTCGCACGCTCGTCGCGGTGCTCGAGAACTACCAGCAAGCCGACGGCAGCGTGGTGGTGCCCGAGGTGCTGAGGCCGTACATGGGCGGGCAGGAAGTCATTCGGCAGGTGGGATCATGAAGCGCATCCTCGGCTGTACAGCGGTCCTCGTGGCGCTCCTACTGGCGCTAGGCGGATGCGACGGCGCCGCTGAAGACGTTGCAGAAGATGCCGCGCAGACGGCCGTGACCTCAGAGGTCGCCGCCCCTACGCAGGTGTTCGACGCGATTCCCACCGACGGCCCCGGCGAGTCTGCGGCGCTGAGCATGGTCCCCGGGGCGCTGGAGCAGGCGAAGGAGATGCGCGAGGCTGCTGGGATGGAGTGGCCGGACCTTGAAGGCATCGAGCCGATACTGACCGCTTACGTCATCGCCGTCGACATGAGCGATCAGGGCGCGCTGTTCGAGGTGCGTGCCGACGGAGTGCCGCACAACCTCTACGCGTACCAGCGAGCGCTCGATGTTGCTTCGGCGGTATGGGCGCCCACATCGCAGATCGGAGATGCGAGAGGCTTGCCGCAGAGCGATGCGGAGAAGGCGGCTGTCGCGTCGGTGGAAGCGGCGATCAGGGACAGCTTCCCGGACGACGCGTTCTCTGTAGCGATATACGGCTACAGGTTCGTCTACCTTGCCGAAGGCGAATCGGTGCTCACGCTGGAAGTCGGCACTGACGGCGCCGTGTTCTCCGCGGGCGACTGAGGCTAGCGCTGCTCTAGGTGCCGTTGAGGGTGCGTGCGAAGTCGGTCATGCCACAAGAGCTGTCGACAGCGAGCGGTGGTCTGTGATTGGCGACCACATCAGCCAGCGTCAGTTGCCCGAGGTGGTTCAGGACGATCTGGTCCAGGTCCTTCCACATCACATGGACCCCGCAGTGCGAGGAGCGGTTGCAGGATGCCGGGTTCCGCGTGCACTGGGAGAGCGAGAAGTCAGGCTCGCAGGACTTTATGATCCGGGCCATCGTGATCTCCGCCGCGGGCTGCGAAAGCGAGAGCAGGTGGTCGTGGTAGCCTTCCGCGCTGACCATGCCGGCCTCGATGAGGAACGGCACCAGAGAGGCGCCGAAGTTCTCGGGCACGTCGGCCATCCCGCAGAGGTCGCGTATGGAAAGTGATGCTCCCTCGGGAATCTGCGCCAGCTCGTATATGAGCCGCACGGCGTAGTCGGTTCTCTTGGTGATGGACATTCGCCCTCCGTAAGTGCCCGTGCCTTTGCACGCCCCCGCGCACGTGGGCCAAGCGGCATGATAGCAGGGGATTACCCGGCTTCAACGAAAAAACCTGCAATCCGGGACCGAGAATCCGTCGGACGGACAGTATCGGAGTGTGAGCGGCATCACAATTCAGATAGCGTAACGTACGCGGGAATAGAGGGCCTACCGTCGGTCGATTTCTTGGGCGGCGATGGTCATCGCGTCCTCGGCTGAAGACGCGCTGACCAGCCGCCCGGGTCCGGCGGTACGCAACGCGGTTCCCGGGTCCCATCCGAGCACGACCACGGTCTTGCCGCTCTTGAGCGCGAGCGCGACCTCGGACAGCGTGCCGGAGCCGCCCGGGAGGGCGATCACCACGTCGCTGGACAGGACGTTGATGACGTTGCGCGCCTCGCCCATGCCCGTGCGAATCGCCACGTCGAGATGCGCGCTCGCTTCGGCGCCGTCGTCGCTGCGCAGCACTCCGAGAACGAGGCCACCTGTCTCGCGGGCACCCTGCGACGCCGCGTCCATCACGCCGCCGGCGCTGCCGCCGGTGAGCAGGACCCAGCCGCGTTCGGCCACCATCGAACCCAGGCGGTATGCGAGCGAACGCCCGGCCTCGTCGAGCGAGCGGCCGGACCCCATGATGCCGACGACGGTCCTCACTAGCGGATGCTCTCTACCTCACCGAGGGTCGCCTCGGTCTCGTACTGGTCCCACGTCTCGGTGTCCGAGTCGAATCTCCAATACCCGATCGTCACCGTCTGGCCCACGTCCTTCGAGCGTATAGTACCGGCGAGGTCGAGCTGCGTGGTGATGTCCTCGCGGTCGATCACGGTGATGATGTCCGTCGGCTCAAGGCCTGAAGCTGCAGCAGGCGAGCCCTCGTCGATCGAGTCGATGTAGGCGCCCTGCTCCACTGGCAGGTCGTACAGGTCGGCGGTGACCAGGTCGATGGTGAGAGCGTTTGCGCCGAAGTACGGGTGGTACGCGCGGCCGAACTCGATGAGGTCTTCGATGATGCCCTTAGCAACGCCCATGGGGATGCAGAAGTTCAGGCCCTGCGTGCCGAAATCGCCGAGGCTGGCCGACGGGATGCCGATGAACTCCCCTCTGGCGTTGACGAGCGCGCCGCCCGAGTTGCCGTGGTTGACGGCGGCATCCACCTGGATCGCCGCAGCCAGTTGGGCGAGCTCGTCGTCGGCCTGCTGCCCGGTGAACAGCTCCTGGCCGAAGGTGCGGCCGGTCGCGGAGACGATGCCGCTGGAGACCGAGATGCCGATGCCCACCGGGTTGCCGATGACCACTATAGGATCGCCGGGCTTCAGTTCGTCCGAGGAGCCTATCTCGATCGGGTTGAGGCCCTCCATCTCTACCTTGATGACGGCGATGTCGTTGAGCGCGTCGCGCCCGACGATGCGCGCAGACACGTTCCGTGCGCCGAACTGCACCAGGATCTCGTCCTGGGGCGTGATGAGGTCGTTCTGCGTGACCACGTGGTTGTTGGTCACGATGTAGCCGTTCTCGCTGATGATCACGCCGCTGCCGGTCGACTCGGGGGATGAAGTGGCGTAACCGGTGTTGGGATCCACCAGCTCGGCTCCCGAAATGATCGAGACCACTGACGGCGCCGCGATCTCCGCAGCTGTCCTGGCGAAGTCGGCGCTGACAGCGCTACCTGCCGGGGTCCCGGAGTCGCCTGAGCCGCCGAACGCGCCGAAGATGGCGAAGAGGAGCGCGACGCTGATGGCTGCGAGGAACCCTCCGCCGATCGCCGCGCTCACGACGGGCAGCAGGGTGGAGCCGCCCGAAGGCTTATCGGGGACCTGCTGTCCGGTGCTCGGATCGTAACCCATGTGAGACCTCCTCGACCTGCGGTGGGATGCCGTGGTTCGCGCTAGTCGGCCGAGCCCATGTCCGAGACGTACCAGCTGGAGTTTTCGGCCACGCACGTCGCGGCCACGTTCTCGGTGGAGTCGTCTTCCCAGGTGAGCGTGAAGATCACGATCACGCTGTCGTCTCGCTGGAGCTCGGCACCGATGAACTCGACGTTCGTGTAGGTGTTGGGAAGAGCCGAGAGATCGTAGTCGGACATCGGGGTGGTCGTCAGCGCGTAGGCGTCGTCCACTCGGCCTTCCGAGATCGCGGTCATGAACTCGTTGACAGTCCAGACCGCCCACTCTTCAGGAGTCGTGTCTTCCTCGCTCGTCGGCTCGGTCTCCTGCAGTGCCACCTGGCTCATGTCCACGGTGTAGACGTCGGTCACGAACCATTCGCGATTGCGCCTCTCGATGATCACGCCCTTGTCGTAGGTGGCTTCGTCCGGGGTGATGTAGTACTCCTCGTAGTCGTCTTCGGTGGATATCTCCAGGTACCACCAGTCATCGCCGCGGTAGTACTGGTCCGCCGCGTCCTCGAGAGCATCCATGGAGGTGGCGAATCCGCGCTCTTCGCTTATCTCGATGCGGCCGCGATCCGACTCCTCGTCCACGACGACCGTGTCCTCGCCGTCGGTGGAGTCGTCGTTGAAGAGCGCGAACGAGCCGATGCAGCAGCCGAGCGCGCACAGAAGGACCAGCGCAGCGACTATTCCGATGACAGGGCCGGTGAGCTTCTTCTTGGGCGGGGTAGGAGAGGGCGCGGGGGGCGTTGGCGCTGGTGAGGGGGATGCGGGTATCGGCGGCGGCTCAACGGGTGGAGCAGCGGGAGGTGCGACCTCGTGCGGCAGATGTGCCCCGCAGCTGTCGCAGAACTCCTGGTTGGCCGGATTCTCGGCTCCACACGCAGGGCAGTTCATGGAGTCTCCTCCCCGTGAAAGGTGGTGTGACAAGCGTATTCCCGAAGCCGAAGTCCGTCCATCGCAGGCGTCGCGTGTGCCTCCACTACTTCTTTATCTCCGCGAAGTGCTCCTCGTACCGGCCCCCGCCCGCCTTCGCGAATACCTCGTACTCCGGTATCTCGTAGACGCGCAGCCGATTGTCGAGGAAGTCGCTGAAGATGAGCACCTTCCCGTCGTCGGAGACATCGAGCGCGGTCGGCTGGTTGCCCGCGATGAGCGCATCGAGCGGCTGCCCACTGACGGCGTCGAACACGAGGATCGAGCCCCACTCCGGACCCGGGATGTAGTAGCTGGTGTCGTTGTTCTCTCCCCGGCAGCTCACGAATAGCATCTTGCCGTCGGGGGTCAGGTCGATCGTATTCGGTTTCTCGTCGACGTCCACGAACTTGGTGGTCGTCCCTGTGGCGATGTCGTGTACCCATATTAGATCCTGCGACATGTCCGAGATGAACAGCCGGCCGGTTTTCTCGTCGGCCACTATATGCCGAAGTGCGCCGCCCTCGGTGAACAGCGCGGTGACGGTCCCCGTGGCGAGGTCGATCCGCTCCAGGTCGCCGCTGTCGAAGCCTGCCACGTACAGTGACTTCCCGTCGTCGGTCGCGTACATCCCGCGCGGCGTGTCTGACACGCGTATGCGCTTCACGAGCGCGCCGGTGGTCAGGTCGATGATCGACACGTCGTCGCCCGACCAGTTGGATGCGTACAGCTTCGTCTCGTCCGGCGAGAGCTCGACCCACTTGGTCCAGGCGCTCTGTGTGTCGAACTCGCGCAGCACCTGTCGGGTCTTCACGTCGATCTCGAAGCACTTGGCCGTCTCCATCTGGGAGGTGTAGGCAAGCGTCCCGGCCTTGTTGAAGATGACCTCCACGGCGCCGTACTCGCCGATGTCCACACCGCCGATGAGCTCGCCGGTGCGCGGGTCGAATATCTGGATCGACGGTGGCCCGTTCAGGATGCTTGTCCACGCCTCGGCCCCATCGTGAGTCACCGACACGCCCTTGGGCGCACCGGCCGTGGTGATCAGGCCGATGCCGTGGAGCACCTGGCCCTCGGGGTCGAGATGGTACTCCAGGTCCAGTGGGGAGTCGACGAAGAACTCGCGCGTGAAGGTGTTGTAGCCTTCCATCTCTAGGGTGAGTGTCATCGGGCCGGAGGGGATCTCGGCGTTCGTGGGCGCCGTCGCGGTGATCATGTCTTCGCCCTCCGGTGCGATCGTCACCTGCGCTCCTGCCGGATGCGTGACGACTGTTATGAGTTGCGGCTGTGGAGTGAGGTCGTAGTCGAGCTTGGTTCGCCTGCCGCGCTTGAGTTCAGCAGTGACGTTGAGCGGGTCGAACCCGGCGCGCTCCACCTGGATGGTGTACGAGCCGGGATCCAGGTCTTCCACCTCCAGCGTGCCGGTGCCCACCACGGAGCCATCGAACAGGATCATGGCATCGTCGGGAGAAGTGGTGATGATCGCCGAGGCCGGTCGGGTGAACACGAACACCAGGAGTGCGATGCCTGCTATCGCTGCAAGCGCCAGCCCGAGGAGGACAAGACGGCTGCGCCCGGTGAAGCCCCTTCGCGGCCCGCGTCCGCCCCTTTGGTGGCTGGCCTTCTTCGAGAGGTACTGGGGGCGCTGCGCCCGGCGGGGTTGCGGGTCTGCTACGTGACGCGCGCTTCTGCCAGCGACGGTGCGCGCGGGATCGATGGTCCCGTATCGCCCGTGGAACGTCTTCTTCGAGCCGCGCTTGCGGCTGCGGTACTCTTCCATCATCACCCCTCGGCAGCAATCTTACTTGAGTTCGAGAAGTGCCGTCATGGCTGCTGGGTACGGGAAAGGCCCCACCGGTTCTCCGGTGAGGCCTTCTGAGGTGCTCGTGGTGCGCCCTGCAGGATTCGAACCTGCGACCTTCTGATTCGTAGTCAGACGCTCTATCCAGCTGAGCTAAGGGCGCAAAATGCGCGCGAGGCTTCCGTATCCTGCCTGGTCGCGCGCGAGATGTCAAATGGCGGAGAGTGAGGGATTCGAACCCTCGAAGGGGCTATTAGCCCCTTACTCGCTTAGCAGGCGAGCGCCTTCAACCGACTCGGCCAACTCTCCACTGAAGAGAAGCGCCGCTCATTGTAGCAGGGAGGGCGGGACGCGTCACCGCCGCGGCCGGATGCCGCGAGATCGATCAGGCGGTGTACTCGCTGCTCGCTACCCTGCCGTCTACGAGCGTGAGAGATTCGTCTGCGTGGGCCGCCATGCGCGGGTCGTGCGTGACCATGATGCAGGTCATCTCGCGTTCGTGGACCTGCCGCCTGAGCAGCTCCACCACCTGGGTGCCGCGTTCCGTGTCCAAGCTGGAGGTAGGCTCGTCCACGAGCATGATCGCGGGCTCGTTCATCAGCGCCCGTGCGATTGCCACTCGCTGGCGCTCGCCGCCGGACAGCAGCGACGGCCTGTGCGTGGCGCGAGCCTCAAGGCCGAAGTCGGAGAGCAGCGCGTCGGCACGCTCGCGGTCGGCGTGCGTGACTCGGCCCGAGAGGTGGGGCACCAGCAGCAGGTTCTCGCGCGCGCTCAGGTAGGGGATGAGGTGGTTGTCCTGGAACACGAGCCCCACGTTCTTGCGACGGAACCGCGCGGCCTCGGCGGTTGTGTGTAGGTGGATGGCGCGGCCGCCGATCACGATCTCACCTGCGGTCGGGGTGAGCAGGCCGGCGATGATCGAGACGAGGGTGGTCTTGCCAGCGCCCGACGGCCCCAGCACCGCGAGCAGCCTGCCCTTGCCGAGCGTGAACGACACATCGTCCAGCGCCACCACCTGCGTGTGGCCGCTGCCGTAGGCCTTCGTTATGTTCTTGACCTCGAGCATGCGACGTCCCTTACTGCCCGGCCCGGCCGAGCGCGGTCGCCGGGTCGATCTTCAGGATGTTGCGAAGCGAGAAGAGGCTGCCCAGGTACGCAGTGCCGAATATGGACAGAACGCTTACGGCCCAGCGCGCGGGGTCCGGATCGAACGCCATCATCGGCGGCATGCCGGCCCCGGCGGCCAGGGCCAGTCCGGTTCCGAACACGGTGGCGATGCTGACCAGGATGGTTATCTGCAGGAGCAGCTCGCGGTACAGGTAGACGTTCGAGGCGCCGATAGCCTTGATCGCGGCGATCTGGCCGGTCTTGTGCAGAGTAGTGATGTAGAAGAACACGCCCACCAGCAGCGCTCCGATGATCACCGACACCCATTGGATGCCGCCCACCGCGAGGATCATCTCGGGCATGCCGTTACCCGCCCGGGCGGCATCCTCGGTCGTTGCGACCGTGTAGGCATCTCCGAACTCGGCCTGTACCTCCTCGACAGTGGCGCCGTCCTCCAACTCGATGACGGCTATCGATGCGCTGTCGGCGAACTCCTCTTCCATCTTCGTGGCTGCCACCACGTCCGTCCCACCCTCGCCCTCGACGCGACCGAGGACGGAGGCCACGTGCAGCTTCTCCCAGGTGTCCAGATCGACGAACAGCGTAGGTACCATCACGTAGCGGCGGTGCTCCGTGAAGCCGATGACGGTCAGTTCCGCGTTCACGGGTGTGAGCGTGACCGTATCGCCGAGTTCGACACCGTCGAGCTTGGCGGTCACGTCGGCTACCGTCTCGTCCGGTCCGATGTCGCCGCTGCCCTCGACGATCGGCAGCTGGTCGAGCTGGTCGCCGAGCCCGAAGACGCGGACGTCGAACGGGTCTTCGGTGGAACCGACACTGGCGAAGGTGTGGCCCACGCCGTAGGCGCTCTTGATGCCGGGCGCGGCTGCTATCGTCTCGAGGTCCTCGGCGGAAAGGATGCTGCGCTCAAGTGTTGGGTAGGTGTCGCGTTGGAATACCAGCGCGTCGCCCTGCAGTGAGGACTTGGCCCCTGACATCCCCGTGAGAAGCCCCTCGGACATCGCCGAGGTGACCATGGTGAGAGAGACCACAAGCCCGATCGCCAGTGCGATCAGGCTGAACTTGAGCTTGCTGCCTAGCAGTTCCTTGAGTGCGAGCATCGGGCCCCCGGAAGTGGCGGAGGGGGTGGGATTCGAACCCACGAGACCCTTGCGGGTCTACTGGTTTTCAAGACCAGGGCAATCAACCGCTCTGCCACCCCTCCGCATATGCCGTGGTGGCGGTTCGTAGTGTAGCATCGAGAGCATGAACGACGATGTGCTCTACATGTCCATCGCGCTTGAACAGGCGCGTCTTGCCGGAGAGCAGGGCGAGGTGCCGGTAGGAGCGGTGCTCGTGTGCGACGGAGCGGTGGTTTCGCACGGCCGCAACGCCCGAGAGTCGGTTGCCGATCCCACAGCCCATGCCGAGATGGTCGCTATCCGTGAGGCGGCGGCCAGCCTCGGCCGGTGGCGGCTGTCCGGGTGCACTCTGTACGTCACGCTCGAGCCGTGTCCGATGTGCGCCGGCGCTCTGGTGAATGCGCGGATAGACCGCCTGGTGTACGGGGCGGCCGATCCTAAGGCCGGGGCGGTCGGCACGCTTTACGACCTCTCGGCCGACCCCCGGCTCAACCACCGTTTCGAGGTTGTCTCCGGCGTTCTTGAGGAAGAATGTTCTCAGGTGCTGAAGGAGTTCTTCGCGCGGCTGCGGGATCGCGGCAGCGCGGACGTTTAGGAGGAGCGCATGATCTCGAGATCGGCCCGGTTCACGCTCGTCGCGCTGGCGTTGGTGCTCGGAGTCGCGCTGTTCGCGGCTCCAGCATACGCGAAGTCGTACTCGATGACGAAGGCGGACATCGAGGCTCAGGTGCAGCCCGACGGCTCGATGTTGGTGACCGAGCAGCGCACCTTCGACTTCAACGGCGACTACACCTTCGCGTACTGGGAGCTGGATACCGGCGGCTCGGGAGGGTTGGAGGTCCTCGGCATGTCCGGGCCGGAGGGCGAGTACGCCCGCTCCGAGTTGCCGTACGTTGATGAGAACCGTACTCCGCAGACGTACACCGTGATCGACTACGGCAGCTACCAGGATGTGCGCGCGTATTTCCGCGCATCGAACACCGAGCACACGGTCACGCTCCGCTACAAGGTCACCGGAGCGGCAAAGCGGTGGTCGGACACCTCCGAGTTGTACTGGCAGTTCGTGGGCGACCAGTGGGAGCTGCCTTGCGAGGACGTGAGCGTGCACATCGTGCTGCCCGAGGGTGTCTCGCGGGACGACGTGAGAGCGTGGGCGCACGGCCCGCTGTCCGGCCTGGTGACGATCAACGACGACGCCACGGTGGACCTCACGGTCGACAGGCTGCCCGAGTACACCTACGTCGAGTCGCGCATCATCTTCCCGACAAGCGCGCTTCCTACCGCGCAGCAGGTGCCGGAGTCCATGCTCGATACGATCCTGGCCGAGGAGAAGCAGTGGGCGGACGAGGCCAACGCTACCCGGACGCGGGCGCGCATCGTGATGTGGGGGCTGGCGCTCGTGGGCGGTATCCTGCCGCCTCTGGCGCTCTTCTGGGCGTGGTCGTACTGGCGAAAGCACGGCAAGGAGTACGAGACTCAGTTCCAGGGCGAGTACTTCCGAGAGGAGCCGGCCGAGCTGGCGCCAGCGCTGGTCTCGGCGCTCGTCAACATGGGGTCGCCCGACAACAACGCGCTGCCCGCGACGCTGATGGACCTCATCGATCGTGGCGTCATCAAGATCGAGCGCACGGTCGAGGAGAAGAAGGCGTGGCTCGGCCTGACGACGACCGATGCCGAAACGTACAGGCTCACACGCGTGCCCGCTGCGGAATCGCAGGTGAGCGCTAGCGAGAGCCGACTCATCAAGCTGCTGTTCGAGCAGATGACAGACGGCGGCAGCTTCACCATGGACGAACTGAAGGATGCCGTGAAGACCACCTCGGCAGCCGAGAAGTGGGGCGAGGGCGTAACCAAGTACAAGAAGGCGGTGACCGACGAGATCGACGGTCAGGGCTTCCTCGAGAAGAAGGGAGGCGCGGCGGTCGGCGGCTTCGTCGCGCTCGGCGTCATCGTCTGCTGCATCGGCTTCCTGCCCCCCATGTTCGGTGGCAACGGCTGGCTCGTGCCGTGGTGCATCATCATCGGCGTGGTCATCATCGGCTTCGGGGTGAACATGAAGCGCAGGAGTCCCGAGGCCGCCGAACTTGCGGCCAAGTACATCGGAGTGCGCAACTACCTGAAGGACTTCGGGCGCCTGGACGAGAAGCCGCCGGAGTCGGTTGTGCTTTGGCGCTACTTCCTGACGCTGGCAGTGGTGTTCGGAATCGCCGACCAGGTCATCAAGCACTTGCAGGTGAAGTTGCCTGAGGTGCTCGCCGACCCGACGATGGGGACGTGGATGTGGCTGGCCACTCCGGGCAGCAACGGTATGAGCGCTGTGAGTACGCTGTCCCGAGGTATGGAGCTTGTCGGTACTGTCGCGTCCAGCCACAATTCATCGTCTTCCGGTGGTGGAGGAGGGTTCTCCGGCGGCGGCGGCGGTGGTGGTGGTGGCGGCGGCGGTGGGGCCGGCTAGGCGCATCGTCCCCCGGATTGCCCGCCTTTGCCTGCGCGGCTATACTCGCGTATGCACTCCGGCCTGTTCGTGGTCGGGGTATCCGGAGAGTTGTCCGAGTGGTTGAAGGAGCACGACTGGAAATCGTGTGTGCGGTGTTGAACCGTACCCAGGGTTCGAATCCCTG
>JAFGNP010000056.1 GCA_016926975.1 Coriobacteriia bacterium | reverse complement strand
CGGAGGCACCGGGTCCGCACAGGATCCGCTACGCGGCCGACGTCTTTCGGGAGCACGCTTCGCTGAGGGGGCAGGCGAGGCAGTTCACGCAAGTCGGCATCGAGCTTGTCGGCGCGAAAGGCGCGGCGGCGGATGCCGAAGTAGTGCTCCTGCTGATCGGCGCTCTCGAGGCAGCCGGGCTCTCGTCGTTCCTGGTCGGGATCGGTACGGCCGAGGTACTGCGAGCGCTGCTGGCGCTCGCAGGCGGACCCGATGAGTGGCAGGGGGCCGCTGTTTCAGCTGCACAGGGCAGGAACCTGGTGGAGCTCGACCGCCTGGCCGGGCGCGAAGATCTGAGCCCGGAGCTCGCAGCCGCGCTCCAGGAGGTGCCGCGCATCCGCGGCGGCCGCGAGGCCCTGGAGCGCTGTGGCGCGCTGATCGACGCCTGTGGCTGTGCCGGGTCGCTGTCGTCGCTCGCCGAGACCTGGGAGATCCTAGAGGGTATGGGCGTGTGCGACCGCGTGCAGCTGGACTTCGGCATCATGCGCTCCTTCGGCTACTACACGGGCATGCAGCTCGAGGCGTACGCGCCCGGGCTCGGTCTCGCGCTGGCAGGGGGCGGCCGCTACGACGGCCTCCTTTCGGCGTTCGGCGATCCCGCACCTGCAGCAGGCTTCGCGCTCGGACTCGAGCGCGTGATGATCGCGCTTGCCGAGCAGGGGAGTACTCCGCGGCTCGAGCCGCTCGATGCGCTTCTCGGCGGAGGCGATGCGGCCGCGGTCTTCAGCGCGGCGGCGCGGTTGCGCGCGGCGGGGTGGCTCGTGCGCGTGGCGCCCGGCGTGGAGGGCTCCGCGCTCGTGCGGGAGGCCGACTCTTCAGGTGCTGTCGAGGTGCTTGTCGCCAAGGGCGATGCTATCTTCCGAGTGGACCGGGCCGGTGGGGAACTCTCGAAGCTCGCAGAACCTCTGCCGGAAGCTCCGCGGTCGTCTTGGGCAGCTCGCGGAGGTGACGCGCGATGATCGTCAGACGCGGTACCGGCGACAGGATGCTTCGCATGGCGCTGCCCAAGGGGGCGCTATATGCCGAATCGGTGGCGCTGCTGGAGTGCAGCGGCCTGGATGTCACGGGCCTTGCGGACCCCGGGCGGCAGCTCACCGTCCGCGCGGGCGAGGTCGAGTACATCATCGGCAAGCCGACGGACATACCGGCCTACGTGGCATACGGTGGTGTGGACGTGGCGATAGCGGGCAAGGACTCGCTGCTGGAGGCCGCACTGGACCTCGTCGAGATGGCCGATCTTCGCTTCGGGGCGTGCCGCTTCGTCGTTGCCGAGCCTGAAGACGCGCCGCGCAGCGTGGCGGAGATCTACCGTCACCTCGGCGTGATCCGAGTGGCAACGAAGTACCCGCGCATCACGGAGGCCCACTACACCTCCCGCGGGCTGCAGGTGGAGCTCGTGAAGCTCTCGGGTAACATCGAACTGGCGCCCCTTATCGGTTTGGCCGACCAGATAGTCGACATCACCGCTACCGGGCGCACGCTCGCCGAGAACAGGCTGCGCATCGTGGAAGAGGTGCTCTCCTCCACGGCTCGCTTCGTCGCCAATCCGGCGAGCCTGAAGACCGCCAGCACGCGCGTGACCGAACTTGCCGAGGCTCTGGCCTCGGCGGCCGGCACAGATAAGGAAGGACCTGCATCATGATGCGACGGATCGAACTCGCCCGCGGTCGGCGGCTGACGCTCGAGGACGTGCCGAGGACCGGCGGGATCGACGCCGAGGTGCTCGGTGTGGCACAGCGCATCATCGATGATGTGAAGGCACGCGGTGACGAGGCGCTGATCGACTACACCATGCAGTTCGACAAGGCGAAGCTGACCGACCTTCGCGTGACCGAGGCCGAGATCGAGCTTGCGGTAGCCGAGGCTGGCGAGGAGTTCTGCGAGGCCATAGCCGCAGCGGCGCTGTCCATCGAGGAGTTCCACGCTCGCCAGGTCTCGCAGTCATGGTTCACCGCCGAACAAGGCGGCGTGTTCCTCGGGCAGAAGGTCACCCCGCTCGCGCGCGTCGGCATCTACGTGCCCGGCGGCCGCGCATGCTATCCGTCGTCCGTGCTCATGAACGCGCTGCCCGCCATCGTGGCCGGCGTGGGGGAGATCGCGATGGTGGTTCCGCCGGACGCGGACGGTCGGGTGAACCCTTACACCCTCGCCGCGGCCGCCGAAGCGGGCGTGACCGAGATCTACAAGGTGGGCGGCGCCCAGGCTATCGCAGGCCTCGCGTACGGGACGGCAACGATACCGCGGGTCGACAAGATCACCGGACCGGGGAATGCGTACGTCACGGCGGCCAAGAAGCTCGTGATGGGCGATGTGGGCATCGATATGCTCGCCGGCCCTTCGGAGGTGCTCATCCTTGCCGACGAGACCGCCGAGCCGGCGTTCGTGGCGATCGACCTGATGGCGCAGGCCGAGCACGACCCGCGCGCGGCGAGCTACCTGGTGACCACGGACGACACCTTGCCCGGCGAAGTCGAGACTGCTCTCCAGGAGTTGCTGTCCACCTCACCACGTGCCGAGGTGATCGAGCGTTCTCTTACAGACAACGGCGTGATAGTCGTGTGCCCGGACGTCGATGTGGCGCTCGACGCGGCCAACCTGATCGCGCCCGAGCACCTCGAGATCATGATGGAGGATCCTCTGGAGTTGCTCGGCTCGATAACGAACGCGGGAGCGATCTTCCTGGGGCCCTGGACGCCTGAAAGCGTCGGTGACTACGTCGCCGGGCCGAACCACGTCCTGCCCACCGGCGGTACCGCTCGCTTCTCCGGACCGCTGTCGGTGGACGACTTCGTGAAGAAGTCGTCGGTGATCTCGTACTCGCTCGAGGGTCTCGAAGCCGACGCGAACACGGTCATGACGATCGCCGAGGCGGAAGGCCTCGACGCACACGCGCGTGCGGTGGCGCTCCGGCTGGCCCTCGCGTTCGGCCTGGACGGTGAGTCCTAGGTGAAGAAGATCCGGCCGCCGCGGCCCGAGCTCGAGGACATAGAGGCATACGAGGCTAAGGACATTCGTGCCGAGGTGCGCCTCTCGGCCAATGAGAATCCGCGCAACCTGCCCGGCGAGATCCTGGACAAGCTGGCCGAGCGCGTGCGGGAGAACATCGACTTCAACAGGTATCCCGATCCGCTGTCGACACGGCTGCGCGAGATGATCGCCGAGGCCAACGGCCTGGAGCCCGGCAACGTGCTGGTGGGCAACGGCGGCGACGAGATCATTCTGGACGTCATATTGGCCTGGGGCGGGCCGGGCAGGAAGCTGGTGGACCTTCCGCCCACATTCGCCATGTACGGCATCGACGCACGGATGACCGGGACGAGGGTCGTGGAGGTGCCCAGGACCTCCGACTTCGACGTGGATGGCCCGTCGCTCCTCGCGGCGATCAAGGACCAGAAGCCGGATATCGTGGTGATCTCGAACCCGAACAACCCTACCGGCACGATGACGCCCGAGACCCTGCTGATCGACGTCCTGAAGGCCACAGACGCGCTGGTGCTGGTGGACGAGGCGTACTTCGAGTTCAGCCGCCAGACGATGCGGCCGCACATGGAGCGGCACCGCAACCTGGCGATACTGCGAACGTTCTCGAAGGCGTTCTCGCTGGCAGGCCTCCGTGCGGGATACCTGCTGGCGCACGAGAGTGTGATCAGGGAGCTGACGAAGGTCCGCCAACCGTACTCGGTGAACCGGTTCACCCAGGTGGCGGCATCGCTGGCGTTCCGCGAGCGGGTGGTGTTCGAGGCCGGTATCCGGGAGACGATGCGCAACAGGGATCTGATCGTCCACGGGCTCGGAGCGATCCCCGGAGTGGAGGTGTTTCCGTCCGAGGCGAACTACGTGCTCTTCCGTGTCAAGCAGGCCTCGGCGGTCTGGAGGGACCTGCTCCACGACCACTCGGTGCTGATCAGGGACTTCACGCGCACGCCGGGGCTCGAGGACTGCCTGCGGGTCACTGTAGGCTCGGAGGATGAGGTCCAGCGGTTCTTGCGAGCGATGGACGAGATCATGACCTCCAAGCGTGCGGTCAGCCACTTCGGCATGAACATGACGTCTTCCCGGCACATGAAGAAGGGCGGTGAGTGATGTGACCAGATCGGCGACAGTCGAGCGTGAGACCTCGGAGACGAGCGTCAGGCTCACGCTCGATCTGGACGGGGACGGCTCTGCGACGGTGTCGACAGGCGTCCCATTCTTCGACCACATGCTCGAGGCTTTCGGCCGTCACGGGTTGTTCGCGCTCGATGTGAGCGCCGAGGGCGATCTGGCCGTAGATGCGCACCACACCGTCGAGGACGTCGGCATCTGTCTGGGGACGGCTTTCGCCCGCGCGCTCGGCGACAAGAGCGGGATTCGCCGCTTCGGCTCGGCGATCGTGCCGATGGACGAAGCGATGGTGCTTGCTGCTGTCGACGTCTCGGGTCGCGGTCAGTGTCACTACGCCGTGGACGTGCCTATCGAGATCATCGGGACGTTCGACACGACACTCGCCAAGGAGTTCATGATCGCGCTCGCCGCCAACGCTGGCATAACCGTGCACGTGATGGCGTTCGCAGGCGAGAACGCGCACCACATCATCGAGGCGGCGTTCAAGGCGCTCGCGCGCGCGCTGGCCGAGGCGGTCTCGCTGGACCCGCGCGTGACCGGCGTGCCATCTACCAAGGGCTCGCTGTGAGAGCGGCAGGTCGCGCGTGATAGCCGTTGTCGACTACGGCCTGGGCAACCTGCGCAGCGTGCAGAAGGGTCTGGAGCACGCCGGGGTCGCCGATGTCGTGGTGAGCGGCGACCCGGCAGTCGTCTCAGCCGCAAGCGGCGTCGTGCTTCCCGGCGTGGGCGCTTTTCGCGACGCCGCAGCGCAGCTGGAGGCTGGCGGCCTGCGGGAAGCGGTGCTCGAGCGGATCGCTTCCGGCTCGCCGTTCCTGGGCATCTGCCTGGGCATGCAACTGCTTGCCGACGTCGGGTTCGAAGGCGGGGAGTGGAGAGGGCTCGGCGTCATCGGCGGTACCTGTGAGAAGCTTCCCCCGGGCGTGAAACTCCCGCACATAGGCTGGAACAGCGTGGCGTATCCGGTGGAGAACAAGTTGTTTGCGGGTATACCGGAGCATACGGCGTTCTACTTCGTGCACTCGTACCACCTGAAGCCGAACGACGAAGCATGTATCATCGGGAGCACGGGCTATGGTTCGGATTTTGCGGCTGCGGTATGCCTTGGGGAGGTATTCGCCGTTCAGTTCCATCCGGAGAAGTCGTCGGAAGCAGGCCTGAAGCTATTGGGCAACTTCGGCCGAATCGTCGAGGGGAATGACACGCGATGAATATCTTGCCAGCAATAGACATACTTGACGGGAAGGCCGTTAGGCTCAGGCAGGGCCGTCTCGATGCAGTGACGGTCTACAATAACGACCCGGTCGATCAGGCGAGACGCTTCATGGACAGCGGGGCCGAGTGGATACACGTAGTCGACCTCGACGGCGCGGTGCTCGGAGAACCGAAGAACATCGACATCGTGCGCCAGATCGCCGATCTCGGCGTCACCGTGCAGACTGGCGGCGGGATCCGGACGATGAGCACCGTGGATCGCATGTTCGACGCCGGTGTCGAGCGTGTCGTGCTGGGGACGGCACTCGTCAAGGAGCCCCAGTTAGTGGCGGAGGCGTGCGAGAAGTACACCGGGATCGTGGCGGGCATCGATGCGCGTGACGGCAGGGTGGCCGTAGAGGGTTGGCGCGAGGGCACCGATCACGGCGTTCTCGAGCTGATCATGGAGCTCGAGTTGCTCGGCGTGCGCCGCGTAGCGTACACGGACATCTCGAAGGACGGTATGCAGTGCGGCATCAACTACGGTGCGTACCGGGCTCTGACCACGCAGATATCCATACCGATCATCGCTTCCGGCGGCGTGTCGTCTCTCGATGACGTCCACGACCTGAGGAACCTGGGCCCACAGATCGAGAGCGTGATCATCGGGCGCGCGCTCTACGAGAAGGTGTTCACGCTCGAGGAAGCTATCGCCGCCACCGGCGGCGACGTGGCGTAAAGGCGGCCATGCTCACAAAGCGCGTGATCCCGTGCCTGGACGTGCACGAAGGACGTGTCGTCAAAGGCGTGAACTTCGTCAACCTCCGCGATGCGGGCGACCCGGTGGAACTCGCGGCCGTTTACGATCGCGAAGGCGCTGACGAGGTCGTATTCCTCGACATCACCGCGACGCACGAAGAGCGGCCGTCTATGCTCGATGTTGCCACGCGCACCGCCGAAGAGGTGTTCATTCCGTACACGGT
>JAFGNP010000055.1 GCA_016926975.1 Coriobacteriia bacterium | reverse complement strand
TGAGGTCGAAGGAGCCGCTGGAGTGTATCCAGCCCTTGGCAGCCATGGTCGCCAGGCCGAAGAAGTCGGTGCTGGCGCTAAAGTCGATGACCCAGTCGCTCGGACCGAGGTTGAAGGTGCGCCTCGTGACGCCGCTGCCCACATCGACGTTGCCGCCGCCCACCTGGATCATGAACGATGCGTCAAACTTGATGACCTCGAGGATGTTCACGCTACCGGTGAGCAGCAGCCTAAAGGACTGCGCCCCGAGAATCACCCCGTTGGCGTTCCGGTTGATGGTGGTCGTATTGATCTGTAGCTCACCGGCCGCCTTGATCTTGACGATGTCGAGCAAGTTCAGATCCAGCGAGACCGCGAGCCGCATCGCAAAGCCGGGATTGTCGTCGGCGTAGATGCCGGCGAAGCCGGAGGCCTGCACTGTGAGCGGCCCTAGTTCGATGGAGATCTCGAACGCGAGCTCGAAGGCGCGGTCCTTGATCGTTATGCGCACCATGCCACTTGCGCTCGCCAGGCCGATGAACGTTACGTCACCCTGGATGGTGAGTTCGAAGCCAGGTTCGAGGTCCGCAGTAAAGGTCGAGTCTATCGGGTTGACGTAATGCACGGTCTGCGAGCCGGTGTTGAGCTTGAGCGTTGCGCTTGCGTTGAAGTCCAGCCCGATGCTCTCGCCGAACGTCATGTCGAGGTAAGCGTTCACATAGAGCGCGAGACCGTTCTCGTCGACCCGGAAGTAGCCCATCACACCGACCTCGCCGATGGGATCGAGCTTCATGCGGCCAACGACGTCCAGTTGTACGTACTCGTCGGTGATTGTGATCTCGGCGTAGACCACGATCTCCACCATGTACTCGTCCGGGCCGGTCTCGATCAGCCCGATCTTGCCGAAGAGCATCAGATGGAAGCCAGTTTCGATCGTGACGTCGCCAAGCCGGATAGAGCCGTCAGGATTCTCGGCCAGAAGCCCCATGCCGGGAGCGAGCTTGTCGGCATCCGGATCGGCGAGCTTCGCAACGTCGTAGTTGGTCATGAACGTCTGCAGTGTGAACGGACTGTCGAAGGAGTTGATTTCGAGCAGGAACTGCCCATCAATCGCCACGCCGGGAATCCCGCCGCCGGCCTGGAGCGCCAACGTCACGCGACCGACTACGCCGACCGACGGACTCGTGAGGAACATCAAGTCCATGGAACCGGAGAGCGCGCCGATGTAGTCGATGCTCGTGCTCACCGCACCCGCGATGCGCACGCCGCCCTCCCCTGCCGTGAAGCTCAGGAAGCCGCTGAACGTGATCGTGTCGAAGAGCCGTATCGTGCCCTCGATCAATGCGGAGACATATATCTCGCCGTTCGCGGGAGCGTTGACGTCCTGCGAGATCCCATCGAGCGCAGGACGGCTCTGGTAGATCCTGAGCATCGTCGGGAAGCTGTCGGGCAGGACGTTCAGGAACGACTCGGGCACCTCGAAGACCTGCTCGGCACGCGTGGTGTTGAACATTATCTGCACGCGGCCCTTGAGCTCGAAGATGCCGTCCAGATCACTCACGCCCGCGCCCGGATCGGCGGAGAGCTCGAGTCGGAACAGACCGGCCACGCCTGGCCACCAGTTGTTGAAGCCGTGCTCCGAGCCGCCCTCGGCCACATTGTCCGCGTCATCGATGTCGATGATCAGCAGACCAAGGACTCGGCCGCTCAGGCCGAGCGGCAGGATCTCGCCGGCGGCGCAGACGAAGAAGTCCATCCGTGCCGGGGAGAACTTGATGAGGAAGCCGCCGCCGAGCTCGAACAGCGGGTCGCTGCCCTCGGGCTGGATGCGAAGGCCACCCACGACCTCGAGCTGGAACGAGTACGGCGCGAGCTCGTAGGTGCGCTTCTCACCCTTGATGAGGAAGACGTTCTTGCTGGAGACTTCCTCGCCCGCCTCGTTCACCGTCACAGACGTGGTCTTCTCGATGAAGAAGTACCGGCCGTCCTTCAGGTAGACCTTCCACTTGATGCCCGGGTTGATGCCCTCGACCTGGGCATCGGTGAGCTCTTCGTCGGTGAGACCGGCGAAGTTTTCCAGCTTGTAGGTCATGCCGTTGCCGCCGAGGAGGCTTAGCAGCGGATCGGACCCGTCGGCGATGCCGTCAGCATCGCGGTCGGTGCCTGGCGTCTTCAGAAGGGTCTTCCAGGCATCGGGCAACGCGACTTTGGTGAAGCTGCCAGTCGGCAGGCCCGCAGGAGCGCTGAGCGCGTCGATAGCCAGCACAACGCCACCGGGAATGCCCTCGAGCGAGAGCGTCTCGGTCTTGGTGTGCTCCGAGGCGTTGATCTGCAGCAGCGCGCTGCCGGACAGATAGATGCCGTAGGGCTCCAGGAACTCGAAGTTGGTGGCGAACGCCGCGACACCCCAGAACTCGATGTCCGAGAGGCCGCTGCCCATCTCGAGGATGAATGCCGCGGCACCGGATGCGAGGTTGCCGAGCTTGATGACCTTGATGGTGCCCGAAGCGTAGAGCGCGATGCGCGCCTTCGTTCCGCCCTCGGGAAGCGGCCGGTTACCGATCTCGAGAGCGACCTTGCCTCGGATCTCGAGGATGGGCTCGTCGAACAGATCGGCGAAGCGCAACTCCATACCACCGGAAAGCTCTATGAAGAAGACCTTGTAGGACAGGTCGCCCGGCACCGGCGGCGCCATCGGATCGGCCGATGCACCCGCGGGCGGCTCGGTCACGTAGAAGCTCTGTACCTCGGCCGCGCCGAGGTTGCCCGCCTCGTCGGCCCATGAACCGGCGATGAAGGTCACGTTTATGGGACCCTGGACGAACCTGCCGCTCAGGTAGTAGCGAACAGTCTTGCCGTCAGCGAGGACGGTCGGAGCATCGGTGCTGAGTGCGACCTGGCTTGCGCCCGTCCCGAGGCCCGACCCGCTGAGCGTGAACTCGACAGCCCCTGCACCCTCGGTGTCGATGATCGTGTCGATATCGAGCGGCGAGTCGCCTACGGTATGGAAGAGTACGTCGATGTAGCTGCCGCCCGGAAGCGTTGTAGCTGGCACCGCGTCGACGACGCTCGCCACACCCGCGTACATCCAGCCACCTGACGTGAAGCTACCGGCGAGTGTGTCGCCCACGGCGAGCCCGGCGCCGGCGACGAAGAAACGGAAGCTTCCGGCGGTACTGCCCGCCTCAACGCCCTCGACCGTCGCACCCGCGAAGGTCACGTCGCCGATACCAATGCTGTCGGCGTCGAGCGTCGAACTCTCGCCGAAGTCCACATCGACGACCAGGTGCGTGTGCGGCCCGCCGTCGTGGTCGTGCTCGTACTCGTAGACCGTGAAGTCCTGCGGCGCAAACAGCGGGATCGCCATCCCGGCCGCGTCGAGGTACGTGACGCTGCCACCGATCAGCGCGATCGTGATCGTCTCTGCTTCGGCGGTGCCGATATAGAAGTACCGGAACGTGTAGGTCTTGCCGGACTGCATCCGCAGGACCGGCGCCTGTGTCGTGTCGAGCACCAGCGTCTTGCCACCAGGCACCGTGACCGTGAACTCGGGATCCGCGTCCGTGACCGAGGCGATGACCAGAGTATCGGCGTACTCGGGGACTGTGTAGGTCACGTCGAAGTAACCCCGATTGTTCAGGTCTTCGGCCGAGATGACGCCGCCCGGAGCCGGCCCGGCAATATCCGCGGTCAGTTCCAGGATGGTGAAGGTCTCGGTCTCGGCGATGTTGGACCACACGCCGGACGAGAAGGTGTCGGGCGCAAAGCCGACATGCACGTCGCCTGCGCCGAAGTCACCGCTGAAGTAATAGCGATACGTGCCGGTGGAGACCAGTGTGGGCATGAGCGACAGCATGATCGCCGCGGTCCCGACCCCCGCACCACCGAGCCCGAACTCGCCACCGTTGATGCTGCTGGTGATCAGCTCATCGCCTGCGGTGGGAGTGTAGTGGACATCGAGGTAGCCGATGTTGAGCGTGGGGATCCCGCCGACGAGGAAGTCGACCGGCAAGACGATGCCGCCCGGCGTGTCGAGCGTGACCGCACCACTCGAATACGCACCGGTAGTCCAGAACCGGAAGATATGCGCCGTTCCCTCGGAGCGCAGGAGCACAGGCGCCTGCGTCACGTCGATCGATACTGCCGATGACGCGACGCCGTTGACCAGCAGCGTGACCTCGTCGCTCTCGTAACCCTCGAGGGTGGGCAACGCGACGTCGAGGTAGCCGCGGTCGTTGAGCGTCTTCGCCGTCGTGGAGTCACCATCGGACGGATCCAGGAGATCTCCCCTGGGTCCGACGACCAGGAACGTCTCGGTCTCGGCGATGTTCGGGATCGAACCGGTCTGGCTCCAGCCGCCCTCGGCGAAGAGCACCGAGACCGGACCCTGCGCGAATGCGCCGGAGAGGAAGTACCGGTACCGCCCACCGCCGAGCGACAGCGGGTCCTCGCCGGCCACGAAGCTGAGACCAGCGATCGAGAACTCGTTGTTGTCGATGCCGATGATCGACGCGCCGTTGGTGGCGGTGGTCTTGTAGGTGACGTCGATGTACGTATGATCGTCGGCCGGCAACTCCGCATGCGCGATCGTCGTCGGCGCAGCAACGCCGAGCGTGTCGAGCGGCACGATGACCGACCAGCTTGCTCCCGTGTAGCTAACGCACACGGAGTCGCCCGTGCCGAAGTCGCCGGCGAGGCGGACGCGGTACTCATCCTCCGCGACGACCGGGG
>JAFGNP010000054.1 GCA_016926975.1 Coriobacteriia bacterium | reverse complement strand
GACCGACCGCCTCTCCCAGAACCCCTACATCTACTGCCAGAACGACCCGGTGAACCACACCGACCGCACCGGGCGGAGGATCGACGCCTACGGCGGCACCACGCGTCCGACCGCGAAGCAGCAGGTCCAAGCGAACAAGGTGGCGAACGCTGCGCGGAAGAAGCGGCAGCAGCAGGCGAAGGCCGCTGCGAAGAAGAAGGCGGCCGACGACGTGCGGCGCCTGGCGGCCAAGAACCCGAGCGCGTCTGGCAAGCCGGGAACGAGCGGGTTGGCGGCAGGTATCGCCGCGCGCGTACGCACAATCAGCAACGTCGTCATGTTCGGCGGAGTGGGCGCAACGTACGAGGAATTCGTAGCATCCCCAGGGTACAAGAAGGCCATGCGGTATGCGGCTGACGTTGCTGAGGGTGCTGCATCTGGGTACGGGCTGATGGGCGGGAGTACTGCGCATGCGCTAATCACCGCGGACTACTTGAAGACTCATGGTACTGCTCGAGCCAACTACTGGGTGCCTGGCGGAGGCCTCAAGGGAAACGGGGGGTTTGCGGACATCTATGACACCTGGAGCGGAGAGACATTTGAGATCAAGCCTGGCAGATGGCACAACACGCCATATCTCAAGAGGCTTGGGGAGGCCCAGCTCGCAAGCTACATGCATGGTCTGGTGGCGCAGGGTCTGAAGACACGTGCGGACATGAGCTATGGAAGCAAGCTGCTCGGAGCCTACAGCGCTGGGCAGTACTTCGACTCTCCGGGCATGATCTACTACGAGACTGTTCAGCGCTCGGGTGCGAGCGTCCCGGTGCCTGCGCGCCGCACGGCAGAGCAGGACAGTCGTGTGCAGAGTCTCTCGATGCAGCCAGCGTACGCACCGGCGTATGCTTCCACAGAAACATTCGCGACGGTGACGGCAGGCGGAGTGTACGCGGAAGGCACTTGTTCGACAGACGCAGGAGCAGCTGTGGGAGCCGCGCTGCTCGCTTACGTCGCGATCAACTTATTTGAATTATTGGTCGGTACCGTGGCGTCAGGAGGGAATCTCTTTGTCGGTGCGGCCACTGCGGTGGCGGTGACACCGTGATCAGACTGACGAGCTGGTGCACCTCGTGATGCACTATGCTACTCCCGGGGTGAGGGGCATGGAGACCAGCACGATGGGAGGTTTGGGCGCATGCCAGCAGGCGGACCGAAGTTCTGGCGACCGATGCACAGGTTCATTCTTGAGACCTCACCCGGCATCGAGGCTGAGCTGGAGTCACTCGGCCTGAGCATCAGTGACGGCGGACCGGGGTACGTGAGCTTCGAGGTGGATGACACCTCTGAGCTGTGGTCGACAGTCCGCGAATGGGTTGACCAGCACAGGGACCTGGTTCGGCTAGAAGAGGCATTGGATGGAGAGCCGCTGCCCTGGCTCTGTTCGTGCGTCACATCATATGAGTCGGCCGGGCATGTCATATCAGGCATGGGGGGATTCCTCGATTTCGCATTCGCCGTGTCTGCCGATCTGGGCGTTCCGCTGTCCATAGCGGTGCCACTCTCGTCTGCGCGGTTGGGGCGAAAGCGCAAGCTGGTCGGATCGGCAAGCCTCATGAAGATCGCCCAGGATATCCTCGAGGAGGGCGGCTGGTCAACGCTAATGGTCTACGATGACGACGATCAGTCGACCGAGATGATCATCCCGTTCTGGCACCAGCTCAATGACACCGTGTTCGACGAAGCGATAACGCGGTTCGGCCTCCAGCCGTCGTTCGCGATCCGGCTGGCATGGCCAGGGCCTCGTCTTGACGAAGTGGCCGATCGAATGGCCTCATCCACGGCCTCGCTCACGGAAGCGGTCGGTGCCGTCTACGGTTTCGTAGGTCAGGAGAACTCCCCATACGCGGAGACCAGATACGAGATGTTCGATCAGCGCGATCATTCGCCTACATCTCATCTCGAGGAGGTCGACCGCGTGGCGCGCGGGTCGTTCTGGTGCAACCTCCTCACCGACAAGCACATCGAGACGCTCGGCGGGGTGGACCGCATTTGTCGCGAGGCGCCATGCGCGATCATCGAGGAGAACACGCGCACCGGACCGGTGACCACGCAGGTGCGTCTGCAGGTAACCGAGCGCTTCAGCGAGACCACGTGGGAGATGCTCGACGAGCTCGCAGAGTATCTCGACCCGCTGCTGCCCTAGAGGTCGCAGCAGAGCAGCGAGAAGGGGGAGGCGATGGGCGCGTTCGTTTCCAACGTGCAGGTCTTCACCGGTGACGGGGGCACGTCACGCGCAGATGTCGTGCGGGCGCTGCGTGAGGACGACGGTGCCTTCGAAGGGCCGGTCGCCGTCGGTCCGCAGCGCGCCGAGCCATGGATCGCGCTCTTCGGACCGGTCGGCACCGAGCCCGATCTCGCACGCGCCGTCTCGCAGGCGTGCGCCTGCACCTGCGTGAGCGTGACCGTCCACGACAGCGACCTGCTGCGTCTCGAGCTCATCGTGGCCGGGCAGGCGCTCGACGTCTTCAACTCGATGCCGGAGGAGTTCCCCGAGCCCGACGGCTCGAGCGGCGAGGGCGACGCCGCGAGATGGATGCCGGTACTCGCATCAGGCCGCACACCCTTAGAGCTCGCGGCTGCCTGGGGATCCGAGGAGCTCTTCGCCGAGGACCTGCTGCTTCAGGTCGCGGACGTCCTCGGCATGCATGCGGGTGACGCGATGAACGGGCAGGATCTGTACACCGGCGAGCTGCTGCAGCCTGTGGAAGATGGCGAAGTGGACTGGCTCGGCTGACAGAAAGTCGCACGACGCGCGCCAACGTCCTCTCAGACGGCACCTACGCCTACGACTCAGACGGGATGCGCCAGATCGCGACCGCAGGCGGCGTCACCACCCGCTATGTGGTAGACGAGCTCACCGACGAGATCGTGGCGCTCACCGACGCCG